>CAZZDO010000349.1:0-5769 GCA_964653205.1 uncultured Armatimonadia bacterium | reverse complement strand
GGGTGGACGCGCGCAGCGCAGACGGGGGCCCCGCAACGGGTGCCCCCACCGTTGCGGGGCCCCCGTCCGGCCTGCGGCCGTCCACCCCGCAACTAGCGGATCAGCGATATCGCGCCACCGCCTCAAACAACGCCTCGATGTTCTCCCACGGGAAGCCGTTGTCAATCTCCAGGTAGAACCAGCTCCCACCCTCCTGCGGCACGAAGGCTGTGGCGAGGTCGTCCACGTGCCGCCGCACCTGTTCCGGGGTGCCGGAGGTCATCACGTGCGACCGCTCCGGGTGCAGGGCCAGCGCCAGCTTCAATTCGCGGCAGCGCCGGGCGAGCGTGGGCCAGTCGTAGAGGTTGATCTGCGGCCAGACGGCGTTGATGCCCAGGTCGGCGAGGTCGGGCAGTAGCTCACTGATCTGCCCGCAGGAGTGGAAGAAGATGTCGCAGCCTTGTTCGCGGACGGGCGCGAGCAGCTTCTCATAGCGCGGACGGAAGAAGCGCCGCCACTGGTCGCGCGACAGGAGCAGCGCCTCCTGGGTGCCAAAGTCCGCGCCGAGGCCGATGCCGTCCGGCTGCAGCCCCAGGGCCCAGCCCAGGCACGCGCTCTCGTGCTCCACGAGCATGTCGGCGAGGCGGTTGATCTCGCGCGTGTTGAGCGCGATCTCCATGAGCACGTCCTCGAAGCGGCGCAACGAGTGCATCTGCTCGAAGAAGCCGCCCCAGCCCGCCTTGAGGTAGTACTTCTGCTTGTGCGCGGCGGCGTTGGCGCGGGCGGCGTCGCAGTCCGGCCCGGACGGCGAGGGCGGGGCGGGCGGCTGCCAGTGGTCGAGGTTGGTCCAGTCGTCCAGCGGCCGCGCCTCCGGGATGCCCCACGCGCCGAAGATGTAGTGCTTCCACGTGATGCCCCAGGCATCGGTGCGCGTCTCGCAGTAGCTGCCGTCGGGCTGGATCGCGTCGGGATTGACGGTCGGCAGCGCGAGGTTCGAGAAGTCGCCGAAGTCGTGCGGGAAGCCCTGGAGCAGGCGCTGCAGGCGCTCGCCGTGCTCGTAGAGGCCGGCGGTGGAGGGATGAATCTCCAGGCCCACGAGGTCGGGGGGCTGGAAGTCGAGCACGGCGCGGATGCGTTCGCGAGAGGTCATGGCGATCTCCTGTGGGCTGGGCGCAGCCTTCGGCGTCACGGGGCGGCGCACCTGTCACAGGCTGACAAGGAATCTGCGTCGCCGAGTGGGAACAGGGCTGGCTATGGAACTGACACTCCGCTACGGCCGGCAGGGCTTGCCGGTCACGCTCCCCGATGCGAATGTGCGGCACGTGCTGCGCATGAATGAGCTGCCGGTGCTGCCCGACCCCGCGCGGGCGGTGCGCGAGGTGCTGGCGGCCCCCATCGCCTCTCCCCCACTTTCCGAACTCGCGGCCGGGCGGCGCGATGCCGTCATCGTTGTGTCGGACCTCACGCGGCCGGTGCCGAATGCCCTGCTCCTCCCGCCGGTGCTGGAGACGCTCGCGGCGGCCGGGCTGCCGCCCGAACGCATCACGATTCTCGTCGCCACCGGCCTGCATCGCGGCAACACCGAGGCGGAGTTGGCCGAGATGCTCGGGCCGGAGGCCATGGGCAGCGGCTGCCGGATCGTCAACCACGAGGCGCGCGATGCGGCGAGCCATGCCGACCTGGGGCGCACGCCGCGCGGGCTGCCCGTGCAGGTGGACCGGCGCTACGTCGAGGCCGACCTGAAGATCCTGACCGGGCTCATCGAGCCGCACCTGATGGCCGGCTATTCCGGCGGGCGCAAGGCCATCTGTCCGGGGCTGTGCAGCGTGGCGACGGTGCTCGCCTGGCACAGCGCCGAGATGCTCGACCCGGACGAGGCGCGGGCGGGGAACCTGTGGCGCAACCCGGTGCACGAGGAGGCGCTGCGGGTTGCGGATCTGGCGAACGGCCGCGGGCTGGAAAGCCCGCGGTCCAACGTCTTCCTGCTCAACGTTGTGCTCAACGAGGCCCGCGAACTGACCGGCGTCTTCGGCGGCGAGATGCGGCAGGCGCACCTGGCGGGGATGGAGCTGGCCGAGCGGCAGACCAAGGTCGTGCTGGCCGAGCCCGTGGACATCGTCGTCACGACCTCCGCCGGCTATCCCCTCGACTTGACGTTCTACCAGGGCGTCAAGGGCATGGTCGGCGCGCTGCCGATCGTCAAGCCCGGTGGCAGCATCATCGTCGCCCAGGAGAACGCCGAGGGCCTCGGCGGCCCGGAGTTCAGCGAGCTGATCCTCGGCCAGGAGAGCCTGGAGGGCTTCATGGCCGCGGCCTTCGCCGGCGAACTGTGCTGCATTGACCAGTGGCAGTTGCAGGAGATGCACAAGGTCTGCCGGCAGGCGACGGTCATCAGCGTGTCCAGCCTGCCCGTCGAGACGCAGCGCCGGCTCTTCGTCGAGCCGGCCGAGAGCGTCGAGGCGGCGGTGGCGCAGGCCCTGGCCGCGCACGGGCCGGACGCAACCATCGCTGTCATCCCCGAAGGACCCTACGTCCTGGCGTGCTTGCAGGATGACCTGGTGGGGATGCGGAACGTGCGGGAGATGGTGTAGGGGCGCGATTCATCGCGCCCTGCCTGTCGGGACGGAATCGGCGCGATGAATCGCGCCCTGTTTGCCGCAACGGAATCGGCGCGATGAATCGCGCCACTACAGGAGAAGCTCATGTCCAAGCTCAAAGTCGCTTTCATCGGCACCGGCAAAGTCCCCGAGAAGGCGGGGCCGATGGGCTACGCGATGGCCTACCGCCACGCCGAGGCGTACAAGCTGCTGACCGATGACGTCGAGATGGTCGCGTGCGCCGACATCAAGCCTGAGAACGCCCAGGCTTTCGCCGACAAGTACGGGATCGCGGAGGTCTTCACCGACTACAACGAGATGCTGCCGGCGATCCGGCCCGACCTCGTCTCGATCTGTACGTGGCCGCACCTGCACCGGCAGATGATCGAGGACTGCGCGGCGGCCGGGGTGCCCGCGATCCATTCCGAGAAGCCCATGGCGTACAGCTTCGGCGACGCCAAGGCCATAGTCGCGGCCGTCGAGCAGTCCGGCACGAAGCTGACGTTCAACCACCAGCGGCGCTACGGCCTGCCCTTTGCGATGGCCAAGCAGTTCGCCGACGACGGCATGATCGGCGAGATCCAGAAGATCGAGATCGGCGTGGGCGACCTGTACGACTACGGCTCCCACAACTTCGACATGGCCAACTGGTTCAACGGCGAGCGCAACGCCGAGTGGGTGCTGTGCGGCCTGGACTATAGCAAAGAGAAGCTGATCTTCGGCACGCACAACGAGAACCACGCCATCGCCCTGTGGCAGTATGAGAACGGCGTGTTCGGGCTGGCGGCCACGGGCGACGCGGGCGCGTCGGTGGGTTGCCACCACCGGATCATCGGCAGCGACGGGATGATCGAGATCGGCCGTCCGGGCCAGCCCGTGCTGCGGGTCCTGCAGGCCGGGGAGCCGTGGGTCGGGTTCGACTGCGACGGCGAGAGCTGCCATGGCCCCAACTTCATCGAGCGCTGCCTCGCCGATGTGGTGGACTGCTTCAAGACCGGCCGCGAGTGCATGATGAACGCGCGCAACGCCCTGCGGGCCACCGAGCAGATCTTCGCGTGCTGGGAGTCAGTGCGGCGGCGCGGCATGGTGCAACTGCCACTGGACATCGAGGACAACCCGCTGCGCGACATGGTCGAGCGCGGGGACCTCAAGCCGGCGAAGGCGGAGTAGTTCACCACACCACGCTTCAAGGGCGGCCCGAACATGGCAGAGACGCTCAGCCACCGCGAGCGCGTCCGTCTCGCGCTTCAGCACCAGACCACCGACCGCATTCCCATCGCCATGGTGTGCGCCGGGATCAACGCCCCGGCGCACCGGGCGCTGGAGGACTACCTGGCCCGCGAGCGCCAGACAACCGCCGCCGCGTACCTGCAGCCCCTGATAGACATCAGGGGCTGCGGGCCGCCTTACTTAGGGCCGGCCCTTCCCGCCGGGACCGACATCTGGGGCGTCCACCGCAGCCCGGTCAGCTACGGCGCCGACTGCTATAGCGAGATTGACCACTACCCTCTCGGCGCGGCCCGCAGCGTGGCCGATGTCGCCGCTCACGACTGGCCCTCCCCCGACGCCTTCGACTATGCCGCGCTGCCCGGGCTCGTCGCGCAGGCGCAGGCCGACGGCGAGTACTGCCTCATGCTGTCCAACGGCAACATCTTCGAATGCACGTGGTACATGCGCGGGTTCGAGCAGACCTTCATGGACCTCGTGATGCAGCCCGAGTTGTTCCACGCCATCGCCAGCCGCGTCACCGACTACTTCATCGAGTTCTTCCACCGCGCCCTGAGCGCCGTGCCCGGCGCGGTGGATCTCGTCTTCACGGCTGATGACATCGGCGGGCAGAACGGGTTGCTCATGTCGCTGGCGATGTGGGAGGAGCACCTCAAGCCGTACCATGCGCGGATGAACGAAGTCATCCACGAGCACGGCGCGAAAGTCATCTACCATTCCGACGGGTCAGTGACGGAAGCGGTGCCGGGGCTGCTGGACATGGGGATTGATGTGCTGCAGGCGCTGCAGTTCGACGCCGCCAACATGGACCCGGCGGACCTGAAGGGGCGCTTCGGGGACCGGCTGTGCTTCGAGGGCGGCGTCAGCGTCCAGCACACGCTTCCCTTCGGCAGCGCCGAGGAGGTCGTGGCCGAGGTGCGGCACCTGATTGACACGCTGGGCAAGGACGGCGGCTACATCCTCGGCCCCAGCCACGCGATCCAGGCCGGCACACCCCCCGAGAACATCGTGGCGCTGTTCGACACGGCGGCGGATTACTACCCGCACTGACGCAGGAACAGCAGCATGTCCGCCTGCATGTAGGCGCACTCGGTGATCTCTTCGCCCTCGTCGCGCATGGGCAGCAGGCCCGAGGCGCTGCGTTGGGCCAGCGCATAGCCCAGCAGCCGCTCGGCCGCTGCCACGTTCGCCTCGCCCCCGATCCGCCGCAGGACGTTGGCCGTCAGCGCGTACGTCCACATGTTGTGCTTGGCGGTCGAAGTCTCGTTGCCCTCCCACAGCAGCGTGCCGTCATCAGCCACGCAGCCGCTCAGGAACGCCCCGGCCATGTCCAGCGCGCGCCGCACGTCCTCCGCGGGGGCGACATCGGGGCGGTAGTGGACCTGGGGCAGTGTCTCCAGCGCGTTGAGCAGGCACCACACGACCAGCGACGTGTAGTTGATCGTGATGCCGTCATCGGCGCGGTAGGGGAAGCAGCCGTTGGGCCACTGGCAGGTCAGCGTGTGGCGGATGGTGCGCCGCGCGCCCTGGTAGAAGATGTTGACCGTGCGCGCGTAGACCTGCTTGAGCGCCGTGAAGATCGCCGCCAGCGCCTCCCCGGTGTGCAGGTTGGCGTTGAGCGTGTCGTACGGCGACCGCTCATGGTGGGGGAAGATGCCCGAGCCGGGCGGCCACTCGATGGACAGGTACCAGTGCCCGGCGCGCTGCAGGCAGTCCAGGTAGGCGGCCTTCGGCGGCAGGCCCGCCAGCAGCGCATTCGCCAGCCCGTGCACGACGAACGAGACCTCGATGGTCGAGCACTCCTCCAGGCCGGTGTACTCCCAGTCCGAGGGCGTCTCGTTGTTCTGAATCTCGAAGTAGCCGCCGCTTGGGTGCTGGCGCGTGACGACCCAGTCGAAGACGGCCTCACCGCGACGCAGCAACTCCGCGTCGCCCCGCTCCTGCCCGACGAGCCACAGGCCCAGGC
>CAZZDO010000348.1:0-5794 GCA_964653205.1 uncultured Armatimonadia bacterium | reverse complement strand
GGCCTGACTACCCCGCTGTCACCCGCAGCCCATCGTCGGCGATGGCGTGCGGGTACACCGCGCCAGGGAGGTCGGACTGCGTCAGGTGCCGGCACAGCGCCTCGGCCGCGTCGGGGTTCTCCGTCAGCATGATCAGGAAGCCGCCGCCGCCAGCCCCCGCCGGCTTGGCCCCCACCAGGTACGGTCGCGTCGCGTGCAGGATGGCGTTGACCGGGGCGTTGGCCATGCGGCGGCACATGCGCTGGTTCAACTCCCAGTGGTGGTCCAGCAGTTGCCCCAGTTGGCGCCAGTCCTCCTCTTGCAGCGCCAGCCGCATCTCCTCGGCGATCGTCTTGATGCTGTGTAGCGCCTGCACCGTGGCCGTCTCGCGCGCCAGGTAGCTCCCCACGACCTGGGCCAGCAGGTCCTTGGCGACGCGTTGGAAGCCGGTGTAGTAGAGCACCAGTCGCTGCGCAAACGCGTCTTCGCCACTGGCGCCCCAGGCTATCGGCTCCACGCGCAGGCGCTGATGTGCGCCGGGCGCGGTGCGCACGAGCTTGACGCCGGGGAAGATGCCCCCGGCCTGGTCCTGCCAGCCTCCACCCGTGGTCATGCGCTGTTCCAGGCACGACACCTGGTCGCTCAGCTCATGGTTCGACAGCGGCGCGCCCAGCATCTCGGTGACTGCCCGCAGCGCCGTCGCGGCCAGGATGCTGCTCGTCCCGAGCCCCGAGCCCATCGGCAGGTCCACGTTGGTGCGGATCTCCAGGCCTCCACCCCGTCGGGCCAGGGCGGCCTCCAGGGGCTCATCGCGCGACACCAGCCCCAGCATCTGCAGCACCGCGCGCGGGATGCTGAACGGGCAGCCGGGCCCCAGGGGCGCCAGGACGTCCTCCGCGGCGTCGAAGACCGTCACCATGCGCTCTTCCGCTGCGACGCAGCGGATGACCGGCTCGTCGAGCCGCCGGACCCGGGTGACGATGGGGTAGCCGCCCTTGATGGCGATGGCGGCATTGAGCACCGTGCCGCCCCAGTCCAGGCAGAAGGGCGGCGTATCCGACCAGCCTCCGCCGAGGTCAATGCGGGCCGGGGCCGAGACCTCCACCCAGTCGTGGCGCCAGCGGCCCTCGCTGCCGATGAGCCCGCACTGCGTCGCTCCCGAGGCCACAGCCTGACGAACGAACGCGAAAGCATCGCCGCGCGCCTGCGCGGCCTCGGCCGCCAGGCCGGCATGGCTCAGGAAGCAACTGGCCTGGTAGGAGGCGCTGGCTGCGTCGGTGAGGTTGGCTTCGGCTTCGCGCCGCGCGCAGTCACACAGTTCGCGTCCCACGGCGGCCAGCGCCGCGGGGCTGGGGGCGTTGACGAGCAGCGGGCGCAGGTCGTTGCCGGTCGCCACGAGGGCCAGCGTGCTGTGCTGCCATTGCAGCTCCCGCCGCCGCGCCAGCCGAGCCGCGAGTTCCGTGTCGTCGGCGCAGTGGGCACTGGACGCCAGGGAGAGGCGCTCAGCGGCCTCCCACCGGTGCGACGGCACGGGAGCATCGGTCACGCCCAGCATCCACGCGGCACAAAGGCCAGCCTCCGGCGCCGGTCCCACCGGGAACAGCCGCGCGTTCCACAGCGACCGTTCGGGCGGCGGCGTGTCCGGCCACACGGCCTGCGGTTCCAGCCCCAGTTCGGCGAGCGACTCCAGGATGGGGCGTCCCAGCCACGTGGCCCGGCCGCTGCTCACGCTCACCTTCGGGTCGTCCGTCACCCCGTAGACCCGCACCACCGTCCCTGTGCGCCCATCGGGCGTGACGACCGGAACCTGGTGCACCACCGCCTCGTCGGGCACTTCCGCCAGCGCGATCTCGTCAGTCACCCCGTGCACAATCGCCCCACCGCCCACGCGGATGGGGCGGTGAAGCTGGCACTCGATCGCGAGGGCGCGGGGGCCCAGCTCACTTCCCGGAGCCAACACCGAGTCCACGATCACGCCGGCCGACCGCACCCCCTCCGGCGGCGCGGACCCCAACTGCTCTTGGCCATCGTAGAGCCGCAGGAGCCCGCTCTCCTCAGTCATGAGGCGGCGGAACAACTCGGTTGTGCCGATGTGGGTGAACTCACCCTCGATGGTGTCGCACCAGAAGGGCACGTCAGCCAGCGCCGCGGCCAGACCGCGGAGCGCGGCCGGCGCGTCAGCCCCCGGCGTCCACTCCCCGGTCAGCGCCCCGGCAAAGTGCTGGTAGAGGTCTATCTCGACCCACGGCGCCGACGCGGCGACAGCGGCGTCGAGAGCCCGGACCTGCTCGCGTCGCCACACCTCGGCCAGCGCCGACAGGCGAGCGGCCGTAGGCGCGTCGAAGCGTAGCAGGCCGGTATCCAGCGCGACCCGGCCCCCGGGCAGCAGCCCCCCGGCCGCCCGCACTTCGTCCGCCGTCGGCTTCTGCAAGAAGCTGTAGACGCGGCCAGTCTCATCCGCGACGAACACGCCGTGCCCACGCCCGCGCTGCACCGGCTCGCGCATGGCCACGCCGCACACGCCCGGGTGGTCCCAGTGGAGTTGGTGGGGGTCGAAGGTGAGGACGACGTCACCCGAGGCCACAACGAGTCCGGACGATAGGCGCGACGCCCAGCCCGTCGAGAGCGCCAGCGTCTCGTCGAAGACGGTGCTGACCTCACCCCAGGGGGTGAGCACGGGCAGGGCGCTGAACAGTTTGCCGGACAGGGAGTATTCGGGCAGGCGACGGGAGTCGCCCCCAGAGTGCACGATCAGGACGCGCTGGGTGCGCCACCAGTCCTCAGCCACAGCGGGGTCGGACGGCATGAGGCCACGATGGGCCATCGCGCCCAGCGCGTTGAGCGTAGCCCCGCCGCTGCCGATGCGCGCGTCCGCAAGGTCGGGCACGATCAGATAGTGGACAGTGCCCGGCAGCCGCCCGGCCGCCAGGCGCCGCTGCACCTCGGCCTCGTAGCGTTCAGCCTGGCGGCGCGAACTGGCCGTGATGATGACCACGGACCACCAGGGGTGGGCATGCGCCTCGCCGGCGACGCGCCGCGCATACTCCGAGCGCGACCGCGTCGCGACAGGCATGAGCTGGCGTGCCAGCCCCTGGGTGTCCGAAACGCTCAACTTGCGCCCTCTCCCTACCCGATCAAACCTACAAGGCTGCGTCGGTGCGGCTGTGGCGTTGCCCTACTGCAGACGCAAGGCCACGGCGGCGGCGGCCGCCAGGGTCTTCAAGACGGTCTCCCACGTGCTCTGCGTGCGTCGCGTCTGGATCACGTACTGGGACGGCACGAGAATGACGTCACCGGCCTGGATATGGACCTTCTTGCCGCCATCGCGGACGGCCCCGTTGGCCCCCAGGACCAGCGTGCGCTTCTCGGCGGCGTCAATGGCCGGGCCCCCGGCCTGCGCGATGTAGTCACGAAGCGTCAGGCCGGGCTTGAAGGACACCGCGCCGGGACGCACCACGGCCCCGACCACGGCCACGGTGTCGCGCTGGCGCGCCACCATGATGACGTCGCCCTGGGCCAGTTGCACGTCCCCCTGCTTCCCCTGGCTCTCCATCAGCAGCTTGCCGTCCAGCGGGATCGCCTGCACGGACTGCTCAAGCTGCAACTGCCGCGGCGGAACGACGACCGTCACCGCGCCTTCGGCCGGGAAGATCTGCGCCAGTTGGCCGGCGACCTGCTGGGTCATGGCCTTCTGGATGGCGCCGGCGGCCTGCTCGAGTTGCTCCTGCGCGGCGACCGTCTCGCGGTTGTGGTTGCGCATCATCTGGCTGAGTTCGCGCGTCTGGGTGAGGATCTCGGCCAGACCGCGGTAGATGACGATCCCGTTCGGGTCCGCGTCAGGCAACAGGCCTCCGGCCCGCTGCAGCACCGACCACACGGTGTTCGCCGTCGGCGTCTCCACGTCAAGCAGAGCGTACGCGCCCTGCGTGACGACTTGCCCCTTGACGAGTACAACCTGCGGCGCGGCCACGAAGCGCCCCCGTCCTTGCACGCTCACCCGGTCGTCCGGCGCCAGCACCGGGTCCGGCGTCACGCGGAAGGCGTCCGGCGGGCCGGCGATGGTCAGGTGCTCCGTGGCGACCGTGTCGGTCGTGCGCCCGTGGGCGTACTCGATGCCGGTCGCCTGCGGTAGAGGCGATCCCGCGGCGAAGATCAGGTCACTGACCTTCATGCCTGTGCGGTGCGGGTAAGAGCCGGGTGTCTGCACGAGCCCGTCAATGTGGACCAGCGGTACGGTGAGGGCCGCCTCCCGCGTCTTGACGTCCAACTCGTCCAGGCGCTGGAGGGGAACGTTGGCCTGCTCATCACCCGTCAAGGCCGCTTGCAGGTTTACGGCCACGACCCCCAGCTCATTCTGGGGTTGCAGCCACCGCATGAGTTCCGCGCGCTTGGCGAACGCGGTGGGCTTCAGGCCCCCGGCCATGGTGAGCAGGTCACGCACTCGCATGCCCTCGCCGAAGGGGTATGTCCCCGGCCGGAAGACCTCCCCGGTCACGGTGACGCTCGCCTCCTCCTGGTAGGGCACGAACAGCACATCGCGGGGTTGCAGGGCGGTGGCGCCGCCGGTGGCCTGCCCGCGGGCGTCGCCGAGCGACAGCCGCTGGGCGCTATAGCCCATGTCCGACTGGAGCCGCCACAGCAGTCCCTGGGTGAGGTTCGCGCCGTCCGCTGGCCCCTCGGCCAGCTTGAGCAACGCGCCAGCCGTCAGCCCCGGGGTAAAGGCATAGCTGCCCGGCCGGTTGACCGCGCCGCGCACGATCACGGTCTGCTGTGTCACATCCAGCAACGGCTTCACAACGATCAAGTCCCCGTCCCGCAGCGTCAGGCTGGACTTGTCGCCGGCGTCGAGGTTGACCAGCTGCCAGCCCTTCCGGTCCCCGGTGCGCCAGACCTCGATCGCCGGGGCGTAGGCCTGGGGCCCCAGGCCGCCGGCCAGCTCGAGCGCGTCGGCCAGCGTGGTGTCGCCGTTCAGCTCGTAACGCGCGGGGCGCCGGACTTCGCCGGCCACCCCGATCTCCAGGCGCGCCGGGCCGACGAACAGCATGTCGCCGTTCTGCAACAGCACGTCGCCCTGGCGTTCGCCGCGCAGCAGGTAGTCGTACAGGTCCACGAACTGCGGCTTCTGCCCCAGGCGCTCCAGGCGCACCTCACGGTACGTCCCGCTCTCCGAGGGGCCTCCGGCGGCGTACAGCGCCGTGAACACGGTGGCCATCCCCGAGAGTGTGTACTTGCCCGGCTGGGTCACATCGCCGAGCACGTAGACCTCCAGGGCCCGCTGGCCGGACACCGCCAGCGTGACATCCGGGTGGTCGTAGAAGCGCTCGTAGGCCCTGGCGATCAGTTCCCGGGCCTGCTGGACGGTCTGCCCGGCGACATTGAGCCGCCCCACTGTGGGCAGGAAGATGAAACCCTCAGGGGTGACGGTCAGTTGGACCGCGACTTGCTGGCGGTTCTGCGTCCACACCTGCAGGTCGATGGCGTCCCCGCCGCCCAGAGCGTAGTTCGGGGGCACCGGGCCGCCCAGGATCGGCGTGCCGGGCGGTGAGAAGAAGGGCCAGTAGGCTGGGGCCCCGGGCGTCACCGTCCACGGCGCACGCGTGGTCATGCCGGCGCCGGCCGGGGCCATGGTGGCGGGTGACGGCATCGCGGTTGGCTGCGTGGGTCGAGTCGCGCCTCCCGGCTGGACGGGCCCGCCCGGCGTCAGGGCCGACGGCTGCGCCGCTGTGGGCGTTGTCTGAGGGGGCGCAATGAGGCCGCCATACGGCCCGGTCATGGGCGTCGGCAGCGGCGGCGGGGGTGGGGTCGGTGTGGCGAC
>CAZZDO010000347.1:0-5826 GCA_964653205.1 uncultured Armatimonadia bacterium | reverse complement strand
CGGTCTGGTGACCGCTCGTACATCGGTCACGTCAAGGGAAGATGGAGTCGTGTAGGAGCGGTCACCAGACCGCGACCCCCTCGCCTCCCGCCGCCCGAACGTCCCGGTTGACTGTGAACATCCGTTCGCTTAGAATCTCCGTGCCTCTCTCGCCGGCCAGGAGTCTTCCCGCCGTGTCCGATCAGATCATCATCCGCCACGCCCGCGAGCACAACCTCCGGGACGTGGACCTGACGCTCCCCAAGAACTCCCTCATCGTCTTCACGGGCGTGAGCGGCTCAGGCAAATCGTCGCTGGCCTTCGATACGCTTTTCGCGGAAGGCCAGCGGCGCTATGTCGAGTCCCTTTCGACCTACGCCCGGCAATTCCTCCAGCAAATGAGCAAACCCGCCGTCGGGCACATCGAGGGGCTGGCCCCGGCCATCGCGATTGACCAGGGCGCGCGCAGCCACAACCCGCGCTCGACCGTCGCCACCGTCACCGAAGTCTACGACCACCTGCGCGTGCTCTTCGCCGCCATCGGCCAGCGCCACTGCCCGCAGTGCGGCCGCGAGATCGGCAGCCAGACCCGTGAGACGATCATCGGCCGCGTGCTCAGCCTCCCCGCCGGCGAGCAGGTACAGATCCTCGCCCCGCTCGTGACCGGCCGCAAGGGCGAATTCCGCGACCTGTTCGAGGACTATCTCAAGCGCGGCTACCTGCGCGCCCGTGTGGACGGCCAGGAGATCCGCCTCGACGACCCGCCGGCCCTCAGCCGCTACCGCCGCCACGACATCGCGCTGGTGATGGACCGCGTCACCATCGGCCCGGACATTCGCTCGCGCGTGGCCGAGGCCGTGGACGAGGCCTGCCGCCTCGCCGACGGTCGCGTCATCATCGCCCGCGAGGGCGAACCCGACTTGCTGCTCTCGACGCAGTACGCCTGTGCCAAGTGCGACCTCAGCTTCGAGGAGCCGACCCACGCCAGCTTCTCCTTCAACACCCCGCGCGGGATGTGCCCGGCCTGCCACGGCCTCGGCGTGGACCGCCAGCTGGTCCCCGAGTTGCTCGTGCCTGATGACAGCCTGTCGCTGGTGGACGGCGCGATCCCGGCAATGCAGTCCCTGCGCAGCACGTGGCGCCGCCAGTGGTTCGACAGCATCGGGCGGCACTACGGCTTTGACCTCGCCACCCCGTGGCGCGACCTGTCCGAGGAGCACCGCCGCCTCCTGCTCTACGGCTCGGGCGACGAGAAGATCGAGTTCCGCTTCTACAACCCGCGCACCAACTGGTCGTGGCGACACCAGGGCGTCTTCAAGGGCCTGATGAACGAGCTGGAGGGGCGCTACCGCCAGATCAAGGCGCGCGCGATCCTCAAGCACTTCGAGGCCGCCATGCGCACGCGGCCGTGCCCGGCGTGCCACGGCCAGCGCCTCAAGCCCGAGAGCCTCGCCATCACCGTCGGCGGCCGGAACATCGCCGACCTCGTGGCCCTGGACATCGCGACCGCGAAGGCCTTCTTCGATGATCTCGTGCTGTCCGAGGCCGAAGCGCTCATCGCCGAAGATGCCCTCAAGGAGATCCGCGACCGGCTGTCGTTCCTGAGCTATGTCGGGCTGCACTACCTCACCCTCGACCGCGGCGCGCCGTCGCTGTCGGGTGGGGAGTCCCAGCGCATTCGCCTCGCCTCGCAGGTCGGCAGCGGCCTCGTGGATGTGCTCTACATCCTCGACGAGCCCTCCATCGGCCTGCACCACGCCGACCAGGGTAAGCTGCTCGACTCCCTGCTGCGCCTGCGCGACCTGGGCAACACCGTCATCGTCGTGGAGCATGATGAGCAGACAATCCGCGCGGCCGACCTCGTCGTGGACTTCGGCCCCGGCGCGGGCGAGCGGGGCGGCCGTACCGTCGCCGTCGGCTCGCCCGCGCAGATCGCGCGCAGCCGCGACTCCCTGACCGGCCAATACCTCTCCGGCAAGCTCAGCATCCCCGTGCCGGAGCAACGGCGCGTAGGCGCGTCGGTCCCCGACGCGCACATCGCCGATCGAGCGCCGGGGACCGGCGCACCTACGCGGCACCTGAAGCTGATCGGGGCCTCGCACAACAACCTGCGCGACCTCACCGTCGCCCTGCCGCTGCAGCGGTTCATCTGCGTGACGGGCGTCTCGGGCTCCGGTAAGAGTTCGCTCGTGACCGACACGCTCTACCCGGCGCTGGCGCGGGAGCTGATGCGCGCGGAAGTCGAGCCGGGCGCCTACGAAGCGCTCGAAGGCCTTGAGCACCTCGACAAGGTCATCCTGATAGACCAGGACCCCATCGGCCGCACGCCGCGCAGCAACCCCGCCACCTACACCGGCGTCCTCACCCACATCCGCGACCTGTACGCGAAGCTCCCCGAGGCCCAGCGCCGCGGCTACAAGCCCGGCCGCTTCTCGTTCAACGTGCCCGAGGGCCGCTGCAGCGCCTGCGAGGGCTACGGGGCCATCAAGCTCGAGTCCGACTTCATGGCCGACGTGTGGGTCACGTGTGAAGTCTGCGAAGGGCAGCGCTTCGACCGCGAGACCCTCGAAGTCGCCTACCGCGGCAAGACCATCGCCGAGGTGCTGGAGCTAGAAGTCGGCGACGCGCTGGCGCACTTCGCCAACCAGCCGAAGATCAGCCAGATCCTCCAGACGCTCGTGGATGTCGGCCTCGGCTACATCCGTCTCGGCCAGCCCGCCACGACCATCTCCGGCGGTGAGGCCCAGCGCGTCAAGCTGGCCAGGGAACTCGCCCGCCCGCGCACCGGGCACACGCTCTACATCCTCGACGAGCCGACCACCGGCCTGCACTTCCACGACGTGCAGCAGCTCCTGGACGTCCTGCATCGTTTCGTCAATGAGGGCAACACGGTGCTCGTCGTCGAGCACCACCCGGATGTCATCAAGACCGCCGACCATGTGATTGACATGGGCCCCGAGGGCGGCGCGAACGGCGGGCTGATCGTGGCCGAGGGCACGCCGGAGCAGGTGGCGGCGAGCGACACGCCGACCGGGGGGATGTTGCGGGAAGTGCTGGGTGGCCGCGTGGGCGCGTCGGTCCCCGACGCGCAACCCTCGGATCGTGCGCCGGGGACCGGCGCACCTACGCGGCACCGCAACACCCTCCTCGTCCGTGGCGCCCGCGAGCACAACCTCAAGAACATCGAGGTCGAGATCCCCCGCCGCAAGCTCACTGTCATCTCCGGCGTCAGCGGCTCGGGCAAGACCTCCCTCGCCCTCGACACGCTCTACGCCGAAGGCCAGCGCCGCTTCGTCGAGTCGCTCTCTTCTTACGCCCGCCAGTTCGTGGACCAGATGCCCAAGCCGAAGGTAGACCGGATCGCCGGCCTGCCCCCGGCCATCGCGATAGACCAGACCGGGCGCGGCTATTCGCCGCGCTCGACGGTCGGCACCACCACCGAGATCTACGACTACCTGCGCGTGCTCTTCGCCCGCTGCGGTCAACCGCACTGCCCGGAATGCGGCGCCGAAGTCGGGGCCATGACGACCAGCCAGATCGTGGACGCCATCCTCGCGGAGGCCGACGGCCAGCAGGCCCTCCTCTGCGCCCCCGTCGCGCCCCAGGGCAACGAGGCCTACGAGACGCTGCTGCAGCGCCTCCAGCGCGACGGCTGGCAGCGCGTGCGCCTTGACGGGGACGTGCAGCGCCTGCCGCTGGAAGCCGAACTAAGCCGTCGGCGCGAGCACGCGGTCGAGGTCGTGGTGGACCGCTTCACCATCGCCCCGCGCCAGCGCTCGCGGCTGGCGGAGGCCGTCGAGGCGGCGTTCCGGTTGGGGAATGAGGTCGTGGTGGCCGAAGAGCGGGGTGAGGGGCCGTCCGAGCGCCGCTTCTCCAAGCTCCACTCCTGCCGGGCCTGCGGCGCCTCCTACCACCCCATCACCCCGCGCAGCTTCTCCTTCAACCACTACGACGGTTGGTGCAAGGCCTGCTACGGCCTCGGCTTCCCGTGGGGCGACCCCGAGACCGTCTGCCCGGCGTGCCACGGCGCGCGCATCCGCCCTGAAGCGGCGCATGTGCGCCTGCGCGGGCGCACCATCCTCGACCTGTGCAACCTCCCGTTGCGCGAAGGCCGCGAGTTCTTCGACGACTTCATACTGACGCCGCGCGAGCGGCCCAAGGCCCAGGAGATCATCCCCGAGATCCGCCGCCGTCTGGCGTTCCTGAACGAGGTCGGGCTGGACTACCTCACCCTCGCCCGCACCGCGCCGACGCTGTCCGGCGGCGAGGCCCAGCGCGTGAAGCTCGCGGGCCAGCTCGGCTGCGGTCTCACGGGTGTGATGTACGTCCTCGACGAGCCGACCGTCGGCGTCCACCCGGCGGACAATGACCGCATGTTGACGGCCCTCAAGGCCCTGCGCGATGAGGGCAACACGCTGGTCATCGTCGAGCACGACCCGCAGACCCTCGCCGAGGCCGACTACATCATTGACATCGGCCCGGGCGCCGGCCCGGACGGCGGCCGCGTCGTCGCCAGCGGCACCCCCAAGCAAGTCGCGCGCCACAGAGGGTCCGTCACCGGGCAGTTCCTGGCGGGGAAGCTGCGGGTTGATGTTCCCGCCCAGCGGCGGCCGCTGCCCAGCGAGAAGAGCGTCGGGGTCGGTGACCCCTCGTACACCCCCCCCACTAGAGAGAATGCCGGTGTACGAGCGGTCACCGACCGCGACCGTGTGGAGAGAGGCTGGCTCACCATCGTCGGTGCCCGCGAGCACAACCTCAAGAACCTCACGGTCCCCATCCCCCTCGGCGTGATGACCTGCGTGACCGGCCCCTCCGGCTCGGGCAAGAGCACGCTGCTCGATGACGTGCTCTTCCGCGCCATCGCCCACTACTACGGCACCGAGGGCGCGGGCACGCCGGGCGACCATGACGAACTTCTCGGCCTCGAACACCTTGACAAGGTCATCAACATAGACCAGACGCCCATCGGCGGCACGCCGCGGTCGAACCCCTGCAGCTACGTCGGCGCCTTCGACATGATCCGCGAGCTGTACGCCTCGCTGCCGGAGGCGAAGGCGCGCGGCTTCAAGCCCGGCCGCTTCTCCTTCAACGTGAAGGGCGGGCGTTGCGAGGCCTGCCAGGGCATGGGCAGCCGCTGCGTGCAAATGCACTTCCTGCCGGACGTGTGGGTCACGTGCGAGACGTGCAACGGCGCGCGTTACAACCCCGAGACGCTCGATGTCCGCTTCCGCGGCCGTCACATTGCCGAGGTGCTGCAGATGACCGTCGCGCAGGCGCGGGAGCTGTTCGGGGCCATCCCCCGGCTGGCGCGGCGGCTGCAGGTGCTGTGCGATGTGGGGCTGGGCTACTTGCCGATGGGGCAGGCCGCGCCGACGCTATCCGGCGGGGAGGCCCAGCGGGTCAAGCTCGCCCGCGAACTTGCCCGCCCCGTGCGCGACCACACGCTCTATCTCCTCGATGAGCCCACTACCGGCCTGCACGTGGCCGACGTGAAGCAACTGCTGGCGGTGCTGAACCGCCTCGTGGACAATGGCCATTCGGTCGTGATCATCGAGCACAACCTCGACGTCATCAAGAGCGCGGACTACGTCATTGACCTGGGGCCCGGCGGCGGGGATCGTGGCGGGGAGTTGGTGGCGACCGGGACTCCGGAGCAGGTCGCGGCTTCTCGCCGCTCCGCCACCGCGCCGTACCTGAAAGCGGCGCTGAATCTGCAGCCCAGGCAGCAGGAAAAGGAACGCCGGATAGCGAAAAGGAAGACCTAGTCACACACTACATCCAGTCCAGGAGGTCCCAGGTGAAACGTGGCTTCACCCTCATCGAGTTGCTCGTGGTCATTGCCATCAT
>CAZZDO010000346.1:0-5840 GCA_964653205.1 uncultured Armatimonadia bacterium | reverse complement strand
GCGGCCATGGCCGCACTCATCCCGCTCGACATCCTGGCTGAACTGGTCAACATCGGCACGCTGCTCGCGTTCGTGATCGTCTGCGTGGCCGTGCTGGTGATGCGCCGGATCAACCCCGACGCCCACCGCCCCTTCCGCTGCCCGTGGGTGCCGGTCATCCCGATCCTGGGCACGCTCACCTGCACGCTGCTGATGTTCTCCCTGCCGGTGCAGAACTGGCTGCGGCTGGCGGTGTGGCTGCTCATCGGCTTCGTCATCTACTTCGCCTACGGCCGGCGGCACAGCGTCCTGCACCAGACGGCGACCGGAGCCGCCTGCGCCGGCCCGGCCGAGCCGAAGGAGTGAGCTGATGCAGGCCCTCGTCCGCATCACGGTGATGAAGCGCCTGTTGCTGGAGGACATGGTGGCCGACAGCGCGACGGGGCCGTGGCAAGCGTGCGACCGCCTCGCCGAAGGCCAGGAGTTCATCTCCGACACCAACATGCCCGAGGGCTTCTGTTCGTGGGCGTGGGTGGACATCCAGAAGTACGTCATCACCCTGGCCCGCGGGGGCAACTTCATCGGCTCGCAACCCGGCCGCACCATCGTCTGCTGCAGTGACGGCTATCGGCCGGTCATCTTCAGACTCGAACGGATCGAGGCGGCAGCGGCCGACTCCTGAACGCGGGGTCGGGGCCTGCCGCCGTCGCGAACCACGGTGGAATGAACGGCCGTATGGCCGTGAGCTGTCCCTAGGAGAAGGAGTGAGTGCCATGCGCACTGCCCTGTTGGTTGCCGGATGCTTGGCCGTGGCGGGCATGCTGTGGGCGGAGACGCCCCCGTGTACGCAGGTCGCCCATTCGGGCATGCTCGTCCTGCGGATGCGCGTCGGACTCGGTGACCGCACGCCCCAGGACCGGGCCGTGGAAGTACACCGCCAACTCGTACGAGCCATGTCCGTGCTCCTGGCCGAAAAGCGTGACCTGGACCCGTCTGACGTCGTCGTCCGGTATGCCGGCGGCCACCCCTACCGCCACGAGGTGTGGTTCCGCGACATCCGCATCGTGGGTGTCACCCAGGCCGACGCTGACGCCAACGGGTGCTGCACCCAACAGTTGGCCTCGCGCTGGGCGAAGAACCTCCGGCGCGTCCTGTACGAAGCCACCCATGACTGCTGACGTGATTGCGGAGACCATCGCCGCCCATGAGCGCCCTCAAGCCCTTCGACGTCGTCGCCGTCGGCGACCTGAACATAGACCTCATCCTGGCGGTTGACGAGCTCCCGGAGTTCGGCCGCGAGGTCCTGGCCCGCTCGCTCAGCCGCCACCCCGGGGGCGTCGCCGCCAACTTCGCGTCCTATTGCGCGAAGCTCGGGCTGCGGGTGGCCCTGGTCGCGCGCGTGGGGGACGACGAGGCCGGCGCGTTCCTCGTGGACTGCATGACGGCCGCCGGCGTCTGCACCGACTACCTCATCGTGGATGACGAGCTGGGCACCGGCACGACCGTGTCCCTGTCCGGCCCACACGACCGCGCCTTCGTCACCTACCTCGGCACGATCGACTCGCTCACGGGCCCCGACCTCCCCGACGCTCTGCTCGCGCAGACCCGCTTCATGCACGTGGGTTCGTACTTCATGCAGACGAAGCTGCAGCCCGACCTCCCCGCCCTGTTCGCCCGGGCCGCGCAAGCCGGTGTGACGACCTCGCTGGACACCGGCTACGACCCCTATGAGCGCTGGGACACCGGCTTGCGGCAGCTCCTGCCACAGGTGGACATCTTCCTGCCCAACGAAGTCGAGGCGACATGTATCGGCGGGCAGGATGACCCGCTGCAGGCCGCCGCGGCCCTGCCCCGGCCCCGGCAGGGCATTGCGCTCAAGCTCGGGGCGCAGGGCGCGCGCTTCCTGCGGCCCGGGGACGAGGCGGCGGCGCCGGTGTTCCAGGTGGACATGGTGGACACAACGTGCTGCGGGGACGCCTTCGACGCAGGTTTCATCGCGGCGTGGCTGGACGGGCGCGAGCCGGCCGAATGTCTGCGCTGGGGCAACGCCATGGGGGCGCTGGTGGGCTCAGGCCCGGGGAACATGATGGCGGCGGTCTCCCGCGAGGCGGTGGCGGGCGTGCTGCGCACCGGGCGAGTGGGGCCGTAGGAGCGCCAGCTTCCAGCTGGCAGCCGTTAGGCGCGCGCCTACGGCAACGGAAAGGCGCGGGCTGGAAAGCCCGCGCTCCGTACGGCTTGCGGCTCTGGAGAGCCGCGCTCCCTAGCCGTCACTCGCTCAAGTCAAACCGGTACCCGACCCCCCACACCGTGGCCAGCGACCACGGCACCACCCGCCCCTCCTCGATCTTCTTGCGCAGCCGCTTGACGTGCGTGTCCACCGTGCGCAGGTCGCCGTTGGCGGGTGGATAGCCCCACACTTCCTGGACGATGTCCTCGCGGCGGAAGACGTGCCGGGGGTGGGACGCCAGGTGGTAGAGCAGGTCGAACTCCTTGGGGGTCAGGTGGACTTCCTCGCCGTCGCACTGCACCGAGCGCGTCGGCAGGTCAATCTCCAGGCCGGGGTAGCTCAGGTGACGCCGCTGCGACGTGGCGCGCTTGGTGATGACACTGCGGCGCAACGTGGCCCGCACCCGCGCCACCAGCTCGCGCAGTCCCACGGGCTTGGTCACATAGTCATCCGCGCCCAGCTCCAGCCCCACCACCTTGTCCACTTCCTCGTCCCGCCCCGTGACCATGATGATGGGGAGGTCGCTCTTGGCGCGGATCTGCCGGCAGACCTCAAAGCCGTCCATCCCGGGCAGGATGAGGTCCAGCAGCACCAGATCGGGCCGCTGGTGCGTCAGGGCCGTCAGGCCGTCCTCGCCGGTGGTCGCCTCCGCGACGAGGTAGCCCTCCCGCTCCAGCGCCGTCCGGATCAGTTGGCGGTCCTGTTCCTCGTCCTCGATGAGCAGGATGGACTCTTTCTCCATGTCTCTCACACTCCTCGTGCCCGAGCACGCTCGGCGACCTCCCCGCCGAGTCCCGTCGCCTGACCCGTGCCCCGGCAAGGCACGTGAGCCAGCAAATCCCTACGGCAGCGCTACAGGCTTCAGCGGTGCAACAGACTGGCCAGGCCGGCCTTCACCACCGGCCACCAGTCGTACAGCAGGAACTGCACCCGGCCCACCAGCAGCGAGATGCGGGCCATGACGGTGTTGCCGAACCCCGCCCCGAAGGCGATCATCAGGAACCAGATGCCCAGGCGCGAACTGACCCCGAGCAGGCGCTTGTGCTCCTGCGAGAAGTAGAAGTAGCTCAGGACGCAGATGACGCCCAGCACCAGTACCAGGCCGTTGAACACCGCGAACATGGCCCCGAAAGACAGGTCCAGCGCGCCAGGGGCGTCGGTCAGCACGAGCGGCCGATGGTAGATCAGCGGCTGGATCGTCCCATACATCTGCTCGAGGATGTTCGCCTGCACCACCACCGGGATGCTCGACCCGGCCGCCACCCCGACCACGAAGGCAATCGGCCAGCGCGACAGCCACGCGTACCTGGGGATGAAGCGGCTGACCATCAGCAGCCCCAGCACGCCCGGAATGATGACCCAGTAGTCGGGATGGACCGTCGGGTCGCCGCCCAGGTGCGGGAAGATGCGGTACAGCAGGATCGGCAGCACCGCTTCATGCCACACCACGATCACGCCATACCCGGCCGAGATGCCCACGAAGACATGTTCGGCGAACTTGTAGAAGGCGTTGTCCTTGACCAGGAAGGACAGGATGGCGAAGGTCAGGACCGCCTGCAGCCACAGGCTGATGACTTCCGGGCGGGTGAGGGTCTCAGCGAGGTCGTGGCCCGGCATCGCCTACGCCTCCCCCGTCCGGCGGGCGTGCGCCCGGCCCGCGAAGTAGCCGACGTTCCCGAGGATCACGAACAGGATGATGACCAGGTGCGCCACCGACTGGGATGACATCCCCAGCGAGCCCACGTCCGGATGCTCAACGAGATGCTCGTACTCCGACGCCCCGCGCATCCCGTTGATGAGCCCCACGATCTGCCCCGTCTGCAGGTACACGTAGTTGTCGGTCGCCATGACCGCCGTGATGCCCAGCGCCAGCGGCAGGTGGAAGCGCTGGTGCGCGAAGGCGATCCACGCGCCCGGCGCCGAACCGGTGGCCAGGTCCACGGCGAGGCCAATGTCGCTGTAGTCCTTCACCTCGCGCATGATCGGCAGCTGTGCCAGGGGCGTACCGCGCGTGTCGCTCGGGTAGGTGGTGGCGAAGCCCGACCCAATGCCCAGGATCACCGACGTCCAGCCCGGCTTGAAGCCCAGGTTGACGTAGTCCCGCCCGTAACGCACGCCGAACTCCGGCGTCACCTTCGCAAGAGCGGTCTCGATCATGCGCGGGCCCTGCGGGTGCAGCGTCATGGCGATCACAGGCAGCTTGCGCTTGAAGCACTGGCGGAGCAGCGCCATGGCCATCGGGTGGATCTCGGGCATGCCCGCCGGGCCGTAGTCGAACATGATCATGACCGGCTTGCCCGCCGGCAGGTTCTCGATGTACTCATGGACGGCGACCGTCGCCGGCGTCGGCGTGCCCTGCAGGAACTTCAGGCCCGTCAGGAAGGGCACGAACACCGCGAGCGCGATGCACAGGAAGACCCAGCGCCGGTCAATGCGCAGCAAGAGGGAGAGCGTACGCACGCTATCGCCCCCCCAGGTGCGAGCGCTCGATGCCCAGGATGATCCTGAGCGAGGTCGCGATCGAGCCCAGGGCCACGCCGAACAGGATCCCGCGCTTGGCCGCCACGGTCGGATACATCATGAACCACTCGGAGACCTGCGGCATGTGCTTGAAGAACAGCTCGCCGATGGGTACCCGCCCGATCATCACGATCACGGCGACCAGCAGCAGCACCGTCGCCTCCGGCGTGCGCGCCCGGAAGGTGCGGTAGGCCGCCGAGGCCATGAAGAAGGCCAGCAGCGCGAACATCGTGCTATCCAGCGGCACGACGATGGTGTCAAAGAGCCACTTGAAGCCCGGGCCGTCGGCCTGATCGAGCGTCCGCCGCGCCAGCGAGTGTTTCTCCGCCCGGCCGAAGTCCGGGTTGATGACCGTGCCCGCGCTGTCGGCCAGCGCCACGTCGTCGAACCACACCGTGCCCTCGCCCTGAAGCCCCAGGCTGATCTGCAGCCAGGCGGCATCGCGCGGCGCGCGGCCCGCCACCGTCAGCTCCCGCCACGCCTCCGTGAGCTTCACCGGGTCGGACGCGAAGCTCCCGCCCGCCACCGGCTCGTTGTGCTTGTCCAGGAAGGCCAGGCTCACCGCAGCCCCCGGCCCGTCGGCCACCGTGCCGCGGGCCCACGCCTTCAGGCGCACCTCGGCGCCGGGGGGGATGGCGATGTTCCCCCAGTTGTACTGCCAGCCCGGCCAGCGGTTCGACCACTCCCCGGCCGCTGCCTTGTTGGTGCCGTGCAGCTTCACCGCGCCGGGCGCCGCATGGCCCACCTGCCGGTCCCAGACCCCCTGCAAGTTGTCGCTCTCGCCGTTGAGGCCCCAGCCCAGCGGCAGCGGCACCTCGCCGGGGCGGAACAGCCCCACCCACACCATCAAGAGGAAGCTGGCCAGCGTGACGATGCTGTAGCCGTACTCCCGCTGCCGCCGCCGGATCTTCTCCCAGTTGGCCTGGAAGATGCTGGCGATCCCCAGCACCATGGCGAAGGCCCCGATGACGCGCACCCAGTCGTTCAGCAGGTCGAACCCCGCCACCCCGGCCTGGTGGGGGACGAAGAACTGCACGAACATGAAGAGCCCGGTCAGGAACCCGATTATGAGCGGTAGTTGCCGACGCATGATTGTTGGGGGTTAGGGACTGGG
>CAZZDO010000345.1:0-5852 GCA_964653205.1 uncultured Armatimonadia bacterium | reverse complement strand
TCGTCCAGCGCGTCCACGCCCGGCAGGCTCCCGTTCTCGAGGAACTCCAGGCTTGCCCCGCCGCCGGTGGACACGTGGTCAATCTGGTCCTCCAGCTCCATCTGCGTCACGGCCGCGACCGAGTCGCCGCCGCCCACGACATTGAAGCCCGGGCATTCGCCCATGGCCTTGGCGACCTCGAGCGTGCCCTGGTCGAACGGCTTGAGTTCAAAGTGCCCCATCGGCCCGTTCCAGAATACGGTCTTGGCCGCGCGGACGATCTCGGCGAACTGCTGGGCCGTCTCCGGGCCGATGTCCTGGGCGTCCCAGCCGGGCAGGATGCCGTCCGCCGGCGCCACCTTGATGCTGTGGTCGCCCGCCACGTTCTGCATGTGAACATCCACCGGCAGGATCATCTTGGCGAGGTGGTCCGCCATCTCGGCGTCAATCTCCCGGGCCTTCTCGACGTCCTCGTCCTTGCAGTAGCTCGCGCCCACTTCCAGCCCGCGGGCCTTGAAGAACGCCCATGTCATCGCGCCGCCGATGAGCATCTTCTCGCAGCGCGGGAGCAGGCTCTTGATGACCCCGATCTTGTCCTTGACCTTCTTGCCGCCCAGCACGACCACAAAGCCCTCGCCCGGCGCGCGGTTGAGCTGTTCGAGCTTGTTGACCTCCAACTCCACCAGCAGCCCGGCCACGTTCGGGGACAGGAACTGCGTCACGCCGTACACGCTGGCGTGCTTGCGGTGGGAGCTGCCGAAGGCGTCGTTGACGAACGCCTGCGCGGGCGCCGCCAGTTCCCTGGCGAAGGCCAGCATCGTGTCCTTGTCCTTGCTCTCCTCGCCCGGGTAGAAGCGCGTGTTCTCCAGCAGGATGACGTCGCCATCCTTCATCGCGGCCACGGCCTCAGCGACCTTCGGGCCGACGCAGTCGTCAATGAACGGAACCTGCTGGCCGAGCACCTCGCCCAGGCGCGCGGCGCAAAGTCCCAGGCTCTCCTCGGGGTTGCGCTTGCCCTCCGGGCGGCCCAGGTGCGAGCACAGCACGAGCTTGCTGCCCGCCAGCGCCTTGAGCGTTGGCAGCGCTGCCGTGATGCGCGTGTCGTCGGTGATGGCGCCGTTCTCGAGCGGCACATTGAAGTCCACGCGGACCAGCACGACCTGTCCGCTCAGGTCCACATCCTTGATCGTCTTCTTGTGCATGCGTAAGCCTCCTCACGCGCCGACAGGGCGGCGCTAGCCATGGAAGGCCTTGCCGGCGAGAAACGCCTGGAGCAAGGTCAGAGCCAGAGAGATCGAGATACCGATCAAGATCAGAGTCTTGATCATGCGCCACAGCATGACCGGCCGCCTCGGGACATTCACGAAAACGGCGGAGCCATCGCTGACTCCGCCGTTCCCATTCGCTTCAGCGGGCTAAACGCCCTTCTCGGCGACGAGCTTCATCAACTCGGCCATGCGGTTGCTATAGCCCCATTCATTGTCATACCAACCCAGGACCTTGACGAAGTTGCCGTCAATGACCTGCGTGGTCAGCGCGTCAATGGTGCAGGACGCGGGGTCGGTGACGATGTCGGAGAGGACGATCGGCTCCTCGGTGTACTCCAGGTAACCCTTCAAGGCGCCCTCGGCGGCGGCCTTGTAGGCGGCGTTGATCTCCTCGGCCGTCGCGCTCTTCTTCAGCTCGACCGTCAGGTCGGTGGCCGACCCGGTCGGCGTCGGCACGCGCATGGCATAGCCGTTGAGCTTGCCCTTCAGCGACGGCAGGACTTCGCCGATGGCCTTGGCGGCGCCGGTCGTCGTCGGGATCATGTTCAGGGCCGCGGCGCGCGTGCGGCGCAGGTCCTTGTGCGGGAAGTCCAGGATGACCTGGTCGTTGGTGTAGCTGTGGATCGTGGTCATGAACCCGCGCACAATGCCGAAGCTCTCCTCGAGCACCTTGCACATCGGGGCCAGGCAGTTCGTCGTGCAGGAGGCGTTGGACAGGATGTTGTGGGCCTTCGGCTCATACTCCTGGTCGTTGACGCCCAGGACGATCGTCTTGACTTCGCCCTTGGCCGGGGCGGAAATGATGACCTTCTTGGCGCCGGCCTGCAGGTGCATGCCGGCCTTGTTGGAGTCGGTGAAGCGGCCGGTGGACTCCAGGACGATGTCCACGCCGAGCTTGCCCCACGGGAGGTTCGCCGGGCTCTTGTCGGCCAGGCTGAGGACCTTCTTGCCGTCCACGACCAGCGTGCCGACCTTGCACGTGTCGCCGCACTTGCAGTCGGTGCAGGTGTACCCCTCGATCGAGACGTCTTCCCCGACCTGGATGTCCGCGTTGAACTTGCCGTAGATGCTGTCGTACTTCAGCAGATGCGCCAGCGTGATGTCGTCGGTCAGGTCATTGACGGCCACGACCTCGAGTTGGCCCTGGAAGCGCTCCCAGATCGCCTTGAACACCTGCCGGCCGATGCGGCCAAATCCGTTGATACCAACCTTCACAGCCATGTCTATATCCCTCCTCCGCGGATGCGGGGCAGTGTGATGCGCGTTCGAGGCGGCCGGGGGCGTCAGGAGCATCGGGGCGCCGCGTTCAAACAGTATGTCATTATAACCTTTGCCCCCCCCCTGTCAACCGCTGCCTGCAACCCCTCCAGACTTGCAGAACGCCCCTACTGCGCCAGATCCACCAGCAGCCGCGCCAGCCGCTCCGGGTCGTGCCGCACGTACTCCTCATCTACCAGCAGCGGCGCTGCCACAGGAATGTAGCCCAGGCGCGCAATCTGCCGCACATCCGGGGCGATGAACTCCGCCCCGGACGCCGCGTAGCGCTCCATCACGTCCGGTCGGGGCCGCTGGTCGTTGAGGATGACATACTCAAACAGCGGCACTTCCACATGCCGCCGCAGGGCCTCGACATGCTCCACGGCGTACATCTGGTCGGTCTCGCCCGGCTGGGTCATGATGTTGCAGACATACGCCCGGGCCGCGCCCGAAGCCGCGATGGCCTCGGCGACGTGGGGCACCAGCAGATTGGGCACGATGCTCGTATACAGGCTCCCCGGGCCGATCACGATCAGGTCGGCCGCCGCGATGGCCTCCAGCACCTCCGGGAGCGGATCGGGGTTCGGCGGGTCCAGGTAGACGTAGTCAATCGGCCCGGGCGAGCGGCTGATGTTGCTCTCGCCCATGATCCGCTGCCCGTCTTTCAGGGCCGCGCACAGCCGCACGCTCGCCAGCGTCGGCGGCAGCACCTTGCCCCGGATGGCCAGGACGCGGCTCGTCTCGCGGATGGCCTCCTCGAAATCCCCGGTGATGTGCTCCAGGGCCGCAATCAGCAGGTTCCCCAGGCTGTGGCCGCCCAGCTCCGGCGCTTCCGCATCGAAGCGGTACTGCAGCAGTTGCGTCATCAGGGGTTCTTCGTCGGCGAGGGCGGCCAGGCAGTTGCGGATGTCTCCGGGGGGCAGCGTCAGCGTCGGCATCTCCTGCCGCAGCCGTCCGGAACTGCCGCCGTCATCGGACACGACCACGACTGCGGTGAGATTGGTCGAGTAGCGCTTGAGGCCGCGCAGGAGCGAGGACAGGCCGGTCCCGCCCCCCAGGGCGACGATCCGTAGCCCGGCCCCCAGGCGCCGCTGCTGCCACATCCGGTCCACGAGCTGCGTCTCATCGGGGAGAATGGCCCGGGCGATGTTGCGCACCACCGCCACGAACGACACCGCGACGACGATGATGCCCACCAGCAGCACCAGCAGTCCCACCCGCGCCGCCTGGTCGGTGCTGCCGATCCCGGCGATCAACTCGCCGAGCATCAGGTTGAAGCTCAGCAGCGCCCCCAGCCCCACCAGCGTCAACCCGAGCAGCAAGAGCAGCACCCAGCGTTTGACGCCGAGGCCCGGTTGCAGCCAGCGAAGGGCGCGACGGAAGGCGGTCATGACGAGTCGTTCATCGCGTGAGGTGGTCAGGCCGGGGGTATTTCGCCGCGGCGCGGCTCCGGTCCTTCCGGCGGCGCGTCCGATGGCTGCTCTCCGGCGGCGGAGGCGTCGGCCTCACTCGCAAGGCTCCCGGCCGTGGCCTCCCGTACGGCCTCGCTCAGCAGATAGCGGATCGAGATGAGCACGGCATTGGGGCGAGACCGCAGCGCGAAGTGCAGCAGCACCGCCGACTGGTTGTGCAGCACCGCGTGCCGCCAGTGTTGGGGGACGAACTCGGGTATGACCACGGCCACAAAGGCATCCGGATCCCGCTCCAGGGCCTCATCCACGTACTCGAGCAGGGGTTGGGCGAGCGAGCGGTAGGGTGACTTGAGGACCACCAGCGGCAGGCCACTGTCCAGCTCGGCCCATTGCCGGCGCAGCTTGTCGGCCTGCCCCGCGTCAATGCCGACATGCACCGCCTGCACGGGGCAACCGAGGCCCCGGGCAAAGCGCAGCGCGCGCAGAACGCCTTGGTGCAGGCCGGCGACGGGCACGATGACGGTGGTGGGGCGGGTCGGCAGCTTGGTGAGGTGGTCGGTGCCCAGAAGCCTGGCCACGCCATCATAGTGCTGCTTGATGGTGCGGAACTGCCACACGAGCAGGGGCAGTAGCAGCACGATCATCCACGCACCTTGTGTGAACTTCACCAGGAGCAGGACGCAGAGCACGGTCAGGGTCGTCAGGGCCCCGATGGCACTGATGGCCAGGCCGCCGCGCCAGCCGGGCTGGCGCTGTCGCCAGCGCCGGACGACCAGACCGGCCTGGGACAGCGTGAAGGCCAGGAAGACGCCGACGGCGTAGAGCGGGATCAGCGCATGGGTCTGGCCGGCAAAGATGATGACCAGCGCGATGGCGGCGCCCGCCAGCAGCACGATCCCGTTATTGAACACCAAGCGATCGCCGACGTTGGCCAGTTGCCGCGGCACGTAGCTGTCGCGCGCCAGCAGCGAGGCCAGCCGGGGGAAACCCGCGAAGCTCGTGTTGGCCGCCAGGAACAGGATGACGAAGGTGGAGAACTGCACCACGTAGTAGAACCAGCTTCGCCCGAACACATGGCGGGCGATCTGCGACACCACCGTCTCCGTATGGCTGGGCGTGATGCTGTACCCGTGGGCCAGCGAGGTGATGCCGACGAACAGCACGGTCAGCAGCACGCCCAGAATCGCCAGCACGCGCGCGCCGCGCGCCGCGGCGGGCTCCTTGAAGACCTTGACGCCGTTGGCCACTGACTCGATCCCGGTCAGCGCGGCGCAGCCGGAGGCAAAGGCGCGCAGCACCAGGAACCAGGTGAGGGCCTGCACGACGGGCAGGGAGCCTGCGGGCGCGGGCGGCGGGAAGCCGGTGTGTACCACCCGGTACGCGGCCACCGCCAAGAGCACGAGGATAGAAATGATGAACCCATAGCAGGGGATGGCGAACACCCAGCCGGACTCACGCACGCCCCGCAGGTTGATCAGCGCCACGATGCAGATGACGAGGATGGCCATGGGGATGCGGTAGGGGTCAAGCTGGGGGAAGGCGGAGATGACTGCCGCCACGCCGGCGGTGACACTCACGGCCACGGTCAGGATGTAATCGGTCAGCATGGCCGCGCCGGCCACCAGACCGGGCACGACGCCCAGGTTCTCTTGCGCGACCCGGTAAGCCCCGCCGCCATCGGGGTACTCCCGGATCGTCTGGCGGTAGGACGTTGCCACGATGAGGATGAGCACGGCGATGGCGATGCCCACCGGCAACACGTACGGCAAGCCGGCGGTGCCCGCCAGCACGAGCGCCAGGAGGATTTCCTCGGTCGCGTAGGCCACGGAGGAGAGCGCATCGGAGGCCAGCACCGCCAGACCAATGGGGATGCTGAGCTTCTCATGGCTCATGCGGCTGGTCGCCAGCGGCGACCCGATCAGCAGACGGCGCAGCG
>CAZZDO010000344.1:0-5876 GCA_964653205.1 uncultured Armatimonadia bacterium | reverse complement strand
TCCTTCGCGATCGTGTAGTCCGTCATGAAGACGTTGGGCATGAAAACACCTCTGGATTAGGCATTGGGCATTAGGGATTGGGTTCTGCTCATCGGGGTCCGATGTAGGAGCGCTCACCAGAGCGCGATTTCGTCCGACCGGTCGCGCTCTGGTGAGCGCTCCTACACCGGGCCTTTGTGACATTCCTGTGGCCTGCGTCCTACCTCTGATATGTGCCTATCAGGTCCGCCTCGGCGAGGACATGGCCTTTCACGGCGTCGCGCAGAGCCTGCTTGTCGGCCCCCGCGCCCAGGCCGGTCTTGGCGTCCAGCGCCATGAGCCGGAAGCGGTAGTGATGCGCCTTCCCGCGCGGCGGCGCCGGGCCCTTGTAGCCCGTCGTCCCGAAGTCGTTGCGTCCTGCCGTCAGCCCCGCCGTTGCCCCCTCCGCCAGCGACGCCGTGCCCGGCGCCATGCCGTAAGCCACCCAGTGCACGAAGTCGCGGTCGGGCGCGTCGGGGTCCTCGCAGATCAGCGCCAGCTCCACGGTGCTCTTGGGCGCGCCTTCCCACGCCAGCGGCGGCGAGACATCCGCGCCGTCGCCCGTGTATTTGGCCGGGATGGGCTGCCCGTCCGCAAACGCAGTGCTCGTGACGGTGAATCCCATGGCCGAACCCTCCTTCGCCTGGGTCGGAATGGCCGGGTCGGTCGCCGCGACCGGCGCCGCGGGTTGCCGGCAGCCGCAGGTTCCGATGAGCCACAGGCCCATCATGATGAACGTGTGTCGCATGACGTCTTCCTCCCCGCCGGGGGTCGCGGGGCCCCGTCGGCTACGCCGACACCCCGCGACTCGTCTGTCTCGTTGTCTCACCCCCACACTCCCACACTCCCACACTCACGGCCGTTCCTTCCCCCGGTACTTCGCCGTCACGTCGTTGCACGTCGGCAGGATGCCATACAGCTCCGGCCGGCGGTTGGCAAGCATCATCTCCCGCCAACCCCACTGCCGCTCCGGCAGGTTGTCGGAGAAGTACGACGGAATGCCCGCCGTGCCCGGCTTGGCCTGCTGCGCCTTCTGTCCTGAGTAGTACACCCGTTGCACATCGAGGTTGATGTCATATGTGGTGATGCCCTCCTCCTCGAAGGTGGAGGCAGCCATGATCTGCCCGTAGGGGTCAATGATCAGGCTGCGCAGCGAGGGGTCGGAGGTGGGCCAGTGCGCGCACGCGACCCACACCCCATTGTCAATCGCCCGCGCCCGCAGCATCGTCTCGTTCGTCCGCCCCGACGCGCCCCACATCTGCGAGCCGTCAATGATGAGTTCGGCGCCCAGGAGCGTCAGCGTGCGGTCGAACTCCGGAATGTACAGGTCGCCGCACTCGTGCGAGCCGACGCGCCCGAAGTCCGTATCGAAGACCTTGATCTCCGGGTAGCCGCGCGGCCAGTACAGCGCCTGCGCGTAGATCTCCTGCCCCTGCCGGTCCCACACGCGCATGAAGCTGACCTGCTCGCCCTCGCCGATACCGCCGATGGCCACGTACGCGCCCAGTTGCTTGGCCAGCGCGCCCACCTTCCCCATGGCCTGCCGCGTCGTGTCGTCCTCGACCTTCGTGCTCATCTCGGACAGCAGCACGAGGTCCGGCTTAAGCGCCTTCGCCCTCGCGATCAGCGCCAACATGCGGTCGGGCATCTTCCCCGCCACCCACGAGTCGCTGCGTGGCAGCCACGCCACGGCCACGCGCGCCGTGCGCTTGCTGTAGGCCGGGAGCTTCGGCTTCACGTACGGCTGCGCCACCGGGGCGAACGCCTTCCGGTCGCCGTAGTTGTTGACGAAGAAGATGTTCTCCTGTTCGTACGCCGGCTGGTACACCTCGACCTTGCGCTTGTCCAGGTCCACCGTCGCGGTGGCGACGCCGTCCTCATAGCCGGTGTCGGCGACGGGCGTGCCCACGCGGTTGAGCACCATGCTGCGCCCCCACGCCGCGCCGGGCATCCCCATCTCCCAGCTATTGGTGATGTACGTGCGCGGGTCGGCATACGTCGCGGCCACCATGTGGCAGTGGCTATCCAGGCAGCGGGCCATCAGCACCGGCTCGTGGCCGCTGTAGTCGCGCACGCGGTCGGGGTAGTCGTGCCAGACGAGTACATCCGCACCCTCCATCGCCAGCACGCTGTAGGGCTCGAAGAACGCGAAGTCCGTCGTGATGGTCAGCCCGACCTTGCCGAAGTCAGTCGCGAACACGGGCAACTCATCCCCGAGCGCCAGGTCGGCCGGATCATCGGCCATGCGGTGAGTCTTCCGGTACTTGCCGACGGTCTTCCCACTCCGGTCGAACAAGTAGGCCGCGTAGGTCCGCCGGTCCCCGGCGGACACGACCAGCGACAGCGCCAGGTACGTCTTGCGGCCGGCGGCGAAATCCGCAAACGGTTTGAGATAACGCGCCGCCCCGCGCTCCGTCACCGCCAGGAACGGCAGGTGCGGCAGCACCACCAGGTCCGTCTTCTTCGGCGCCTGCTGCAGCGCCTGGAGGACGTACTCCTTCGTCTGATGCTGCTTGCTGTCCAACAAACATACCGAAGACAGCGTGACGATCCGCTGAGGACGCTGGGGGCGTCCTCCAGCGGACCCGGCGGAGGCGGTCATGGTGAGAACTCCCGTGAGTAGCAGCAACTGGCGGAGGCCCATGCGGGGCACTCTCCCGCGCGTGATGGAGTGAACGGCCCGACCCCGGAACATTCCTTCCCCCGGCAGGGAGGTCCTGCCGCACGGCGGGGGAATTCGGCCTTCGGGTAGGGCTCTGTCCCCGGAGGTTGCGCGTAGGCCCGCCGGTCCTCCGGCGGGCATGTGCGCGGGCGGATGGAGTCGTGCGCCGGAGGACCGGCGCACCTACGCGACGGAGCTGCCGCAAGGAACTCATGGACTGGCTAGGCTACGGGCTGGCGACGCTGGCCCTTGTTTTCTTTGGGCTGTACATGGTGCCCCGCAAGCTCATCGGCATGCGGGACCGCCCCTTCGCGCTCAGCATGAGTGTGGGCATCGTCCTGACCGCGACTCTGTGCAGCCTCCTGGTGCACCATACGCCCCTCGTCACGAGCCATCCCGGCGCGCTGTACGCCCTCGCCTGCGGCCCGCTGTGGTTCATCGGCATCCTGCTGTACAGCGTCTCGGTGTCCGAGATGGGCCTGACGCTCTCGACGCCGATCAAGAATACCACCGCCGTGCTGGGCACGCTGGTCGGGCTGATCGTGTTCGCCGAGTGGCGCGAGACGAAGCCGCTCGAGGCGGTCCTCGGCTCGCTCCTCGTGGTGGTCTCGGCGGTCATCATCAGCCGCACCGGCGAAAACGACTGCCGCCGTAGCTGTCTGAGCGTCAAGGGCACGCTGGCCGCCCTCGGCGCCGCGTGTGGCTTTGCGGCCTACACGCTCCCGCTCAAGGGCGCCCAGCGCCTGGGCCTGGACACGATCACGCTGGTGGCCATCATGGGCTGGGGCATCATCGCCACCGCGGCGCTGGCGTACGCGGTCTCGCACCATCGCTGGCGCGACTGGTGGGGCCACCCGCGTCGCGAGCACGCCTACGCGTTGCTCTGCGGGGCGATCTGGGTGATGGCCACGTACGCCATGTCCGAGGCCATTCTCCGCATTGGCCTGGCCATCACGTGGCCCTTCACCAATCTCAATACCATCGTGACGGTCGCGTGTGGTATCCTGGTGTTCCACGAGATCAACGTGCGCAAGTTCTGGAAGGTGCTGCTGACGGGACTGGCGGTCGGGGTGATTGGAGTGGGGCTGCTGGGGCTGGCGAGGTCGTGAGGAAAGTCGCGGTCGGTGACCGCTCGTACAGGCCACCTGTTTGAGATGCGACGGATCCCCTGCCTAGCCGAGGGTGTACGAGCGGTCACCGACCGCGACCACGCCGTACCGAAAAGAGGTCCTTGGCCGTGAACGTCGTCGTCATCATGCTCGACAGCCTCCGCCCCGACAAGGTCGGCTGCTACGGCTCCTCCGTCCAGACCCCCGTCATTGACCGCCTCGCCACCCAGGGCGTGCTGCTCGAACGCTGCTACGCCGAATTCCCCAACACCATCCCGGCCCGCACGGCGCTTGTGGCCGGCATCTACACCTTCACCAACCGCCCGTGGAAGGAGTTGGAGCCTACCGACCAGCACCTCGCCGAGTTCTTCCGCGACGCCGGCTACCGCACCGCCGCCTTCTCCGACACGCCCTTCAACAGCGGCGCCCACATGGATCGCGGCTTCGACGAGTTCGTCCACTTCCCCATGGGCAAGTGCCTGCCGCCCATTGACGACCAGCCCCTCCTGCCGCACGACGACGCCTTCTTCCCGCCGGGCTTCCCGGAAAAGGAAATCCTCTACTATCCCAAGACGAAGACCAACCGCGAGTACTGCCTGAGGAAGTACGGCAAGTACCTGCCGGAGCTGATGACCGACGCGGTCGCGCAATGGCTGGGCGAGCACCGCGAGGAGCGCTTCTTCCTGTGGGTGGACAGCTTCAACCCGCACGAGCCGTGGGACGCGCCCGAGCCCTACCGCAGCATGTACGGCCCCGCGCGCGGCTATGAGGGCCGCTACCTGCCCATGCCCATGGGGCCCGACATGTCCTGGACCCGGCCCGGCGATCTCGAACACGTCCACGCCCTCGCCAACGCCTGCGCGACGGAGACCGACCACTACGTCGGGCGCATCCTGGACACGCTGGACGAGTTGGGGCTGGCGGAGGATACGCTGCTGGTGCTGCTGTCCGACCACGGCGTGCCGCTGGGCGAGCACGGCACGATCCGCAAGTTCGACTACCCCCTCTACGAGGAGCTGTCGCACACGGTCTGCCTGCTGCGTTGGCCGGGGCAGTTCCCCTCCGGGACACGCGTGCCGGCGCTGACGGAGAACCTCGACCTCTTCCCCACACTGCTGTCCGCCGCCGGGATCGAGCCGCCCGCCGCGCCCGACGGCGTGGACCTGCTGCCCCTGCTGCGGGGCGACGTCGCGCGCGTGCGCGACGAGCTGTATCTGGGGGCCTTCAACTACAACGCCGGGGTCATCACCGACGACGGGTGGAAGTTCATTGACCACCGGGGCGACCGGCCCAATGAGCTGTTCCACCTGCCGAGCGACCCGCACGAGCGGCACAACGCCATCGGCGAGCAGCCGGCCCTCGCGGCCGATCTGTACCACCGGCTCTACGAGTTCCACGAGCCGTGGCGCTGGAAGCGTTCGCGGCACCACCGGGCGTAGCCGCTACGTCGCCAACTTTGCCACCCGCCCGTCCGCCGTCGCAGCGATGACGCCGTCCCCGTCCGCGAGGAGCAACGTCGCCGCTGCGCCGAGGCGCGCCTCCGCCATGACCTCCCCCTCCAGGCTCAGCCACTGCAGCCGCCCGTCCTCGCGCGCGACGCACAATCCTGTAGCGGCGCGATTGATCGCGCCCGTAGGCGCAATGAATTGCGCCGCTACGGCCGTGCACGGCGTCTCGTCCGCATGCCGCCACACACGCTCCCCGGAGCCGTCCACGAGATGCACATCCCCGGTGGCCGAGGCCGCCGCGATCCCCGCCGGCGTCACGACCAGCCCGCGCGGGTCGTCGCCGATGCTGTGCGTCCACTTCTTCACCCCGCGGCAGTCAATGCAGTGAATGAGCGTGTCGCTGCCGGCCGTCACGACCTCCATCTCCCCGTCGCCGTCCACATCGCCAACACACACCCACGGGAACACCGGTCCGGCCGTCCAGAAGTCGTTGTAGTCCTCGTCCTCCCACAGGCGCAGGCCGTCGGCCGTGATCGCCGGAACGCAGAAGTAGACAGTCCCGACCGCGATCTCGTCGCGGCCGTCGCCGTTCAGGTCGCCCGCCGTCACGGCCGTGATCGAGTGCGCGGCGCTGTCGAA
>CAZZDO010000343.1:0-5896 GCA_964653205.1 uncultured Armatimonadia bacterium | reverse complement strand
CCCCTCCCCCTTCGGGTACAATGCCCGCATCCGCCCTCTTCCCCACTTGAGGTGGCTGTTCTTGACCCACTCGTCCACACCGCCGGCCTGCAATCCCCCGCGACTCCCGCCCTGGCTGCGTGTCAAAACCGGTAAGGCGAAGCTGTGCGGCGAGACCCGCGCCCTGCTCGCCGAGCACGGTCTGCAGACGGTCTGCGATCAGGCCCGCTGTCCGAACATCGGCGAGTGCTATTCCCGCCACACTGCCACGTTCCTCATCATGGGAAAGCACTGCACGCGTGACTGTCGGTTCTGTGCCGTGCAGCACGGGACGCCGGAGGCGCTCGGCCCTGACGAGCCCGCGCGTCTCGCCGCGGCCGCTACGGCCCTGGGCCTGCGGCACGTCGTCGTCACGTCGGTGACACGCGACGACTTGCCCGACGGCGGCGCCGCGCATTTCGCCGCGACGATCCGGGCTCTGCGCGAGGCCGGCCTGAGCAGCGTGGAGGTCCTGACGCCCGATTTCCAGGGCGACCGCTACGCGCTGCAGTGCGTCTTGGCCGAAAAGCCGACTGTTTTCAACCATAATGTCGAGACCGTGCGCGCGCTCTGCCCCACCGTCCGGCCCCTCGCGGGCTACGATCGCTCGTTGCAGGTTCTGCGCGACGCGCGCGAACTGGCGCCGGAGGTCCTGCGCAAATCAGGATTCATGGTGGGCCTGGGCGAAACAGACGCGCAAGTGGCCGAACTGATGGACGACCTGCACGCGGCAGGCTGCCAGATCCTGACCATCGGCCAGTACCTGCAGCCGTCGCCGCGGCAGTTGCCCGTGCGCCGGTACGTCGAGCCCGAGCAGTTCGAGCGCTATGCGGCCCGGGGGCGCGAGATGGGCTTCGCCCACGTGTTCGCCGGGCCGTTCGTGCGCAGCAGCTACCGGGCGGGCGAGGCCGTGCCCGGCTGTCAATCGTCACAGTCGCTGGATCGTGGATAGCTACTCCCCCTGCTCCGCACTCCATCCACGCCGGCCGTCCTGACGCAGCCACACCGCACACACTCGGACCTCACTCATGTGGCGTCGCGCGCTTCTGTATGTCGTGCTGGCCGTGCTGGCCCTCGCTCTGGTGGTCGTCCCCGGCGTCATCCTGATCGCGGGACAGACCAACTGGGCGCGTCAGCGCGTGCAGGAGGCCGTGACCCGCGGCCTGGCCGACTACCTGGGCCGCGAGGTCGCCGTCGGGCGCGTCACCGGGAACCTGCTCGACGGCTTCACGGTCCACGGCTTGGCCATCGCCGAGGGCAAGGCCCTGCGCGACGGCGCGGTCATCACCGCCGACCGTGTTCGCGTCGAGTACGACCTGTGGTCGGTGTTGCGCGGCCGTCTCGTGCCCCTCGCCTCAATCAGCGTTGTGCATGTCTACGGGCCGCGGGTGCGGGCCGTCCATGATGTGCACGGGCGCCTGAACCTGGCCCAGCTTCTGCCTTCCCAGAAGTTGGTGCCCCCCGAACGCCGCTTCCGCGGGCGCGTCTTCCTGCATGACGGCGCGGTCATCTACGAAGACCTCAATCCCTCCCTGGTCTCCCGGCTGGTCGCGCGCGCGACGGGCCTCGAGGTCACGGTGGACTGCCGCCAGGTCGTGCGCATACGGATCAACGGCTCGGGCCGCATCCTGGACGACCGCGCCGGGGACTTCACGGTGGGGCTGCACATCGGTCTCGACCGCCCCTTCTTCAACCTCGATCTGGCGCTGGCCAATCTGGACGTCGCCTGGCTGGCCCGGCACTTCCGCGGGGCGGCCAACGCCGGGGTGCAGTCGGGGCGGACCGACGTGCGGGGGAGTCTCTTCACCGTCCGTCGCCGCGGCAAGGCGAAGACCGCCCTGTCCGCGGCAGTGGCCCTCCATCATGTGCAGGTCAACACGAAGCAGCCCGCCCTCGGCACGGTCGCGCTCGACGGTGGCGTGTGGCTCGGCCAGGATGGGCTGCGGACCGAGGCCCTCAAGGCCACCGTGGCCGGCAGCGTCTATGAGGTCACGGGCACGGCCTCGAGCCTCGGCGCGCCCGTCGTGGATGTGACGATCAACTGCGGCGCCGCCCGATTGCAGCCGTTCCTGCAGGCGCTCCCCGCCCGGGCACGTGGCAAGTGGCCGCTCAAGCAGGCCGGTCCCGCCACCCTCGCCGCTCAGGTCATCGGTCCCGCCGGCAATCCGGACGTGAAGCTGCGGCTGGACATGGCAGGCCCGCTGGCCGTGGCGCTCGACAACGTGGGCGTGGTCCGCGGCAGCGGCCTTCAGCTCAACGCCGAGGCCGTGTCGGCCGGCAAGCGACCGTCGCTGCGCGCGACGGTGAGCGCCGGCCGCGTCGAGGTCCCCGCGCTCAAACTGGCGGCGACCGAGAACCCGGACCTGCCGCGCTCGGTGGCAGTGGGGCCGGTGCGCGGCCTGAAGGTGGCCCTGCAATACGCCGGCGGCAAGCCCGTGGGCGAGGCGACGGTCGTGGCGCCCTTCGTCCGCGCGGGCGACTGGACGGCCACTGACCTGTCCACGCACGCGGTGCTGCTTGACGACCGGTTGCGCCTGCAGAACCTGCGCGCCCAGGCGCTCGGCGGCAAGATCTCCGCCGAAGGCCTGGTCCTGACGAAGAAGCCCCAGGAGGGCGTGCGCCTCCGGGGCACGGCCCGGGGCCTGGACCTCGCCCGCATCCCGCCGCTGCACGGCGTGGACCTGCCCGACGACCTCACCGGCTCAGTGGACGCCGACTTCCAGGCGCGCCTCACCGGCCGGAGGCTGACCGCCGTCGCGAGCTTTGAGGCCCGGGGCGTGCGCTCCGAGGGCGTCACGGCTGACACGGCCACCGGCACGGTCGGCGTCGAGGGCGAGGGCACACTGAGCGGCGTCGGGCGGGTCACGGCCGCCGGGATCACGCACGAGAAGCTGAGCCTCGATCAGGCCGAGGCGCTGGTGCGCTTCGAGGGCCGGCGGCTGGAGGTGCTCAGCGCCACGGCGCAGAGCCCCCTGGGGACGGTGTGGGCGCGAGGCGACGTGGACCTGGACGGCAAGACGCTCGCGTTGCGGGTGCAGGGGGCGAACCTCGACCTGGCGCCGCTCGCGGAGCCGGCCGATCTGGAGGATCTCGCAGGCCGCGCCTATGTCTCCGGGGATCTGACCGGGGACTTTGGCGCCCCGGTGTTCACTGGTCGTCTCAGTGTCTTCGACCCCCGCGCGGGGGAGTACGCCCTCTCGGCGGCGACGGCCCAGGCGCGCTATGCCGACAAGCGGCTGGTGCTGACCGATCTGCTGGCCACTCAGGGCAGCGGCATCCTCTCCGGCAATGTTACCCTCGGGAACCTGGCGGCCGGCGACAGCAAGCACGTCACGCTGGCCGGCCGGCTGGTCGGCGAGGGCCTGGACCTGCAGGAGATCGTCAAGCTCCTGAAGCGTGATGAGCCGTTGAGCGGCCTGGCGGAGTTTGACGCCACACTGTCGGGAACAGTCGGCCAGCCGCAGGCCGCCGGGCACTTGCGCCTGGCCAACGCCACCTACAACGACTTTGTGGTCACGCAGGCCGACGCGCCGTTCACGTGGGCCGACGACCGTCTCGCCGTCTCCCAGGGGCACGCAACCGTGCTGGACGCGCCCGTTCAGGTGACGGGGACCCTCGCGCTCCGCGAGCCCAACGAACTCGAGGCCTTTCTGAGCGCCGGCGACGTGCCCTTGGAGGGCCTGTCGCCCTACCTGAAGAGCGACCTGCCCATCGCGGGGAAGGCCTCCGTCGAGCGGGCCTGGGTGCGCGGGCCTCTCAAGGACCTGCAGGGCGGCGCGCGGTTGACGGCCCAGGAGGTCCGCGTCGGCGATGAGATCATCGGCGACCTGGATGCGTCGCTCACCCTCAGCCGCGGCCAGCTGCAACTGCAGGAGACGAGCTTCGCCCTCGCCAACGGCCGGGTCATTGTCAGCGGCGCATACAACACCGCCGCCGAGCCCAAGACGGTGGCGGCCCAGGTGCAGCTCCTGCAGACCGAGGTGCCCGACTTGCTGCAACTGGCGGCGCCGCTCGCGTCGGCCGCGGACAAGCGCCCGGCCGAGGAGCGGGGCCATCTGCTCACCACGCTGCGCAGCTATGCGCTCCGGGTGAAGGGCGCGGTGGATGGGACCGTCAACCTGTCGGGGCCGATCAACGCGCCGACGGCCACGGTGGACCTCGCCGGCGAGCACCTGGTGCTCGACGGCCGCACGCTGCCACAGATCAAGACCACCGCCCGAGTCACGAAGGACTCGGTCCAGGACCTGGTGCTCGCAGCGCGGCAGGGCGACGCGCTCATCAACGCCGACGGCGACATCGTCTTTGACGGCCCGATCAACCTCAACGTGGAGGGCACCGGCATCGCCATGTCGCTCCTGCGCCCGTGGGTTCCGTTGAAGACCTCGTTCGGCGGGCAACTCGGGTTCACGGTCGTGGCAGGCGGCTTGACGCGCGAGCCGGAAGTGATGGCCTCCGTGGACATCGCGGCCCCCAGCTTCGCCAGCGTGCAGTTCGACGTGTTGTCCGTGCCGATCGCGACCGTGCGCGAGGGCCAGGTAGAGGTGGACACGCTGACCGTCAAGCGCGGCGAGACGGAGATCGTGCTCGATGGGCACCTGCCCTTCTCCTGGCACGTGCCGGGAGCATCGGGCGAGCACCCCGGGCTGATCCCCGACGGCCAGATCACGATGGGGGGGCGTATCGAGAAGACGCCACTGGCCTTCTTCCTGCCGTTGGTAGACGAATACACGCGCGGGTTGCACCCCCCCGCGCCTACCACCTCAGCCGAGGAAGGGTTCCGCTGGGCCTCACTCAAGACAGAGGGCACCGTGGACAGCGCGGTCTCCCTGGCCGGCACGGTGAAGACCCCGACGGTGCGCGGCTACCTCAAGCTCGAGGGCGGGAAGGTCTCGCCCCCGAAATGGACTCGGGCTGCCAGCGACCTGAACGCCGACCTGGAGTTCAGCGGCACAGGGCGGACCAACCTCGTCGAAGTCAAGCGCCTGGCCGGACGCTACGACCAGACGCAGGCCGAGCTGACGGGGCGGGTGGAGCTGAAGTCCGTGGCGCCGCGGGATTTCTGGCGCAACGTGATGGACCTGCGTCTGGGCCTGTCGGCTGACAAGCAGCCGGTGCCGGGCGGGTCGCAGTTGTCCGAACTCCAGGGGGCGCTGCGTCTGCAGACCGAGGACGGCGTGCAGGTGCTGCGCCCCGAGGACCTGCGGCTGAAGGTCGGCGGCGGCGAGGCACAACTGACCGGCGAGGCGCAGTTGAGGACTTTCCGGGTCGCGCGGCTGGCCGACAACCAGTTCGACCTGCACTTCAAGCTGGCCCCGGGGCGTGTGCGCTACCAGCCCTATCTCGACGCCATGGCGCATGGGAACCTCGACCTGGTGACGCCGCCCGGGCAGTCGCGCGCGCGGCTGACCGGCAATTTCCAGGTCACTGACGGGATCATCGGGCTGGTGGCCCCGGCAGCCGGCCTGGACACGTTCGCGGCGGTCAGCAGCGCGCTCCCGTCCCCCGACCTGGACATCATCGCCGGCCTGGGCGAAGGCGTGCAGTTGCGCGGCTCGGCCGTCAAGGCCCCGCTGCTGCCCAATGATGCGGCGGCCCGCATCACCGGGACTCCCCAGCAGCCGAGACTGGTGGGCAACGTCGCCGCCGGCCGGGGCACGACCATGCTGCCGACCAGCACCTTGCGACTGAAGTCACTCTTCGTGGACTACGTGGTCGAACCCCTGCCCGGCGACCGCAGCGACCCGCAGACGCTGCGGCTGCGCGGCTCTCTGGATGGCTCGGCGGAAACCACCATCAGCCGCCCCGGGGCTTCACCGGTGCACATCATGGTCCGCATCTCGGGGGCCCTGCCCGATCACGTCACCGTCACGACCACCTC
>CAZZDO010000342.1:0-5908 GCA_964653205.1 uncultured Armatimonadia bacterium | reverse complement strand
GGAAGAACCCGCAGACGCAGAAGGGGCCGGACTCGCCGTTCCACGACAACGGCGCGATCCCCGACGGCAAGCAACTCGCCTTCATCCAGGGCCCGGGCAAGCTGAGCCAGAAGGCCGGCGGCTTCGAGCAGGGGCGCCGGTACGTCGTCGGCTTCCGCGAGAACGCGCGCATCCAGCGTCAGGGCGACCAGTGGCCGCGGGTGAAGGTCACCCTCGGCGGACAGGTCATCGTCTCACCGCACGAGGTAAGCCCCATCGCGAGGAAGGACGACTTCGGCACGCCCTTCTACCGCGTCGAGAGCGCCGTCTTCACCGACCCCGCCACCGGCGAGTTCGAACTCGTCATCGAGACCGTGCAGGAGTCGCGCACAACCACGATTCTGCTAGACGCGGTGGAGATTCGGGAGGTGGGGGAGGGGTAGTCCGTTTAGGCCCGCGCACGCTTACGCCGGGGCCGCTCCGCCGCGCGCGTCGCATCCACCCACTCGATGCCCTCCGGCGTGAAGAGGGATTCGATGGGCATTCCTAGCTCCGAGGGCGCCGCGTCCTCGGGCCCCAGTATAGAGTCGAGGCTCACCGTCTCGCCGGTGAGGTAGTCCTCCACGTCGTGGGTGTCCCAGAACTCGAACTCCTCCTCGTCGTTGCGGAAGGCGGGAACCGATGGCAGTGAGCGTCTGCGGCGCAGAGCGAGTCCTCCTTTCGCCGTACCGGCGCGGAAACGGTACGCGGCTCGGCTCGGTCTGTCAATACCCGGAGGCATCGGGCGGATGCGACGCGAACCAATCCTCAGCCCATGCACCCTTCCCCTGAGTCCCGCGAATCCGGCCTCTCCGTCCGCAGTGTTCTCCTGACGCTGCTCTTCCTGGTTGCCGGGGCGCTGTGGGTACGGCAGGTGTCGCTGGTCAGCTATACGTGTCAGGTGGCGGAGGGGACGCCTTCGGTGCCGGCGCTGACGGCGCTGATCCTGCTCGGCGCGATCGCGCTGGCGATCCCGCGACTGCGGAAGGCCGGGTGGTTCCGACGCGAGGCCTTGCTGATCTACCTGATCCTGAGCCTCGCGCTGCCGATGTCCTGTGCCAACGTGATGCGGCAGCTCTTCCCCGCGATCACCGCCCTGCGGTATTTCGCGCTGCCGGAGAACAACTACGCGCAGTTCGCGGAGCTGGTGCCGAAGTGGCTGGCGCCAACGGACGACGAGGCGGTCCGCACCTTCTATGAGGGCTCAGTGGGAGGCCGCATTCCGTGGCAGGCGTGGTGGCTGCCGCTGCTGACGTGGACGGGCGTGTTCCTGGCCTACAGCCTGTCGGTCTACTGCCTACTGGCGCTGTTCCGGCGGCCGTGGGCGGAGCATGAGCGCCTGAGCTACCCGATCGTCGAATTGACCCTTCAGGTCGCCCCGGGGGGCCTGGCGCCCCACAGCCGGCGGCCGCTGCTCGCGCATGGGCTCTTCTGGCTCGGCCTCGGCGTCAGCGCGCTGTTCAACTTCACCAACGTTACCCGGGCTTTCCTGCCCCAGGTGACGGCGCTGGGCACGGGCTACGATCTCGGCAGCCTCCTGACCCAGCGTCCCTGGAGCGGGCTGCGCCCGTTATACCTGGCGCATCGGCCGGAGATCGTCGGCCTGGGATACCTGGTGCCGCTCGATATCCTGCTCTCGGCCTGGCTCTTCTACCTGCTGCTGCGTCTGGCGACCTTCTTCGCGCTGTTGTTCGGGTACGACAAGGCCGGAATGCCGTTTGAGACCTCGCAGGGCTTCGGGGCGTACGTTGGGCTGGCAATCTTCGTGGCCTACACCGCGCGCCATCACCTGAGGGACGTACTGCGCCTGGTCGTCCGCCCTCAGGAGCACGTGGACGACGCCGAGGAGGCCGGGCCGTACCGACTGGCGTTCTGGGGCTTCCTGGCGGGCTTCCTGGTGCTCGTCGGCCTGTGCGTAGCGGCCGGCATGTCGCCGTGGAAGTCAGTGTGGTACATCGGCCTCACATACACGATGGCCGTGGTCTACAGCCGCGTCCGCGCGCAGACCGGCGTGCCGATCAGCTACGTGGTACCGCGCGATGAGGTAACGCGGGCCGTCATGGACCTCACGCCGACCGGGCGGCAAGTCTCGCCTGTGCAACTGAGGGGTGCGACCGGATTCGCGGTGCTTTCGATGCTGAACCGCCTGACCTTCCCGCACCTGGCGGCCTTCGAGACCGAGGGCATCCGCACGGCGGACCGCGCACGCATCCGCCGGGATCACCTGTTTGCCGCCGTGGTCCTTGGCATTGTGGCGGGCGTGCTTGCGGGCTATGCGACCCATCTGACCGCGTACTACACCTACGGGTGCAATGTGCTGGACGGCGGCACTACCCAGGGCGGCTGGCGCACGCGGCAAGCCCTCATCGAGTACGAGCGCCTCCAGGCGCGCATGTCCGCGCCGACGCCCGTGGACTGGACTCACACCGCCGCCCGGGGCGTCGGGTTCGCCATCACCGCGGTGCTGCTCATCCTGCGCGCGCGGTTCCTGCGCTTCCCCATTCACCCCATGGGGCTGGCGATGGCGGCCACCTTCGGGTATCACACGTGGTTCGCGCTGTTCCTGGCGTGGCTCTGCAAGGTGCTCATCCTGCGCTTGGGCGGCGCCCGGCTCTACCGCGTGGCCTCGGCGGCCTTTCTGGGCCTCGCGGTCGGCCACTTCGTCCTGGCGGGCGCGGTCTGGGGCTTAACGGGCGTCTTCAATGAAGACGCCGCGAGACGCTACCTGGTGTGGTTTGCCTAGCTCGTGGGCACGGCCCACGAACAAGTGCTTGCCAAGATGGCGTCTCCCGGCCATAATGGGAGGGCTCCCATGCACGGCGCATCAGCCGCTATGAGCGAAAGGAGAGAAGACCATGCCGCGCCGGTAGATTGGTTTCACCCTGATTGAGTTGCTGGTCGTCATCGCCATCATCGCGATCCTGGCCGCCATCCTGTTTCCGGTGTTCGCGCGGGCCCGCGAGAAGGCCAGACAGTCGAGCTGCCTGTCGAACGTGAAGCAGCTCATGCTAGCTCACGTGGCCTACATGACCGACTACGACGATAGCACGTGCCCGTCATACCTGCCGGGGCCGCCAGCGACGTTCTGGTATGCTCACCTGCTGCCGTACATGAAGAACCAAGGGATCGTCGTCTGCCCCTCGGCCCCGACACAGGGCGCGGGAACTCCGAGCACGGGCAACATTGGCTATGGGTGGAACTACTACTGGCTCACCTATGCGCCGCCGGGCCGGGCGGCGGGCTACGGCTTCCCCACGGCCACCGACTCCCAGGTTCAGCAGCCGGCCGACACCATCGTGCTCGGCGACAGCCGCAACAACCTCGACTATGTAATCTACCCCGCCGCCGTCGGCACGGGCTACTCGCCGGAATACCGGCACAACGATGGGGCGAACTTCGGCTTCATGGACGGCCACGCGAAGTGGATGAAGACCAACGACGCGATGCAGACGTCGCACTGGGACTGCAACTGACGCCCGCGTTCAGCAGGTTCGATCACGCAGGGGAGCCTGGCGGCTCCCCTGCTGCGTTACGGCCGGCCGTGAGAGGACCGGGACCACCGCGGGGACACCGAACACGGCCGGGTCAGTCCGCAAGGCAGCCCCGCGCACGCCCGTCCGGCCCCGCCACCGGAAGTTCGTCGCGATCAACCACGCCGCCAATCGGCCCTAGGCCGAGGGAGCGATCCCGTCTCTGTCACTGCTCGCCCCGGCTTCTCACGAACGAGGTCTCGCGCCTGCTGAAGTCGATGTTCCTCACGTAGTCCATCTGGATCAGCGGGCCGACGCGGATGTTGCCCGCCTTCGCGGCTTCCTTCGTGACGGTGACCATGTAGCGCCGGATCGGCCAGAGGGCGTCGTCGGCCGCCGTGAGCGGACCGGCGCTCACATCGGCGCTGTTCTTGAAGACGAAGACCTCGTACTCGTTGGGGGGCAGGCCGCCGCCCGGCAGTTGGGCGTTCGCGACGATGCGGAAGGTGCCGTCCTCGCGGGTCTTCCACTCGGGCAGGTACACGGCCCCGCCCTCGGGGTAGATGAGATGAATCTGCGCGTCCGCCACCGGCTCCCGCGTGTCCTTCATCCCCACCCGTCCGGTGATGACTACCTTCGGCAGCACACCAGGCAACGGTCCTTGCGTGTTCGTGGGCTTCTTGCCCTGGCTCTCCTCGACCTTCGCCCGTGCCTCCGAGCCCACGGGCACGATCCAGATGCTCGTCAGGCTGCCCGAGTGGGTCAGCCCGTCGGCCGTCTGACAGACATACTGCTGCTGGCTCCACACTTCGCCCATCCCATTCCCGATCGCGCGCACCCGCACTCCTTCCCCCACCCGCTGCACCTCCTCCAGGACGCCGCCCGGACCCACAAACCACTTCACCGGCTCCTCGAAGTTCCGCGTGGCGTTGACCATCGGCAGCCACTGTCCGTGGTCCAGGATCACGTTTGGCGTGCCGCTCTGCACGAAGAAGTGGGTCTCCCCGATGTCCAGCGGTACCGTCGCGACGACGCGGTCCGCCCAGCTCGCCCCGACGATCCCCCCGGCAAACTGCGAACCGCCGGTCTGAAACCCCGGACCCGGCGCCCCGAGCACATTCTCGATCTTGTCCGGCGCCAGGAGCGCCATTCCCCCCGAGCCGGTCGGCTGCGCCACGAACTGCCAGTCGTGGGCCCTCTTCTCCACCGCATCGCCCGGCGCTGCGAACTGCATCTCTGTGTGAGCCGGGCCCCGAATCTCCGCGCCTTGAGCAGACCCGTTCAGATCGGTGGTCGCCGTCATCACGCCCGTGCCCGTCTGGCCAAGCAAGTCCGTCGTGACGGCCAGCGCGAACACGCCCTGGGCCTTCAGCACCCCCCCGGCCAGGCGGCCGGTGACCTCGTTGCGCTGGACCTCCACCTTCTTCACGCCGGTCTCAGCGCGCGTCAGCGCCACGAACTGCTCCAGGTCCGTACCGCCGGTCACGTTGCCCTGCGCGTCGGCGGCGAAGCGAATGGTCAACGCGAGGTTGGTGTCGCTGAAGTATTCGTGGAACTCCGACAGCGGCGGCGTCTTGATCTCATACCCTCCCTCGCTCCCTCCGCCAGACGCGGCGCGTCCCAACTCTCGCATCCACTCGGGGTACGACTCCTCGACGCTGCTCGTGGGCTGATTTTTCCGACTGGCCGGCGGCCCCGGCTTGGAGCCCGCGGCCGGGTACTCCTTGACCTCGAAGGTCCCCGGCGACCAGATGATCGTCGTGTACTGGTTGTTCAGGTCGGATTCGACGCCGTTGATGATCGCCGAGCTGGCCAGGTAGATGACGCCGCCGTTGGGGTTGTCGCACGGCACGTTGGCGCCGACATCGATCCACTCGCGCTCGATCGGCCCCACGCCGCGCCCCACTTCCTGCGTGTAGGTGCCGGGTTTCCCCTCTTGCATCGAGCGGTACACGACGATCGTGGCCTGCGTCCCTTGCGCGATCGGGGTGCCGTCAACGTACGTCCGCGGCGGCACAATGCACATCGGGATGACCGAGCGCCCGCCGAACATCGCCTGCACCGTGTGCTTCCCATTCCGCGGCGGCGATGGGATCGGCGCCGGATGGGCGAGAGGGGAGAGGACGCAAAGCAGCGCCCCCAGGCTCACAACGATTGCAGTTGGTCTCATCTACGCTCCCTCGCGTTCGATCAATCGCGTTCACGCACCAAAAGGGGGACCCCCGCAGAGGTACCCCCAGATACTCCGCATGGGGTGGGCGACGGGATTTGAACCCGCGATCTCCAGATCCACAGTCTGGCGCCTTACCGCTTGGCCACGCCCACCACGTGCGGCGCATTATAGGTAGATACGCCCCGGAACGCAAGAGGTGCCCCAGCGACGACCAGCCAACCTGGCCGGGAAGGAGTGGCCGCCAACC
>CAZZDO010000341.1:0-5917 GCA_964653205.1 uncultured Armatimonadia bacterium | reverse complement strand
GCTTCTTCGGCAAGACCGAACGCGCCCTGACCGAGTACGACTGCGTCGGCACCATTGACGGCCAGACCGTGCGGAAGCAGCGTCTCGCCCCCGAGCGCAATGTCGTGGATCTGTCGGGCCTGGCGGCGGGTGACCACACGCTCGATGTCGCCATCGTCGAGCGTGCCACAGGCAACAGGGCCTTCAGCATCACGCACGTCATCACGCTGAAGGCGCTTCCCGAGGTGGATGTCTCGACGCACCGACGGCTGAACAACCTGGTCGTAGAGGTGCTGGCCAAGCCGCTGCAGGCGACCGAGGCCTCGCAGCAGTTCGAGTTCAGCACCGCCCGGGACGGCTGGGTCTTCATCAAGGTGGAGACCGCAGCGGAGGCGCCGCCGCTCAGCGTCCGCCTGGACAATCGTGACACGGTGATGACGGCCGCCACCGCTCGGCATGAGGCGTTTCGGGAGCTGCCCATGGGCCAGCACGCGCTCGTGGTCAGGGGGGCGGCCTCGGGCGGGAAGATCGTGGTGCGGTCCATCGCGGAGGTGTTCAACTACCCGGCGTGCGCCAGCAGCCAGGTGCCGCAGAACGGCAAGTATGACTGGGACTTCCACGTCAAGCACGTCTTCCCGGCCGTGACGACCCTCAACGGCGGGAGCGTCCCCGAGGAACACCGCGCGGACGTGCGCCGCATGGGGCTGAAGTGGCTGGCCAATGTCGGGACGACCAGCCCCAAGGACGCCGCTGATCTGGTCAAGCGCATGTCAGAGTGCTCCGGCATGACGGAGCCCTGGTACGACGGCTTCACCGCCGACGAGCAGTTCTTCGGCACCCCGGCGCTGCTCACCTACACCGAGGCGCTGCGGCTCCTGCCCAACCCCGAGAACCGGCTGATCTACACGTGGATCGTCGGGAAGCCGGGAATGCCCGGCCTGCACAATGACTTCATCAGCGCGTCGCTCAACGCGTCGCGGGGCCGGGGCCGCCTGCTCTTCGAGATCTACTGCCACAGCCGCCCCAGCGAGGAGGATGCGGCAAAGTACCTCAACGATCGCCTCGTGGACACGATGGCGCGGCTGGGCGAGTACTTCCCGAACGCCGCCGCCGGCACGGGCATGCTGCTCGGCAACTTCAACCAGATCCCCATCATCTCGCTCGATGTGAACCCCGAGGTGGACTACAAGTACTATCTGGACATGCAGTTGCACCTCATCGCCACCCACCCGCAGCTACAGGGCCTGGGGATGACGGGGTACTGGGGCAGCTACTACGACGACGAGGAACTCTACCGCTGGTCCATGCGCCTGTTGCGCCACTACTGTGTCGAGGGTCACACGGAGATGCTGTCACAAGCGTACGGGTATCGCTACGCCCCGGGGCATCTGAGTAACTGCGACTTCGCGGAGGGGCTGAAGGGCTGGACATCGGAGCCGGCGGGGGCCGTCCGGGCTGACAAGTTCGCCGGCTACGGGAGTGGCAGCCAACGGCGGTGGGGCGCCGGCGGTGGAGCGGGTGACACCTTCAGTGTCTTCAAGCGTGGCGCCGCGGGGCCGAGCACGCTCACCCAGACGGCCACCGGCCTGACCCCGGGCAAGGTCTACACGCTGCAGTTCGTGACCGCCGACCACCGGGACATGGTCGCGCGCAAGGTCGAGCCGAAGCAGCATCGCTTGAGCGCCGTCCTCGGCGCCGGGGCGGAACTCATTCCGGAGAAGTCCTACGTCTTCGTAGACCGCCGCAACTCCGGCAACAAGGCCAACGACGGGCTGGTTCGGATCAACCTGCACCACGTCCGCTTCCGCGCCACGGCCCCTTCATTCACGGTCACGTTCACAGACGCCGCGGCCGAGCCGGGAACGGAGACCGCGCTCAACTACATCATGCTCAAGCCGTACTTCGAGGAGTAGCCGCCCCCGCTCGCTCCCCGCACGCCACCTGCCGTCCCGCCGGCAACGCCCTGGTGGTCTGTTCGGCATGGACGCGGACTGGTGGGGCCATCATGGCGCTGTCCCTGGGCGTGTCCACGGACTGGTCATGGCCCGCGTACGGTGCCGAGTCCGGCAGTGGGGAGGGCTCGCCAGGCGGCAGACGCGCCGTCACTCCCCCCGCGACTGCAATCCATCACCCTCCGTCAGTTCCACATGGTGGCTGAGGTGCCGGGGATGATCCGGGTCGCACCCCACGGCGAGAGACTTGTAGGTGGCCAGGAACTGCAGCGCCGGCATGTAGAGCACGTCGCCCTGATCGTCGCCCAGCGCCACGTCCAGGTCGAGTCGGTAGTCGGCACAGGCGGCGCCGGCGCGGCTCCGGTTGAAGAGCGCGAAGACCTGCCCGCCCAGGCCCTTCATGTCGCGGATGAGGTCGGCGTCGTAGCCCTGTCCGGCCTGGGAGCCCAGAACCGTCACCAGCATGCCTTCGTCCACGTTCGACATCGGGCCGTGCCGGTAGTCCAGCGAGACATACGAGTCCGCCGGCAGCAGCACCATCTCCTTCACCTTCAACTGCGCCTCGCGGGCCAGGCCGTACCGTGCCCCGCTGCCCAGGAAGGCGTACTTGGCGATAGCCGGGTCCTCGCTGATCTGCTTGCCCAGCGCCTCGAAGTCGGCCATGCGCGCCGCGACCAGGGCGGGTAATTCCCGCATCGCCCGGCGCGCCACCTCATCGCGCGCGGCCACGGCCGCCAGGTAGTGCCCCGCCAGCACCATCGCCGTGAACGAGCGCGTCGTCGTGACGCTCTGCTCGACCGCCTCCTCCAGCACCAACACCGCGTCGGCGTCCGTCGCCATCGGGCTGGCGGCGTAACAGACAACCGCGAGGACCTTGTGACCGGCCGCCTGGGCCGCGTGGGTCGCCATGACGCTTTCGGTGGTCGCGCCCGAGCGGGAGTAGACCATGACCAACGTCTCGTGGCTGCGGCTCAGGAACGAGTCCGGGTGGATGACGAGGTCCGACGCGTGGGCCGCCCGGCAGCTCTTGCCGGTCGCCCGCTGCAGCACCGGCGCGACGGCGTACGCGACGTTGAAGCCGGAACCACAGCCGGCGACGATGATCTCCTCGGCGCAGGCGAGCAGCGCGCCCAGTTCAGCAGCGTCCCGATCTATCCGCGCCAGTGTGCCGTCCCATGCCTCCGCCTGGGAACGGATCTCGTGCAGCGTGTGGGCGCCCCTGCCTGCACTCATGGTGCTTCCTTTCTTCCGCCTCAGCCCAGCGCCTTGCGGGCCGTGAGGGACGGGAACACGCGCCGGGGGATGAAACCCTCGGCATACGGCACCCCGCACTGGTAGCCCCGGTAGCGGGCTGCCGCGCGCACATAGTCCACCATGTCGAACCCGTCCCGCTCTTTCATGTAGCCGATCTGGGACTTGTGGCACGCGAGCATTTCCAGCTTGGTGTCGAGCACGCCGGAGATGTCCACATACTCTTCCGGCACAAAGCCGATGCCCGCGACCGTGTCCATGGCGAGGATTCGCGGGCGCACCGCGTAGTCGGACGGTTCGTCCGGCTCGCCCGCGAACGCCGCGACGCCGGCCCAGAAGGAGGCGTCGAACACCAGTTGGCTGGTGGCGCAATGGTCGGACATGTAGTCAGCGTGGTGATGGGTGATGATGAGGTCCGGTCGGGTGCGGCGGATGACGGTGACGAGCCGCCGTCGCAGCGCCAGGCTGACCTCCACTTCGCCATCGGGGAGGCCGAGGGAGTGGACCGAGGCCCCGATCACTGCGGCCGCCTCACGCGCTTCCCGCTCCCGGATGGCGGCCATCGTCTCCGGGCTGACGTCCACGGCGCCCTTGTCGCCGGTGGTCAGGTAAGCGATGGCGATGCTGTCGCCCTGCTCGGCATGGACCGCCAACGTCCCCGCACAGAGAATCTCCACGTCGTCCGGATTCGCCCCGACTGCCAGGATGTTCATGACGCTCTCCCTTCCACGCCGGCCCAGTCCTGCTTGAACTGCTCGATGCCCGCGGCCGACAGCGGGTGGTCGAACAACTGGTTGAAGATACTGTAGCCCATGGTCACGACGTGGGTTCCCACCTGCTGCGCCTTGAGGACGTGAAGCGGCGAACGCACGCTGCCGATGATGATCTGGGCGCCGAACCCGTACTCGCGGATCATCTCGCGCGTGTCGCGCACCACCGCCATCGCGTCCGTCCCGATCGCGTCCATGCGCCCCACGATGAGGCTCACATACGTCGCGCCGGCCTTGCAGGCCAGCAGCGCCTGGTTCTGGGAGGCCACCATGGTCAGGTTGATGCGGAAGCCTTCCTGACTGACGACGGACAGCGCCTTGATGCCGTCGCGCGTCATCGGCAGCTTGACCACGGCGTTCCTGCCCCAGCCGGCGAGCGTCTTGACCTCCCGCACCATGCCCTGCCAGTCGTCCGCCATGGCTTCGAGGCTGACATCGCCGGGGACGAGCTCCAGGATCTCGCGCGCCACCGTCTCGAACGGCCTCCCGGACTTCGCGATGATGCTGGGATTGGTGGTCACTCCGTCCAGCACACCCGTGTCCAGGGCCTTCCTGATCTCCTCCACACTGGCCGTGTCCAGAAACAGCTTCATCATGTGCCTCCTTGGCTCGTGAACCGCCGCAAGTCCTCCAGGCGGATGCGCACCTTCGGCGACCTGACGGGCCGCTCGCCGTCAACTCCGCTTTCCACCTAACGCACTAAGTCCTGCTCTCTGAACCGCAATCACGTCGCCCGCACGGCGAACCGGTACAGGTCGCCCCGGTACACCGACGCCTCGATCTCCAGGATCATCTCCTTGCCGCAGAACGTCACGCCGTCCACCCGCAAGGCGGGAACCGGCTCTTGGAGATCGAAGAACTCCCGCACCCCCGCCCCCAGCATCTCCACGCTCAGCATCTGGTCAATGCTGGTCAGGCGCAGACCGTAGTCCTGCTCGTAGATGTCGTAGAGCGACCCGGTGAGGTCCTTGCCGTCAAGGCCGGGACAGAACGCCGTGGAGATGTACCGGGTCTCGATCATCATCGGGACGCCGTCGGCCAGCCGCAGCCGATGAATCTTGAAGACCGGCCCCCTGATGGCGTAGTTCCGGCCGTTGATGGCCGCGGCGAATCCGTCGCGCAGGACGCGGCGGTCGAGCACCTTGGTCGCCGGAGCGCGTCCCGCCAGGATCATGTTGCGGGTGAAGCTGAGGATCTTGTCCGCTGCCCGCTCCACCTGGTTGCGCCGCACGAACGTCCCCTTGCCCTTGACCCGCGTCACCCAGCCGGCCTGCTCGACATCCCGCAGCGCCTTCCGCGCCGTGGTGTTGCTGACCCCGTACTGGCGGATGATCTCGTTCTCGGAGGGAGCCCGCTGCCCGGGCGCGAGGTCGCCATGCAGGATCGCCTGCACGAGATCGTTCGCGATTTGCAGGTACTTCGGGACTGCCACGGTGGCCGGCACGCGCCTCACCCCAACCTTAACGCACTAAGCTGTGGCAACACTGTAGCCCGCGGCCGCGTCCATGTCAACCCCGTCCGTCGCGCGGGAGGCGAGCAGCGCGGTCACGTCCTCCTCCGTCACCACGCGCGGCAGCCGATGACCGCGACGCGGACGGTAGAGGCTCGGCAGATCATTCCGAAACGGTAGAGGCAAGAGGGGAGAGGCGCAACGCGCGTGCCAGCCGCTGCCTACAACTCCGCCAGACGGCGGGCGACGGACTCGGGCAGGGGTGGGGGCTCCGCGGCGGCCAGCAACTGCGCCGCCCGGTCACGCGCCAGGGACAGCGCGCTGGGACGTCCCTGCGCCAGCCACGCGTCATGCGAGAGCGGCGGGGCCAGCGCGGGCGTGAGCAACTCTTCACGGAAGTGCGCCAGCGTGTGGTCAGTGGCGAGGTGGTCAATCGGGAGGCGCGCGATGGCGTCGAGGGCTAGCGTCTCGTCGGTCACGACCCCGGGCGATGCTACACGCTTCAGGTACCCCCA
>CAZZDO010000340.1:0-5924 GCA_964653205.1 uncultured Armatimonadia bacterium | reverse complement strand
TGCGCCTGTGGTTCGGTGGCACGAGCCGGGTGCACGTGCAGGACTGGACGCGCTACCTGACCTTCCTGGCTTCCCCGCGGGCGCTGCCCCACAGCAACATGACCATGTACCGTGACACCGGCTTCTGCTGTTCGGTGGCCCTGTGGCTGCCGGTGAACTGACGGAGGTTTCCCCCATGCGAACTCTCACCGTGTGCTCCATCATGCTGGCCCTGCCGGCGGCGCTGTTCGCGGCCTGCACCGTGCAGCAGCAGACCGTCGGTGGCGAGCCGGTGGTCGTGCTGGAGAACGACCTCGTGCGCGTCACGGTGGCCCCGATGCGCGGCGGGCAGATCAGCGACCTCGTGGCGAAGGCCACCGGCAAGCACCTGTGCGCCGAGGAGACCGGACTGTTCGTGGACCGCGTCTGGAACTACGACGACCCGGAGATCTACAACCAGTGGGCCAAGCTGCCGTATGAGTTCAAGCTCAAGGGCGGCGGGGCCGACGCGGCCGTGGAGTTGACGCGGCGGGGCAACGGCGACGTCGCCGGGCGGATGATCATCCACAAGACCTTCAGCCTCACCGACGGCAGCGCCGCCATCCGCGCGGACTATCGCTTCGAGATCGCCCAGGAAGCCATGGCGCCGATGCGCATTGGCATGTGGTTCCACGGCCGCCCGGGCGTGCGCGGCGAGAAGAGCACCTTCTACCTCCCCAGCGACGGCCAGGTGCAGGAGATCGCGTACGGAGCCGGGGCCAAGGGCCAGTACTGGTGGTATCAGCCGGAGCGCGGGTGGCTGGCGGCCCGGGGCGAGAGCGGCGACGGCCTGGCGATCTGCATGGAGTACCGGCGGCTGATGCTCTTCTACCAGTGGCTGCATGACGCCATGCCGGGGCTGGAGTGGGCGTTACGCTCCTTCGACATCAGGAACGGGGAGACGCTGGACACGACGGTATGGCTGGTGCCGTTCGCGGGGCTGGGCGATGTCGCGGGGGCTTCGCCAGAGGTCGTCGGTGGGATCGAGCTGCAGCCGCAAGTCGCCGCCGACACCAGGGAAGTGCCCTTCAAGATCGGCCTGAGCGGGGCCAGGACCGGCGACTGCACTCTTCAGGTCAACCTGAAGGGCCCTGACGGCAAGGAGGGCCAGCTCTCGCAATCCGGCGTGGCGCTGAAGCCCACGGCCACCGCCACCGGGTCTTTCAAGCCGACCGGGCCGGGGACGTACGTCGTGCGCGCGGTCGTGCAGATGGGCGGGAAGGCGGTGCTGGAGTTCGAGAAGCCCTGTGTCGTGGGGCAAGCGACCTATGCCTATGCCCTCCAGCCGCTGGAGCAGCGGATCGGCCGCGAGGGCGAGAAGTTCGAGGACAAGCTGGCCACGGCCGGCAACGCCCCACCGGACCTGAAGCTGTCCGAGGAGATCGTCACGCCGCACGTGCCGTGGGCGAAGCCGTACCACAAGGGGAAGACGCGGGCGCTGATCCTCAACAGCTACCTCGTGGGCCGTGAGACCATCGAACTGGCCCAGCGCCTGGACCTGGACTTCGTCGCGCCGACGGTCGGCTCGGGGTATGAACTCGGCTACACGACCGGCCTCTTCCCGCGCGAGATCAACCTGAAGCAATCGCAGGGCTACGTGCGCGAGGCGCTCAAGCAGGACTTCGATGTCATCCTCATCGGCGGGCTGACCGGGGAGGCCCTTGACAAGGGGCTGCTGGACGCGATCTTCGCCAAGGTGCGCAACGGCACGGGGCTGGTGTGGACGCAGCCGAACAAGCTGCCGGCGGAGGCGGAGGCCCTGCTGCCGCTGACACAGTTCAAGCCGACGAACCTGCCACTGATGCCGTGGAAGAAGACGGCGGATCATGCGCTGACGATGGGGCTGCCTTGGGCGGCGATGCCCGACACAGCCTGTTCAGTGTACAAGCCCAACGGCGAGGTGCTGGCGACGGCGGGCGACCGGCCGCTGCTGGCGGTGCGCGAGGAGGGGAAGGGGCGGGTCGTGGCGTTCGGCTACAACACCTCGTGGCAGGGCCCCGGCAGCTACAGCAACGGGATCATCCCGTGGGTGCGCAACGCCCCGCAGCAGTTCCCGTACTGGGAGTACCACTACAGCCTGCTGGCGCGGGCGATGCTGTGGGCGGCGCGGCGCGAGCCGGAGATCCAGATCAAGGAAGTCAGCGGCCAACTGCCGGGCGACCCGATCAGCAGCGACACCAACGGCGTCATCGGCGTGACCACCGAGAACTCCGGGGCGGCGCGGCCGGTCGAGGCGTGGGTGCGCATCCAGGATGAGTTCGGACAGATCGAGGGCGAGAGCACCATGAAGGTCACGGTGCCCGCGGGTGTCGGGGCGATCTACCCCAGGTGGCCCGGCCGCATGACCTGCGGCTTGCACCTGGTGGATGTGATCTTGCGCGAGGGCGGGAAGGTCGTCGCGTGGGGCACGGGGGCCATCCGGCCCAAGGTGCCGTGGACCGTCACCCTCAAGGACCTCAAGGCGGACAAGGAGTGCTATCTCGACGGGGACACGGTGGCGGCCACGGTGACGCTGACCGCGGCAGCGCCGGAGCGGAAGCTGACGGTGCGCTGGACGCTGACGGATGCGCTCGGGCGCTTGATCGCCACACAGACGGGGCCGGTGGCGGCCGGGCAGGTGGAGGCGACCGCGACGCTCGACCTGCCGGCGCTGCTCGCCAACACGGGCGTACTGCGGGCGACGCTGTTGGAGGCCGAGCAGTCCATCTCCGTCGCGCAGGCGAGGGTGCTGCTCATGCCGGCCCGCGTCGCGAGCCGCGACTGGAACCCGATGACGTGGACGCTGTGGGGCAACCCGGCCGGGGCGTACAGCGTGGACTCGCTGCACCAGGTGGCCGCCGATCAGTGCCGGCTGATGGGGCTGGACACGGTGCAGGTCAGCAGCGGTTGGCTGCAGCCCGAGGAGAACCGCTCGAACTACGAGCAGGGCTTCCGCCTGATGCCCTACGGCATCGGCGGCAACCCGCTGCGCCTGAGCACGCGCAAGGGCCGCGACGGCAAGCCGGGCTTCCAGGACCTGCAGGAGCAGTACGTCAAGACCCATGACAAGCAGTTCCTGGTGCGGCCGGTGTCGCTCGAGGACCCGGCGCTGCGCGCCGAGCAGGCCAAGCAGATCGCGGACCGCGTCAAGGTCCTCGCGCCCTTCAAGCCCATGGGCTACTGCCTCGGCGATGAACTGGGCACGACGTACTATGTCACGCCCTATGACTTTGACTTCAGCGACATCAGTCTCGCGAGTTTCCGCCAGTGGCTGCAAACGCAGTACGCCGACCTGGCGGCCTTGAACAAGGAATGGGAGACGCAATTCGCCTCGTGGGAGACCGTCATGCCGATGACGGCGCTGGAGGCAGCCAAGCGCGGCAACTTCGCCCCGTGGGCCGACCACCGGACGTACATGGAAGTCGCCTTCGCCGACTACATGAAGTTCGTCCGCGACGAGGTCCGCAAGACCGACCCGGAAGGACGCATCGGCATCTCGGGCACCCAGGCGGCGGAAGCGTACGGCGGGTTCGACTGGTGGCGACTGGCGCACACGCTGGACTTCATCCAGGCCTACGACCACCAGAACACCGGCGAGATGCACCGCAGCTTCGGCATGGTCAGCCTCCCGTGGTGGGGCTACGCCAGCAAGGACCCGGGGCTGTCGCACACGATGTGGAACCGGTTCTTCAACCAGGCGCGGGGCGGCAGCTTCTTCGTGTACAACTACATGCTCAACCCCGACATGACGTTGCCGCAGCCGACGGCCGACGGCGTCGCGGACATCCGCGACCAGCAGCAGGGCCTCGGGCTGCTGCTCAATGGCTGCACGCGGCCGCCGGATGTGCTGGTGCACTATTCGCAGGCCAGCATCCACGCGGCGTACATCTGCGACAATGACGACGCGTTCCGCAACAACCGCGACGGGTGGCTGCGGGCGATGGATGAATGCGGGATGCAGGCGGACTTCATCGCGTATGCCGAGGTCGAGCAGGGAGGCCTGGGCGGGCGAGACGCCCGCTCTACCCGGCCCGGGGCGCTGCTGCTGCCGTATTCGCAGGCGCTGTCGGCCAAGGAAGTCGAGGCCATCAAAGCCTTCGTGCGCGGGGGCGGGAGGCTCATCGCCGACGCGCGGCCGGGGCTGATGGATGAGCATTGCCGGACGCTTGCCCAGGGCGCGCTCGATGACGTCTTCGGCGTCGCCACGAAGCCGGATGGCTTAGAGAAGATAGCGCAGGGGGACTTCACGCCGAAGCGGGCGTTCGGGGCGCTGCCGGGGGACTTCAAGGTGGACGACACCTGCGCCAGCCCGTCGCTGCAAGTGACGACCGGCAAGGCACTCGCGGAGATTGCGGGCAAGCCCGCGTTCATCGTGAACACCTACGGCAGGGGGCAGGCAATCCTGCTGAACATGTTCCTGAACCACTACGCGCGGCGGCAGGAGTTGGGGGCGCACGGCGGGCTGCTGAGCGTGGCCCGTGAGGTCTTCATGGGAGCGGAGGCTACGCCGCCGACGTCGCTGCGTGTGGAAGGGGAGCACCTCGTCAAGGTGCGGCGGTTCGTCAACGGTGGGGTGACGATCATCGGGCTGCTGCGCGACACGAAGCCCGGCGGCTGCCAGGTGCGGCTGTCCCTGCCGGAGACGCGGCACGTCTACGACGCGCGGGGCGGGAAGTACCTCGGCGCGAAGAAGGACGTGGCGCTGGAGATGACGGCCGGGGAGGCGCGGGTGTTCGCGCTGCTGCCGGAGAAGGTGGCGGCGGTGCGCGTGCAGCCGGCGGTGCTGAAGGTGGCGCCGGGGCGGAAGGTGGAGTACGCGGTCGCGGCCGTCGGGGAGAAGCAGAAGCTCCCGCGGGCGCTGCGGGTGGAGGTGACCGACCCGGCGGGCAAGGTGCGGCCGCACTACGGCGCGCAGTTGGCGGCCGACCAGGACACGGCGCGCGGGGCGTTTCAGTTGGCGCTGAATGACCCGGCCGGCAAGTGGAAGATCACGGCGACGGATGTGGCGACGGGCGTGACGGGGGAGGGGACGTTCACGGTGACGCCCTGACGCGCCGCAGGACCCGCCCTTCAGCGCGGCGAACCATCCGCCGCACATCTCATCTCAGGAGTTCACACATGGCCCGTTTCATCCGTGTCACGACCGTGGCGTACCAGGGCGTGGAGCAGGGGGCGGACTTCCATGCCCGCACCCGCGACAAGATGGCTGACTACCTCGAACAGGCCGCCCTCGCCAAGCCCGACCTCGTCGTCTTGCCCGAGACGTTCAACATGGGCGGCATCCCGTGGGAGCAGTGGCCCGAGAACGCCGAGGCCATCCCCGGCCCGCTGACCGACCGCGCCGCCGAGATCGCCGCCAAGCACAAGATGGTCGTCTGCGTGCCGCTCCTGGAACGCGACGGGGACACGCTCTACAACACCGCCTGCTTTCTGGACCGCGAGGGACAGGTGCTGGGGAAGTACCACAAGGTCCAGCCGACCATCGGCGAGATGGAGGCGGGGATCGTGCCCGGGACGGACGCGCCGGCATGGGACACGGACTTTGGCAAGCTCGGGGCGGCCATCTGCTTTGACCTCAAGTTCGTCGAGGTCGGGCAGCGCCTCGCGGCCAACGAGGCGCGCGTGGTCTGCTTCGTGTCGGCGTTCATCGGCGGCGACCGCATCCTGCACTGGTGCCGCGACTTCGGCTTCTACGTCGTCTCCAGTTGCAGCGCCCGCAGCTACATCGCCGACATGGCCGGGCGCTTCCTGGCGAGTTCGGGCTGGGAGGACAACCAGGTGCGGGCCGGATTGCTGCCGCCGATCCTGTCCACGGTCATCAACACCGACCGCATGCTGTTCCACCTCGACTACAACCAGAACAAGTTCCAGGAGATCCTGAAGAAGTACGGGCCGGGCGTGGAGATCGAGAACCACTACCCCGAGGC
>CAZZDO010000339.1:3342-5927 GCA_964653205.1 uncultured Armatimonadia bacterium | reverse complement strand
CCCAATAGGGTCGCGGGATGCCCGCACAGCGGGCGGGGCCCCGCGACGGGACGGAGATGCGCTCCGGAGCCCGCCTACGCCCGCGCGGCCAGCGGCCCGCCCGCCAGCACCGGCAGCCTGCTCTCATAGCTGGCCCGGTCGCCGCGGTAGATGATCCCGGCTGGGATCTCGTCCCCCCAGATCATGGCCGTCTGCAGCGCCCCCATGCGATCCGTCGGGTCATGGTCCTCGCCCAGCACCCGCACGCGGTCCTTGTACCACTTGAAGGTGTTGACCTTGTTGAAAGTTACACAGGGCTGCAGGATGTCCAGCAGCGCGAAGCCCTCGTGCCTTAGTGCCGCCACCATCATCTCGGCCAGGTGGTCCGGCAGCCCGGTGAACGACCGCGCCACGAACGATGCCCCCTCGGCGATGGCCAACGCCAGGGGATTGAGCGGCTGGGCCGCTACCCCGTAAGCCTGCAGCTTGAAGGGCGTGCCCGTGTCCGATGTCGGCGACGCCTGCCCCTTGGTGAGCCCGTAGATCTGGTTGTTGTGCACGAAGCACTTCAGGCCGATGTTGCGGCGGATGGCGTGCAGCAGGTGGTTGCCGCCCTCGCCGTACATGTCGCCATCGCCGCTGGTGATGATGACCTGCAGTTCGTGGTTGGCGAGCTTGATGCCCGTGGCGGCCGGGACGGCGCGCCCGTGCAGGCCGTTGAAGAAGTTGACCGGCCGGCTGACATAGTGGGGCAGCTTGGCCGCCTGGCCGATGCCCGACACGAGCACGACCTGCCGCCGGTCGAGGCCTGCTTCATCCAACGCGCGGTCCACGGCTTTGACGATGGCGAAGTTGCCGCAGCCCGGACACCAGGTGGGCTTGACCGGCCCGTCCGAACGCAGCCCCGCCGCCCACATCTGGGTGTCACTCATGGCCCAGCCTCCGCACGATCTCACGGGCCGTGAACGGTAGCCCGTCGTACTTCCCCATCGTCTCGCAGTCACTCAGGGCCCCGACTTCGCGCAGCACGGACGCAAACTGCCCGCGCGCGTTGCCCTCGATGACGACGACGCGCTCCCGCCGCCCGATGGCCTCGCGCACCGCTTCGACATTGAGTGGCCAGACCTGCCCGAAGTGCAGCATGCCGACTGTCTCGCCTGCGTCCCGCAGCAAGTCCACCGCCTCCCGGCACGCGCCGTATGTCGAGCCCCAGCAAATCAGCAGCGTGTCGGCATCCTCAGCCCGGTACGCCGTCGGCGGCAGCGCCGTGGCGCACATGCCCGCCTCCTTGCGCAGCCGCTTTTCCACCATCTGCACCCGCACGGACAGGTCTTCGGTCACATGCCCATCCTCGGTGTGCTCGTCGGAGTCCACCGTCACGAACGCCTCGCCACCGGGAACCGCGCGTGGAGAGATGCCGTCCTCGGTCAGAGCATAGCGGACGTAGTCCGCCCCCGCTTCCACAACCCCGCGGTCCACTGGCCGGTACGCCGCGTCCAGCGGCGCGCAGGTGGCGTGCAAGTCCACGAGATACTGGTCAACGAGGATGATCGCCTGGGTCTGGTACTCATGGGCGACGGCGAAGGCGTGGCGGGTCAACTCGTAGGCCTGTGCGACATCACCGGGCGCGAAGACGAAGCGGGGGAACTCCCCGTGGCCGGCGTGAATGGCAAAGCGCAGGTCCTCCTGGCCGGTGCGGGTCGGCAGGCCGGTGGCCGGGCCAGGCCGCATGGCGAGCAGGATCACCGGCGGCAGCTCCAGCATTCCGGCCAACGACAAGCCCTCGGCCATCAGCGCGAAGCCGCCGCCGCTGGTGGTCAGCATCGCCGGCGCACCCGCGTAGGTCGCCCCGCAGATGATGTTGATGGCGGCGATCTCGTCCTCCGCCTGCTCCACCAGCACGCCGAACTGCTCGCCGGCGCCGGCGATGGCGTTGAGCACTGCCGTCGAGGGGGACATGGGGTAGGCCGCCGCGAGCTTCAGGCCGGCGGTGCAGGCGCCCAACGCCACCGCGTGGGCGCCGTCGCTCGCGAACTTCGGGCCGCCGTCCGGGGCCGGGCCGCGCAGACGCCCCGCGTAGTCGGCCATCAACTCCACACCGCGCCGCGCGCAGGCGACGTTGGCGGCGATGACCTCCGAGCCCTTCTTCGCAAAGACGCTGCCCAGGTAGTCCACCAGCGCGCCCACATCATAGCCCAGCACGCCGAAAACCGCCCCGGCCGCCACGGCATTCGCCATGATGGCCTGGCCGCCGACCTCTTTGGCGACTTCGTCAAAGTGCAGGGAGATCGCGCCCTCCGCCGCGCCGTCGTAGACGATCAGGCCCGCGGGCGTCACGGTGTCGCGCAGATGGGTCAGCGCGTCCTCGTTCAGGGCGATCAGCAGGTCGCAGTCCGCGCGCGCGGCGAGCACCTGGGCGTCGGCGACGCGCACATCGAACCAGTTCAGCCCGCCGCGCACGCGCGACATGTAGCTCTGGCTCGACAGCAGGTGCAGGCCCATCGCGGCGAAGGCCGCTACGAGCAGATCACCGGCCGTCTGCACGCCCTGTCCGGCTTCGCCGGCGATGCGGATGTTGATGTCCATGGTCGTTGTAGTGGCGCGAT
>CAZZDO010000339.1:0-3242 GCA_964653205.1 uncultured Armatimonadia bacterium | reverse complement strand
GGCGCGATCTATCGCGCCTGTCCATCCCTGGGCGCGATAAATCGCGCCGCTACAGGCGTCAGTCCACCGCCGAGAACTGGTCCTTGCTCGCGCCGCAAAGCGGGCAGACCCAGTCCTCGGGCACGTCTTCCCACGCGGTGCCGGCCGGGACGCCGTTGTCCGGGTCGCCCTCGGCAGGATCGTAGACATAGCCGCACAGGTCACATTCGTATTTCTGCATGGGAGTCTCCTCCAGGCTCAGGTCAGTGGTAGGGCGGGCTCAGTGGACTTCACAGCCACACTCGTCAGCCCGTTTGGTCATCTCTTCAGCAATCTGCCGGCCGGTGTCGAAGCACCGCTGCAGGTCTTCCGCGGTCGGCACCCACTGCACTCGGAACGGCTCGGCGACCATCTCGACGTGCATCTCTTCCATCCCCTGCGCCACCTGCCTGGTGGCTTCGCCGCTCCACCCGTACGACCCGAAGGCCGTGCCGATCAGGTTGAGGCGGTTCAGCCCGCGCAGATACGCGAGGGTGTCGGCCACGGTCGGGAACAGGTTGCCGTTGATGGTGGGCGAGCCGATGAGCAGCGCGCCGGACTCCAGCACCTGGGTGCCCACGTCGCTGCGGTGGCTGGCGCCCAGTGGCAACTGGTGCACGCACGCCCCGCCCGCCATGAGCCCCTCGGCGTAGGCCTTGGCCATCATGCACGTGCTGCCCCACATCGTGTCGTAGACAATGACCGCCTTGCGGGTCGGGACCATCTGCGCCCAGTGGGCGTATCTGGCGACGATCCGTTGCCAGTCCTTCCGCCAGATCGGCCCGTGGTCCGGCGCGATCATCTTGAGCGGCAGGTTCGTCTCCTGGACCTTCGCCAACAGCTTGGTCACCAGCGGCGAGAACGGGGTCAGGATGTTGGCGTAGTACTTGGTCGCCTCGTGATCCAGCACCCAGTCGTCCACCTCATCATCGAACCGCTGGCTGCTGGCCAGGTGCATCCCGAACGCGTCCTGCGAAAACAGCAACTCCCGCTCGGGCAGGTAGCTGAACATGCTGTCCGGCCAATGCAGGAGCTTCGTCTCCATGAACTGCAGGCTCAGGTTGCCGAGGCTGAGCGTCTCGCCATCGGCGACCGGAGTGATCTCCATCGGCAGCGCAAAGTGCCGGGCCAGGCCCCGCGCGCCCATCTTGGACGCGTAGAGCTTCTCAGGCTGGACCGCGGCCAGCGTCTGGGGCAAGGCTCCGGAGTGGTCCATCTCGGCGTGGTTGGACACCACGACGTCGATCTTGCTCGGGTCCACCACGCTGGCGATGCGCCCCATCATCTCGCTGAAGAACGGCTGCTTGACGGTGTCAACCAGCGTGATCTTGTCGGCCATGATGAGGTAGGCGTTGTAGGTCGTCCCGCGGCTGGTGAGATAGCCATGGAAGTCGCGGATCGTCCAGTCAATGGCGCCGACCCAGTAGACGCTGTCGGTGAGAGGCACGGCTTGCAGGGCGTTCATGGTTGCTCCAAGACCATACGGTAGCCCGCACGAGCGGCTGCCTTCGCGAGAGGGTCACACCCTCGCGGCAGCAAGCCGCTCGTACGGTCTCAGGTTGCCGGTAGGGACAGTATATCCGTGCCGGCCACGCTTGGCTACGCCGCACCGCCACCGACGGCGGACGGCATGCCGGCCGGGACGGCGAACATCCGCGCGCCCAGTTCCTTATCCACCATGAACAGGCCGTTGGGGTTGTCGCCGATCAGCCGTAGCTTCTGGCAGATCTGTTCCGCCGTCCCCTCCTCCTCGACCTGCTCATCAATGAACCACTGCAGGAAGCTGGCCGAGGCGTGATCGCGGATCTCCAGCGCAATGTCCATCAGGTTGTTGATGCGCGACGTCACGAACTGCTCGTGCGTCAGCACCTGCTCGAACGCGGCCAGCGGGGAGGGCCACTCGGTCTCGGGGCCGTCAATGGCCTGCAACGTGACCTTGCCGCCACGCTCGATGACGTAGTCGTAGAACTTGTACGCATGCAGCGTCTCTTCCATGGACTGCACGCGCATCCAGTTGGCGAAGCCGCTCAGCCCGAGCGCGTCGAAGTGCGCCATCATGGACTGGTAGAGGTACGCTGAGTACAGCTCCTTGTTGATCTGGTCGTTGATCGCGACCAGCATCTTCTCGTGCAACATCGGCTACTCACCCTTCCACAGGCCGTGCAGGTTGCAGTACGCGCGGGCCACGACACCGCTGAGGCAGAAGCTGGCCGCCGGGTCGTCGCCGGGCTTGAGAACCTGCCGGGCGCACTTGCCGCTTTCGTCCATGACCTCGATGAACTCGATGTAGTGTTCCTCGGTCATCGGGTGGGGCACACTGCCTACGGCTACCTTCGAACCGCAGCAATCCGCCGTCACGACCGGCACGTGCTTCTCTTTGGCGGCGTCGGTGGTGTTCTCGACCAGTTGCACCATCGGCGCGCCACAGCACACCACGGCGCCCTTGCCGGCGTGTACGACCTCGACGATGATCCCACACTTCTCACACTTATAGACCTGTCCCAGTTCAACGGCCATGGTGCCATTCTCCTTCATTCTGACGAGGCAATCCCCGCCGTGATTGTGATCTACTCCGGGCACTTCTTCAGACACAAGAACCAATCCAGGCAGTGATAGTCCTCCCCGGCGCCGTCCACGCGCTCCTTGGCCGCGCCGCAGGAGCCCGGCGGCGGGACGATCACATCGTCGCCCGGCTGCCAGTTGGCGGGGGTGGCGATGCCGTGCTTGTCGCTGGTCTGCATGGCGATCAGCAGGCGCTTGATCTCCTCCATGTTGCGGCCGTTGGACATCGGGTAGTACAGGATGGCCCGCACAATGCCCTTGGGGTCCATGATGAACACGGCGCGCACGGCCTGGGTCGTCGCCGTCGCCGGCTGGACCATCCCGAACTTCTTGGCCACATCCATGCTCAGGTCAGCGATGACCGGGAACCTGACCTCGACGTCCTTCATCCCCTTGTACTCGATCTTCTCCTTGATCGTCCGCAGCCACGCGATGTGGGCGAAGTGGCTGTCAATGGACAGGCCGATCAGCTCGCAGTTGAGCGCCTTGAGGTCCTCGGCCATGGTGGCGAACGTCATGAACTCGGTGGTGCACACGGGCGTGAAGTCCGCCGGGTGCGAGAAGAGGATGACCCACTTGCCCTGGTAGTCGTCCGGGAAGCTGATCTCGCCCTGCGTCGTGAGCGCCTTGAACGCCGGCGCCTGCTCACCAATCAACGGCAT
>CAZZDO010000338.1:0-5938 GCA_964653205.1 uncultured Armatimonadia bacterium | reverse complement strand
GTGCCGTTCGCCCCGCAGGGGCCGACGTGCATAGCCACGAGCGTAAGCTCGTGGGCTAGGCGAGCGCCCCCTCCCTTCCCCTCCTTCGGTCTCGGCGGCCCCTTCGGGGCGCGGAATGAAGAGAAGCGCCAAGGTGAGGAGGGGGGTGGCGGCCGGGAATCCACCAGCTTACGCTGGTGGCAAGGTACGCCGGCCCCTTCGGGGCGGGAAGACGCGGCGTCGTGGCTTCGGGGCAGGGAGACGCGGCGTCGTGGCTTCGGGGCGGCGAGACGCGGCGTCGTGGCTGTGGGTCGGTGGGGTTACCCTTGTCACGGGTCTGCACTTATAGGCGCAGGGGATGTCGAGGGTCGCGAGGGTGCGTGCCGTTCGCCCCGCAGGGGCCGACGTGCATAGCCACGAGCGTAAGCTCGTGGGTTCGGCGAGCGTCCCCACCCTTCCCCTCCTTCGGTCTCGGCGGCCCCTTCGGGGCAGGAAGGCAGAGACGTGGCGGGATGAGCGACGACGCACCAGTCACATCAGAAGAACAGGATCGTCTCCGCGCGGCGCTGGAAGTCGCGCGGCGGCATCTGCTCGACCGCCGCAACGCCGAGGGGTTCTGGGAAGGCGTCCTGTCCTCCTCGGCGCTCTCGACGGCCACGGCCCTGTCGGCCCTGGCGCTGGCGGCGGACGAGGCGGACCGGGAGCTGATCGCGCGCGGGGCGGCGTGGCTCGCCGAGACGCAGAACGCCGACGGCGGCTGGGGCGACACGCCCGACAGCCCGAGCAACCTCGCGACGACGCTGCTGGTCGTGTCGGCGCTGCGGCTGGTGGGGGAGAGCGAGAGCGAGGCCGCGCCGCGGGCCGAGCCCTATCTCGCCGCTCACGGCGCGGCCGATGCCGCCTCGCGGGCCGTCGCCATCAGCCGCGCCTACGGCAGCGACCGCACCTTCGCCGTGCCGATCCTGATGAACTGCGCGCTGGCCGGGCTCGTCGAATGGGCGCGGGTGCCGGCGCTGCCGTACCAACTGGCCGTGCTGCCGCGCCGCTGGTACCGCGCCCTGCGGCTGCAGGTCGTCAGCTACGCCCTTCCAGCCCTGATCGCTGTCGGCATGGCCATCGAGTACCACCGCCCGCCGCGCACGCCCGCTTCGTGGCTGCGGCGGCTCGTGACGCCCGCGGTGCGGCGGAAGCTCGTGGGGTTGCAGCCGGCGTCGGGAGGCTTCCTCGAGGCCACGCCGCTGACGGCGTTCGTGTGCATGAGCCTGCTGTCGCTGGGGCTGGGGGATGACCCGGTGGTGCGGGCGGGGCTGCGCTTCCTGCGCGCGTCGGCCCGACCGGATGGCAGTTGGCCGATTGACACCAACCTGTCGGTGTGGGTGACGAGCCTGGCGACGCAGGCGCTGACGGCAGCGGGAGGACTCGCGGCGGCCGAGATGGAACGGACGCGGACCTGGCTGGCGCGGCGCCAGTATCGGGAGCGCCATCCCTTCACCGATGCCGCGCCGGGCGGCTGGGGCTGGAGCCACCTCTCCGGCGCGGTGCCGGATGCGGACGACACGTCCGGGGCGTTGCTGGCCCTGGGCGAGGGCCTCGATGAAGAAGCGCGCGCGGCGGGGGTGAAGTGGCTGCTGGACCTGCAGAACAGTGACGGCGGCTGGCCGACGTTCTGCCGGGGGTGGGGGAAGCTGCCGTTCGACCAGAGCTGCGATGATCTGACGGCCCATGCGTTGCGGGCGTTGGCCGTAGGAGCGCCGTCCCTGGGAGCGCCGGCTTCCAGCCGGCACGGACTGCGGCAAACGGACTTGCCGGCTGGAAGCCGGCGCTCCCAGGAACGACACTCCCGCGAGCGCGGCCTGGCGTATCTGCGCAACAGGCAGCGGGCCGATGGCTCGTGGGTGCCGCTGTGGTTCGGCAACCAGGCCGCGCCCGACCACCAGAACCCGGTGCTGGGGACGGCGCGGGTGTTGGCGGCGCTGGCGGAGCTTGACCCGGACGGCGAGATGGCCGCGCGGGGACGGGCGTATCTGCTGGCGGCGCAGAATGAAGACGGGGGATGGGGCGGGGCCCCCGGAACGTCCTCCACGGTGGAAGAGACGGCGCTGGCGGTGACGGCGCTGGCCGGCTGGCCGGTGGAAGGCGGCGCGGCGGTGCGGCGAGGGGCATTGTATCTGGCCGCGCGCGTGGAAGCCGGGACATGGACGCAAGCGACTCCCGTTGGACTCTACTTCGCCAGTTTGTGGTATTCTGAAAGGCTATATCCCATCGTCTGGACGGTCGAGGCGTTAGGGAAGACAATCAGGACACTCTCTTAGCTGGAGGCGGCAATGGTTCGGTCTCGCTCCCTGTGGTTGTGTGTCGCGCTTTGCCTGATCGGTTGTGCTGTGTACGCGGAGGGCATCGGCTGGCGGACCGATGGCACCGGGAAGTACCCCACCGCCACCCCGCCCACGGATTGGGCCGTGGACCGCAACGTTGTGTGGACCACGCCCCTGCCGTCGTGGAGCAACGCCACGCCGGTCGTCGTGGGCAACCGCATCTTCGTGTGTTCCGAGCCGGACACGCTGCTCTGCCTGGACGCCACCACGGGACAGATCCTGTGGCAGAAGACGAACGGCTACGAGGACGTGCCGGGCTTTGCCGATCCGGCGGCCATGGCCGAGGCCAACAAGAAGGCCGCGGAGTTGCGCAAGCAGATCGGGCAGACGCAGGGGGAGATGTGGAAGATCAACCGGGCGCTGAAGGACAAGCCGGATGACGCGGACCTCAAGGCCCAGCTCGCGGCGGCGCAGGAGAAGCTGAAGGGCCTGCAGGCCGAGCACAAGGCGGCGTCGGAGCCCGCGTATGTGCTCCCCAAGACCTACCAGATCAACGGCTACTCGACGCCCACGCCGGTGACCGACGGCCAGCGCATCTACGCCCTGTTCGGCCATGGCGTGGCGGCCTGCTACGACCTGGACGGCAACCGCCTCTGGATCCGCTTCATCGAGCACTCGGCGAGCGAATGGGGCCACAGCTCTTCCCCCGTGCTGGCCGATGGCAAGCTCATCGTCCACATCCTGAACATGATGGCGCTGAACCCGGCGACGGGCGAGACACTCTGGCAGGTGCGCTTACCCGAGGACTGGGGCACCCCGCAGGTGGGGCGTCTCGGCGAGGCCACCATCATCAGCACGGCCGCCGGCGACATCATCCGGGCGAGCGACGGCAAGGTCCTCGCCAAGACGCTATGCCGGCTGGAGTTCGGGGACCCGATCCTGGCCGACGGGGTCATGTACTACATGCAGAACGGCGGCAAGGCGTTCAAGCTGCCGGAGACGGACGCGGACCCGTTCCAGCCGCAGTTGCTGTGGCAGACGTCCGTGGCCAAGGACCGCTACTATGCCGCGTGCGTGCTGCACGATGGCATCATCTACTGCGTCACGCAAGCGAGCGTGTTCAGCGCCGTGGATGCCACGAACGGGCAGGTCATCTACGAGCAGCGTCTGGGTCTGCCGCCGACGATGTACCCGGCGGTGACGATGGCCGGCAACCTGCTGTACGTCAGCAGCGACAAGGGCCTCACGGTGCTGGTCAAGCCGGGGCGACAGTACGAGGAAGTGGGGCGGCTGACGCTCGAACCGTTCCGCGCATGCCCGGTGTTCATCGGCAACCGCGCATACATCCGCACGCTGAAGGGGCTGTCCTGCCTGGGGCAGGGATAGGGATCAGGGAACGGCGGGCATCGGGAATCGGGAATCGGGAATCGGGAACGGCCGGGCCGTTCGCCCCGCAGGGGCCGACGTGCATTGCCACGAGCGTAAGCTCGTGGATTCGGGCGGCACCCCCTCCTCCCCCCCTCGGGTGGGGAGGGCCGCCGCATAACGTGCCATGAGCATCTCCGAACGAGCCGAAGACATCAAGCAGGTGCCGCCGGAGGGCGCCGACCGCGCCCGCATCCGCGCGGCAGCGTCCGTGCTGGCCGGGCAACTGCTCGACGCGGCGCTGCCCTCGGGACGCGAACCCCTGGCGGAACTGGGCGAGCAAGTCCTGCGGCAGCTTGACCTCCCACGCGAGTGGCTGGGCTTCGCCATGGTCGCGTTGGACAACGCGATCTGGCAGGCGGAATACGCCGCCGTGCCGCTGCCGCGCCGGCTGTTGCTGCTGCCCAAATGCCTCAGTGCCGCGGGCGAATGCCCGGCGGAGATTGACGCCGACGGGCTGCACTGCGCCGGCTGTGGCCGGTGCGACCTGGGCGACCTGAAGCGCGAGGCGGAAGAGCTGGGCTACGGCGTCATCGTCGCCGAGGGCACGACTGCGGTCGTGTCGCAGGTGCTCGAAGGGCAGGCCGACGCCATCCTGGGTGTGGCCTGCCTGGGCTCGCTGGAGAAGTCGTTCGAGCGCATCGCCGAGGTCGGCATCCCGCACCAGGCGGTGCCGCTGCTGCGCGACGGGTGCGTCAACACCGAGGCCGAGGTGGAGTTGATCCGCGAGTTGATGCGGCGCTACACTCCAACGCCCCCGGCGTCCGCGCGACGCGGCCAGAGGACATATCTCCCCCTGCTGCGCTTCACCCGCGAGATCTTCGACACGCAACTGGACACCATCCTCACGGATTGTTTCTGCCTGACGCCGCTGCCGGCGGGGTCGTGCGAGCCGCTGCTGGCGACCGATGTCATCGCGCGCGACTGGCTGTTGCGCGGCGGCAAGCGCCTGCGGCCGTTCATCACGGTCGCGGCCTACGCCATCGCCCGGCACGGCCCGGCGGCCCTGGCGCCCGAGGCCGACGTGGCGGCGATGCTGCCCGGCCCGGTGCGGTCGGTGGCGGTCGCCATCGAGGCGATGCACAAGGCGTCGCTGGTGCATGACGACATCGAGGACGCCGACCAGTTCCGGTACGGCCAGCCGACCATCCACCGTACGCATGGGTTGGAGGCGGCGATCAATGTCGGTGACTATCTGGTGGGCCTCGGCTACCGGCTGATCACTTCGCGGGCGGCGGAACTGGGCGGCGAGTGCATCGCCGACATTGTCGCGAAGCTGTCGGCGGCGCACCTGCGGCTATGCTGCGGGCAGGGCGCCGAGCTGATGTGGAACAGCCAGCCGCACGACACGCTCGAACCGCTGCACGCGCTGCAGATCGCCAGCCTCAAGACGGCCCCGGCCTTCGAGGCGGCGCTGTACGTGGGGCTGCGCGCGGCCGGGCCGGTGAGCAACGAAGCGGCGCTGGCGACCTTCGCGCGTTACGTCGGCGAAGGCTACCAGGTGCTCAACGACCTGGAGGACTGGGACGAGGGCAACGGGGGAAAGCTGGCGTGCGGGCGAGACTTCGCCGCCGGCCGGCCGACTATTCTGCGCTCTTTCGCCGTGCAAGCGGGTGCGGCCGGCGAACTGGCGGAGCTGCGCGCGCAGTGCGCCGTGGACGCGGCCGCTACGGTCAGCCGCGTGCGCGAGCTATACCGCGAGGTGGGGGCGTTCGAGCGGGCCGAGGTGCTGTACGAGCGGCTGCGGGGCAAGGCGCTGGAGACGGCGGAGGGGTTGGATGAGGCGGGGTTGGCGCCACTCCTGCGCTTCCTGGCGCGGACGGTGTTGCGGCGGCGGTTTGCCGAGCCGGCGGGATAGGCGACGGCCTGCCGGCAGGGCTTCGACAGGCTCAGCCTCACGAGATGCCGGCGCTCCTACGGCAACGGCCTGCCGGCTGGAAGCCGGCGCTCCCAGGAACGGCCTGCCGGCTGGGCTTCGGCAGGCTCAGCCTCACGAGATGCCGGCGCTCCTACGGCCCGCGTGGATGACCCCATGCACTACCTCGACCTCCTCGATGAGATGCTGGCCGCTGGGCTGCGCGGCCTGGGCGACGGCTTCCGCCGGGCGCAACTGGACTACGTGGTTGGCTGTCGGCAACCCAACGGGGGCTTTGGGGGGCGGCGCGGCGGCGCGGACCTGTACTACACCGAGTTCGGCCTGCGCCTGCTGGCCCTGCTCG
>CAZZDO010000337.1:0-5980 GCA_964653205.1 uncultured Armatimonadia bacterium | reverse complement strand
CCGACCTGCGCTACGGCCACCGTGGCACACAGGAGCAGAAGGGACGCCGGTAGACTGGTGCGCGTGACGGGACTGAACATGGGGGGCCTCCGGTGTGGCAGGCAGTCCCGAGGTGAGTTCGCCGGGGAGCGGCAGGTTCCTTGCCGCGGCCTGGGCGAAGGCAGCCCGCGTGGCGTTCCGCAGTGCTCGGTTCTCGCCACATCCGATCGTGCCGAATGACCCGGATGATGCTCCGGCGCCTCGTCACCTGACGTGGTCCGTCGCCCCGCCGGCGCGCCTCCCCTCCGCCGGCAGGGCCGACGGTCGGCGGGCGGCAGGTAGGGGGCGCCGCAGGAAATCGCCCAGCCTTGTCGAAGTGACACCTGGCGTCGCGTCCGTCGGCGTCGCCACCGTGCCGCACTGGGCTGGTGAGCGCGAAGTGCCGAAGGGCCGCCGTCGTCCCATAGCCGAGCACCTGCCTCATGGACCGTGCCGAGGTTGCGTCCTGGTGGTCTCCGACTACCGTCCCCTCAACCTCGGGCACGCCGCCACGCTTTGCCTCCACGGCTATGCCGTGTACACTGCCGTTACCTGCACCGACGTCCCCCGCATCTTCGAGGCCTACAGCCCGGGCCCGGTTGACGTCGTCGCCTTCGCCTCACTGGTGCACGGGTGGCATCACGGGGAGGGTGAGGCGCGACCGGCGGACATGCCTGCGGCGACCGACCCGCAGTGGCAGACCCGCAACATGCGGGCGGTGGTGGACTTGGTCGAGGGCCGACAGGAGCGCGCCCCGCGGGTGCTGATCGCCCGCGAACTGATGACCTACGGTTGGTACCGCATCACCGCTGACGACCTCGCGACCGTCGGCCTGGCGTACGAGACCTACCCGGCCAACGATCCCCATGCCATTGTGGACCTACTGACGGGCGTGTGAGGCACGAGACCGTGCGGTCGAGACGTTGCCTGGTTGGTTACGGGCCGCCCCACCCGCGGTCCCTCGTCATCGGGGTGACGACGACTCCCGCAGGCTGAGCCAACCGGCGTTCCAGACGCTCCAGTTCGGGCCCCCGGCACCGACCCACACCGCCCACTTGTCGTTGGCGGAGGCGCCGGGCGTGCGCGGTTTGTGTACCCCCACGTTGAAGCAGCACCCCTCGGCCGTTTTCGGATCCAGCCCCAGGGCGGAAATTGGCACGCGCCACTCGGCCGTCCAGCCCCCGGGCCGCGCGGCAGCCGCATACTGCACGGCCCCGCGCAGGCCGTCGGCCCGGGCCTTGGGCAGGCCCGCGACCGCGTAGGTGTCGAAGGCGCCTGCGCTGTCGCCCACCAGGTAGAAGAGCGGGCCATGGCCCGTATCGGACGGCCACCAGTCTCCGCCCACTCCCTCAAAGATGACTTCGGCAATGTCCGCCTCGCCCCACCAGGAGGGCGCATTGCCTTTCGGCTGGGCCAGCGCTCCCGGCTCCAGGTCGTGGCGCAGGGCGAGGTAGAGGTTTTCCCCGTCACGCCGCAGCCACATCATGCTGGGCCGCGCCTTCGTCGGCGCGTTGTCGGGGTTGCGCGTGAGCGCGAAGCCCTGGGCCGGGTCGAGCCCTCCCCATTCGCCCGGGTCCAGCACGCCGTCCACGCGGATCTCGGCCGCTCGAGTCGTGGCCTTACACACGGGCATCTTGGCCAGCGGCTTGCGGTCCGCTTGGTCAATCTTCGTGGTGTCGCGCGTGAGGGTCTCGTAGTTGCCGCTGGGGTGGACGACCGGCCAGGAAGCGCGCAACGGGTCGTTGTAGAGGCCCATCTTCTGTAGCGGCAACGGCTCGAAGAAGCAGTCCGTGAGGGCCGGCGCGCCCGGCTTGAGCCCAAAGTCGCCGGCATCGGCATTGCGCAGGCCGGGATCGCCCGACGCGCGCACGCGCGTGTCCCAGTTGCGCTCGATGCGGGCGTAGCGCGCCGTGGTGGCGTTGGCGGAAAGGAACTTGTCGCACGCCAGCGCGATGTTCCGGGCGACGACGTTGCCGCGCACGATCAGCGTCAGGTCCTCCGTCTGCGGCTTGATGGTGGTGAGCCGCGGGTAGCGGACGCTCCACGGCGGCTCGTTGACCTTCATCTTGGCCAGGTAGGCATCCAGGCTCTTCTGGGCGGCCTTGTAGACCCACGAGCGATCGTCCATGTTCACCGCCGAGCGGCACCGGTGGAACACGTTGTTCTCGACGATGTCGTCGCTGCCGCCGAAGAACACGGCGCCGGAACTCACGTCCACCCGCGAGAAGACGTTGCCATAGACGGTGACGCCACCGTTGACGTTGTCAATGTAGACGCCCATGCGGCAGACGCAGTGGTGCTTGGCCAACGCGTCGTTCTGCGGCAAGTGGTGCCAGTAGTTGTAGCGCACCACGTTGCCCCGTTCGGCCAGGGCCGCCACGTCGCCGTACATGTACCAGGCGCCGGCATCGCCGGCCTCGTGCGCCACGTCGTGGATTTCGCAGTACTCGGTGATGTGGTCGTTGCCGCCCAGCAGGAACGCCTGGTGCGGCGCGTCGTGGATCAGGCAGTGCGACATGCGCACCCCGACGCCCTTGACGCCGATGGCCGGCTGGTAGGCGCCGCGGTTCCAGGTGGCGTAGTGGTGGATGTGGCAATTCTCGACGACGTGCCCGGAGGGCTCTAGCGTGGGCAGGTCGCCGCCGGAGAGCGTCACGCCGGCGTTGCCCAGGTAGGCCAGGTCGCAGCCGACCAGCGCGTGCCCGTGCCCCTCCTTGATCTCGACGCCCTTACAGCCCATGTCGCGGATGGTGCAGCCGGCCAGCAGCACGTCCTCGCCGTCCTTGATCGTCACGCCGTGGTGCCGGCCGGCCTCGAGTGTCAACCCGCGCAGGGCGACGTGCGAGGTCTGGTCCATCGTGATCACGGGCGTCTCGAGCATCGAGGCGACCACCTCGCTGCCCGGCGATCGCAAGCGATCGCGCAGGGGCTGCGGCGGCCAGAAGTAGAGCAGGCCGGTGGCGCGGTCCAGGTACCACTCGCCGGGGCTGTCCAGCTCGCACAGCAGGTTGATCCCCTGGTAGGGGGAGCCCTTGACCACGTTGGGATGCTGCCCGGGCCCCCCGAGTTCGACCCGCATCCGCTGCTTGTCCGGTTCCACGCCCAGCACCCGGCGGTACGAGGAGAAGTAGGCATACTGCCAGTAGCCGAAGAGCCACGGCTCCGGCTCGTTCGCCCAGGCGTCCTGTCGGGGGTTCGAGTAGTGGATCAGGTTAGAGTCCTTGACCATGGTGCGGCCACCCTCATGGACCGTCTCCTGGTCGCCTGTCTCGATGAGCGCGAAGCGTTCGCTCATCTTCGGCGTGTCGTTCGGCCAACGGGCGAGAGACATCGGGACGCCGTTGAAGAAGAGTTCGAGATGCGCCGGGGTGTCCACGTTGACCAGCGGACCAAAGAAGTCAACGCCCCGCGGGGTGAGCTTGCCGAAGTCGGTAATGCCGCAGCCGCGCAAGTCCACCTGCAGCACGTGGGGGCGCGCCGCTTCGGGGATGCGCTGGGCGGCCGGGCTGTCGGCGAGGGGCCGGAAGCCCGTGACGGGCTGGCCGGCGCGCAGGATCGGCTGGGCGCCCGCCGCCGCACAGTAGACCACCGGCGCCTCCGCCGTGCCGGCATCCTCGGCAGTGAGGGCGAAGCTCTCCTTCAGTCGGGGATACACTCCACCCTTCAACACGATGGCGACGCCACCAGCGGGGAGCGGCTTGCCCTTGCGTCGCTCGCGCAGGGCGTCGCGGGCGCGCTCCAGCGTGCGGAAGGGCTGCGCCGTCGTGCCGGGGTTGGCGTCGTTGCCATCCGGCGCGACGGTGAACCAGGGCGCGGCCCGGCTGAGGCGGTCAATCCGGCGCTGGCGCTCGCCGCGGAAGGGCTGGCCGTCGCGGAGCGTCTCGAGGTCGCGCAGTCGCTCCATCGCCTCGACCCGGAACTCCTCGTGTCTGGCGACGAAGAAGTCGCGCGTCTTTTCGTACTCACCCCGGGCGGCGGCGTATTCCTTCCGGTCGCGACGCATGTCACCCAGGGTCAGCATGGCCCGGGCGCGCAGATGCAGCATCGCTGTCTCGTCGTCCGCCAACTGGCGGTACGCCTGCTCGGCCTCCGCACCGGCGCCGCTGCGGCGGAGGCTATCGGCCATGCACAGGCGCGCGTAGGAGCGCGCCTCGCGGAACGCCGGCGAGTCCTCGCACCCCTTGAGCGCCAGCAGCGGCGCGAAGGTCTGGCGGTAGCGCTTCTCGGCCGCCACATCCACGCGGGGGCCGGCGGGAGGCGGCGGGATCTGCCGCAGGAACTCCGACAGCCGCCGGACCAGCACCGCGTCGGGGTTGCCCAGGGCCTCGAACTCCGTTGCCGGGAGCGCGGTGCTGAAGAAGCCGAGATCAGCGATCTCGAAGTCGAGCACGCCCGTGCCCTCGTAGCACTCGCCGATGCGGAAGAACTTGAGCCCGGCGCTGGGCGTGTAGGCCGTCGTGTTGGTCGTCTCGGCGCGCACCGTTCCGTCAATCCACAGCGCCAGCGTCTGGTGGTCCCAGGTGACGGCCACGTGGTGCCACTCGCCGGGCGTCAGAAACCCGTTGCTGCTGATGCCGGTGCTGCCCTCCGGCCGGCCGATGGCGAAGCTCAGCCCCCCGCTGTCCGGCGAGGCCATCAGCCGCCAGCCATTGTAGTAGCCGCTGCCGGAGGCCATGAGGCCGCCGCCGGTCCGCTGGTAGCCGCCGCGGTCCACCTTCTCCAGGCTGTTGATCTTCAGCCAGCAGCACAGCGTGAACCCGGTGGCGGGGAGGTCCAGCGCCGGTCCCTTCATCATGCCGTGGAAGATGCGGGTGGCGCGCTGTCCTTCGAGACCCCCTGCCGTCTCCGTGAGGGGGTCCTTTTCGGGCGCCGGCTCGAAGGTCAACCCGGCCGGCACGGGTCCAAAGCGGTACCAGACCAGGCAGTCGGGACGGGTGCTCAGGCGGTCCTGCACTGCGGTCTGCGAGGTCAGCAGCCCCGTAAGCTCCACCGGCGCGGCGGCGGCCGCACCGGCCAGGAGCATGAGCAAGGCGGCACAGCCCACAGCGCGGGCGTCACGCAGGTTCGGAAGTTCCATCTCCTGCCTCCCTAAGCCGGGATGCCCCGTGTAAGCAAGGGGCGGCGCGGCAACGCACTGGCCACTTCGCCGCTGAGGCCAACTGCACCTATCCGGAGACGCCTCGGAACTCCGGCAGGAGGACCCGCCTCGGGGGCCGAACCTACATACCGAACCCGTACTGACTGCTCGGAAAGGCAGAACCATGCTCAGGCACCTTCTCCTCCCGATCCTGCTGGTCTCGGCAAGCGTCGTCGGCGCGGCGGTGAAGCCCGGCGAGAACATCCTGGTGAATGGCACCTTCGAGAGCCTCGGACAGACCTTCCCGTCGTTCTGGGACAAAGGCGGCAACAACGTCAGCGCCAACCCGACCGGCGGGCCCGAGAAGACCGGCGCCGTGATTTTCAGCAACCCGGACGGGCAGAAGGGCGTCTCGTCTACCTGCCGACAGTACGACCCGAAGCTGGCCGCCGGCGAGACGTACAAGATGAGCGCCGACGTCAAGACGGCCGGCTTCAAGAGCGCTCACTATGGCGTCATTGTCATTGACAACGGCTGGTACAAAGAGTACGGCCTCAAGTCGTTCCCGGAGAACACCGACGGCTGGCAACACCTGGAGCAGACCTTCACGCTGGGGGAAAGCAAGAACGGCGTCTACGGGGTCGCCATCTTCGCCATTGACTACGTGGGCGAAGTCCAGTTCGCCCGGGTCAAGCTGGAGGCCCTCAGCGACGGGGCCCTGGCCGGGAGTTCACCATCGCCGCTCGCGGTCGAGCAGGGCCGGCCCCGGCTCGTGGCCTGGGAGCCGCTACTCAACGCGATCCCCCTGGACAAGCCCCGGATCACCTTCCGCTTCTTCGGCAAGACCGAACGCGCCCTGACCGAGTACGACTGCGTCGGCACCAT
>CAZZDO010000336.1:3036-5988 GCA_964653205.1 uncultured Armatimonadia bacterium | reverse complement strand
TCTCACCGTGCACGTCCATGAAGATCAGCACATGGCCCTCGCGCTCGTAGTGGCGATACGGGCCCAGCCAGAAGTCGGTGTGACCGTCGCGGCCGGATCGCTCGCCGCGCGCCTCGCCGTGGTGGCGCAGGCGATAGATCATGTGCGCGACCGTCAGTTCGGCATCGTCCGGCAGGGCCTCGACTTCCGTGAGGGCGACCCCATGGAGCTGGTCACCGATGAGGGCGAGGATGGGGACGGCGGGCCGGATAGTATCCGGCCCCTCCAACGGCACCGGCTCCGTCTCCTCGGCCGCCAACTCGAAGACGCGCCAGTCGAGCGCCGTGGCGCGGCAGTGCGTCAGGGCGTCCAGAGCGTAGAGGCCCTGGGGCAGCTCAATGGCGGCGCCGGGTCGCGCGTCGCGCAGCTCCATGTTAGGGCACGAGCCCGGTCGCGGCTTCGCTGCGATGGTCCAGCATGCGGCTGAACTCTTCGATCTCGTCGCCCAGCTGGCGCAGCATCTGTTCGAAATCCCCCTGCGTGCCGCCGGTCACGGCGTCCGCGGCCGTCTCGATCGTGGCCAGCGTTTCCTTGAGCGCCAGGTCGTAGTCGTACAGCCGCGCCAGTTCGGCCTCGTTGACCTGCGCGGCGTCGAGGAAGCCGGCGTAGCCGTACGGCGCGTGGTCGAGGCGATCCCGGGCACGGACCAGGCGGCGCCCGACGCGGTCGAGGTCGGTGACGGGCTTGAACTCCCCGCGCGCTTGCAGGTCCCGCTGGAAGCCGGTCAGCTTCTGGCGGATGTCGTCAATCAGCCCCACCAGGTGGTCGCGCAGCAGGCGGTCGGCGGTCCGGCGGTCCTCGCGTTCGCGATAGCCCTTATAGCCGGGGATGAGGTCCAGCAGCTTCGTCAGGGCGTTGCCGTCGTGACGGATGCGATCATACAGATCACCCATGGACACAGCCTCCTCACGTCGTGGTGGGAGACGGTTCGCCGGGGGCGGGGGGAGGACCTGCCTGCGGGTCACATCGGCAGGCGCAGCAGGGCGGCGGCGTTCTGGTGGGCGATGAGGGCGACGGTCTCCTCGCTCGCCCCAGCCTGGCGGAGGAGGTCCACCATCGTCGCGACGCTGGGAGGGTAGGGGTTGTCCGCGGCGCTCGTGGCCGGGAAGAGGACACCATACGGCGGGAAGGGCGGGCCGACGCGCGTGACCCAGTCCGTCCCCGCGATGATCCGGTCGTGCGGGATGCGGTCCAGCGCGCTCTTCACGCCCGGCGAGCTGAAGTCGCGGATCTCCGCCCACATGTTCGCGGGGAAGCAGCCGTAGCGCCGGTCCAGATCATCCAGGTAGCCGTCCACCACCGGCGGGAGCTTGTCGGTCCCCACGAAGTGCGCCAGGATGTACTTGGCCTCGGGAACCCTATCGTACAGGTCGCACAGGTCGGCCAGCTCCTCATTCCCTCCGGAGAACTTGCCCTGGGCGCTGTTGGAGGTCGAGATGTGGACCTGGACGGGCACGTCGTACTCGACGGCGCGGCGCACGAGCCGCTCGACCTCCGGCGTGTCCATGCGGAAGTGCATCATGTACTGCAGCAACTCGCCGAAGAGCGGGAAGCCGAACTCGCCGAAGCACAGGTCCATGGCCTGCAGGGCGAAGTCGGGGTAGTGAGGGTTGATGCAGCACGCGCCATGCAGCCGCCCCGGCGCGCGGCTCACGAGGTCCTGGATGAACCGCGCGGCATGGACCTGCCCGTCGGGCTCGTTGATGACGCGCGACAGCCACGACGTATCGGGGCTGATGACGAAGCGCAGGTCGGCCTCGTCGGCGTCGAGGACGGCCAGGAGGTCGTCGAGAAGGTGCTCACGATATTCGCCCTCCGGGCCGAGGTCGCTGACGTGGACGTGGGTGTCAATCCAGGTGGTCATGAGTCACTTCCCGCGAAGTCGCGAATCGCCCGCACGATCTCGGGATAGCTCGTCCGCCAGACCCCCGGCGGGACGTTCTCGGAGATCTGGATCTGCAGGCGACCCGTTCCCCGCGTCTGCTCCAGAATGTCCATCGTCACCTCGTAGATGCGCTCGGGCTCGGCGAGGTGGATCGAGGACGGGAAGTTCATGAACAGGCGCATCTCCGGCCACATCGCGAGGGCCTCGGCGGCCGAGGTGTCGTTGTCGGGCGGGGGCGAGAAGGAGTCAATGCCCCGCAGCCCCGACTCGCCGATGGCCCCCCACAGCGGCTTCAGGTCGCCGTCCATGTGGCAGAACATCTTGATGTCGCGCTCGGCGAGCATGTCGGCGAAGCGCCGGTACAGCGGCAGGCAGTACTGGCGGAAGTAGCGCTCGCCGATGGTCGGGGCGGTGATGTTGTCGGGGATGTCCACGAAGCGGAAGTCCACGGTCTTGGCGGCCTCGCAGACGGCGTCGAAGATGTCCAGCTCGATGCGCGTCAACTCGCCGATTACGTCGGCCATCAGGTCCGGCTCGTCCACAAGGTGCAGGACGAGGTCGGTCAGGCTCACCCACTGGATCCAGAGCTGCTGGTAGGGCGTGCGCATGACCGCGGCCATGGGCAGGCCGTCATCACCGAGGGCCTTGTCCGCCGCGCGGTAGCCGTCCACGTTCATGGTGACCGTGATGTCCCGCAGGTACGCCAGCAGGAGGTGGTAGTCGGCGACCTGCGTGATGTAGTGCTTGTGGGCGGCGGTGGTGTTGTAGGTGGGCTCGTAGAGGCGCTCTTCGGTGAGCGCGCCGGCGGGGGTGATGAGCGTATGCCGCAACGCCCGGCGGCCGCCGATCTCGATCTGCTCGGACTCGGTGCGGCAGTTCGGCGAGTGCAGGGCGTGCAGCGACGACCACTGCAGCAGGCCCATGTTCTCGCGGCCGAGGTGCGCCCAGACTTCCTCGTTGGGCGCGGCGATACCGCTGTATTGCACGAAGGGCACACGGTCGAGGTCGGTGCCTTCGATGACGGCCAG
>CAZZDO010000336.1:0-2936 GCA_964653205.1 uncultured Armatimonadia bacterium | reverse complement strand
TGCAGCCAATCCAGGAACCCCGGGTGGTTGAACCACCGCTCGGGGTCGTCCTTCAGTTCCTGCAAGATGGTGTCCACCATCGTCTGCGCGCGGATGCAACGCAGTGTCGCCGACCCGATCTGGCTGAACTTCACCAGCCCCAGTTCGGCCAGATGCTCGCCCATGGTCTTGAAGGGGAAGCGGGCCCAGACGAGCTTCGGCGCCTCCGGGTCGCCTTCCGACGCGCGCGACCACCACTTCGTGAAGGTGTCGAAGCGCCACAGCCGCGCCTCCAGCGCCGCGCGCTTGTCGGGCGGGGCCTGCGCCAGCGCCCACTCCTGGAAGCGCACCTCACAGAAGTGCCCCATCGTGTTGACCGTGAAGTCCACCCCGACAAAGCAGTAGGCGGCGTTCCAGTCGTACAGCCGCTGCCACGGGGAGGCCGCGGCGAAGGCCTTGTCGCCGAAGACGCACGGGCGCAGGCCATAGGCGCCGTGGTCGGCGGTCAGTTCGGCGGCGCGCTTGCCGATGGCCGAGACCGAATGGGTCGCGTTGTTGCTGCGAATGCTGTCGGGGCGTTGGCGGAGGGTCTCGGTGATGATGCCCGGATACGAGCGCGAGCTGTTCACATCGAAGTCGGCGACGTTCTCCTTGCCGGTCCACCACAGCGTCGGGCAGGCGACCGTGCCTTCGGGGCCGACGGCTTGCAGGAAGCCCTCGATGACGGTGTTGGGCCCGCCGACGACATCGCCCATGCTCGAGAGCGAGCTGTGGAACATGACGGTGTCGCCGGGCGCCACGCCGACGTCACGCAAGCCCGCCGCGACGGTGGCGGCGGTCACCTTGATCTGCTTGTCTCCGCGTTCGGGGTCCATGCTGTCTCCTGAGGGTTGATGCCCGGGCACACACGACAACGGCAGCGGCTGTTTCGATGGCCGCTGCCGGATGTCCTGCCACGGGTGGGAATGGAGGCTACTGCAGCCGCACCGAGCCCAGGAGGCGGTAGAAGATGGGGGCGTACTGATCGTAGGTCGGGTTCGGCGAGCCGTAGAGCAGCACGAACGTGTTCTGCGGGCCGGACGCGAAGACGAAGGCGAAGGTGCCGGCCTTGCCGTTGAGTGTGCCGCGCGCGAGGCGCAGCAGCCCCGACATCGAGCCGACGGACACGCGGTCGCTGAGCACCTGCTGCAGGTCGGGCACGCCCATCGCCGGCCCGATCAGCTTCATGAACTCATCGGCGAAGGCGCTCAAGTCCAACCCGCCCTCGGCAGCGTGGACGACGATGCCGGCCGGCAGCTTGTTGTCCGAGGCGACGAACATGCAGCCACTCTCGGCGTCCCAGTTGGCGCTGAAGCCGACGGGGACTTCGAACGAAAGCCCGGCGTTGGGCAGCGTCTGGCGCTTGGGCTGGATGGTGCGGCTGGTCCGCGAAAGCTGCTTGCTCGTCCCCCACATGTTGATGTCGTAGACGGTGGTGTACTCGGTCTGCCCGGAAAGTGACACGACAGTCACCTCGGCGCCGAACTTGCCTTCCTTCCAGGCGGCGCTCATGAGCCGCCCGGGGGCAAGGGTGCCGCGCAACGGCTCGCCACTGTGCTCGGCATTGGTGCTGCCCTCCTGGAAGCGCAGGAGCACGTAGCCGACACCGGAGCCGGTCGTGTACACGAACACAGGGCCGGCGGCGGTGCCGATGCCGGCCCAATCGGCCATGCTCGGCACGCCCTTGGCGACGCTGACGCGCCAGGTGCGGCCGGGGTTCTCCGAGACGCAGGTGAGGTCCTTCGAGGCCGCGTCATAGAGGCCGAAATAGTTGCGGCCCACGGGCAGCTTGATCGGCGCGGCCACCGCGGCAGCGGCCAGGCCGAGCAGCGCGATCATCAGAAGCGAGCGAGTGGAAGACTTCACAGAGGCGACCTCCTGAGGGATTGTCGGTTAGCCGGCGGCGCCGGCGCCCTGCAGCTTGGGCAGGGCCTGCTCCAGCGTGTCGGCCATCTGCTTGGCCGCGGCCTTCAACTGGGCATCGGCGGCGAGGCCCTCGGCCGTGCGGGCGTGGGCGACGGCGCGCTCGGCCCAGTCGAGAGCCTGGGCCGCCTGCTGGTTGGCCGCAGTGGACTCCATGCGGCCGATGGCCACCACCGACTGGGCGATCTCGAGCATCGCGGCGACATCGCCGCCCTGCGGGTTGGCCAGGACGGCCGTGGCCAGCAGCGGCAGCGCCTGGTTGGCTTCGGCGCCGGCCGCCTGGGCCTGCGAGGCGTCAACCTGCTTGAGCGCCGTGGCCAGGTGCTGCCCGCCCTCCCGGATGACGTCCGCCAGCTGGCGATTGCCCAGCGGCGCCGGAGAGAGAATGCGCAGTTCGGCGAAAGCCAGGTCCTTGCCGCCGGCCCGGAACACGCACCGGTAGACGCCCGGCAGCAGCGGCGCATCCGGCCGCCGCACCCCGTTGGTTACAAACGCCTCGCCCGGCCGCATCGTGCAGTCGCCAGTGCTCAGCGGCTGCCCCTCATGGGTCCAGACGGCCTGGCACGGCGTGTTCTGCGCCACCGGCGGGTGGTCATAGCGCGCCACGAGCAGCCGGGGGCCGTACGGCACTTCGGCGGCCACGCCGACGGGGCTGAAGCGTTCGTGGGGGGTCCAGCACACTTGCGCCGGGGCCGCGTCGGGCTGGCCGATCTGCGCGACGGCCTGTCGCAGGGCCTCCAGGCGCGCGGCGTCCGTGTCGTCCGCGTAGACAGCGGGCGCGATGACAAGCGCAAGGGCCAGCGGGAGGAGCCACAGGGGGCGGGGCCTGAACAGAGACATAAGCCGATCCTTTCCGGTCGAGAACGCAAGGAAGGGTGGGCGCTGCGCCCACCCTCCCGATTACACTACACAGGGTAGTACACAACCGGCGGCGACGTCAAGCTTCCGCGGGGAAGTACGCCCTGAGGAACTCCGCCTCCGGCCCGTCGTACACG
>CAZZDO010000335.1:0-5991 GCA_964653205.1 uncultured Armatimonadia bacterium | reverse complement strand
AGTTCATCCGGCGCTACAGCAAGCAGACGCCGCTGGGGCGCATGGGCAAGGACGGGACAGACCTGAAGGGCGCGGTCGTCTATCTCGCGTCGGCGGCGTCGGGGTATGTGACGGGGGTCAACCTGCCGGTGGACGGCGGGTTCACGATGTGGTGAGGCGAGCCCAGACGGAAATGAAAGCGGCTCCGACCGGATGGTCGGAGCCGCTTGCGTTTGCGGCGAAGGTGCGGCCTAGGGGCCGTCGTTGGCGAGGGTGAAGTAGGCGGCCGGGAGCTCCGGGTCGGACTTGAGCCACTTGGCGTGGCCGTCGGCGAAGGCCATGTTCCAGCCTTCGTTGTGGAACTTCTGGTTCCGGTAGCTCCCCGGATCGGTGTAGGTGGCCTGGTAGTTGAGCTTGGACTCGATGAGCTGGATCGTCCGCGCCGGGTCCAACACATTGGCGTCCATCTGTCCGCCCATGAGGGTGTTGGGCTGGTAGGACCGGTTGGGGAAGCCACAACAGTTGGTGGTGCCGCTGTCGCTGGGGCACAGGATGATCTGCTTGTTCTTGATGTAGGGGGTGATCATGTCGAACCACCAGTAGCGGTTCGTGCCATTGCGGGCATACGGCCCGTTGGGGGTCACGGCATCGGCGGTGGCCAGAGCGCCGTACACGTTCCGCCCGTCGTAGTCCTCCTTGTACATGATCATGCCCAACTCAAGCTGCTTGAGGTTGCTCAGGCAGCTCGTCTGCCGAGCCTTTTCCCGGGCCTTGGCGAACACCGGGAACAGGATGGCAGCCAGGATCGCGATGATCGCGATGACCACCAACAACTCGATGAGCGTGAAGCCGCGTCGCATGTCGTAGACCTCCGTAAGATGAGAGTGAAGTAGCTGTCATGTTAGCGGTTCTCGTCCCGGCAGGCAACTTCCTGCCATCTTTGGACCTTTTTTTTCGTTTCTTGTACGGCGCGGGAAGCCTAGCGGCCGACCTCATACGCCGCCCAGCCGAAGCCCGGTAGCTTCCCCTCGAACCGATTGCTCCCCAGCGACTTCAAAGCCTCGCAGTCCTTCATCGGCGTCAGTGTCAGCTTGCTGCCCTTGGGCCAGCCGAACTGCTCGGGCAGGATCGTGATCTTCACGGGTTGCTCCTGCCCGGACTCCGAGTTGGCGATCACGACGATCGCCCGGTCGGCGTTCCAGTACGTCGCCGCGCGGACGAACGGGCTGGCCGAAAGCACGGCGGTCTGCCGGTGCCACGGCAGGAACTGCATCGTCCCCAGGTCGTTGTCCCCGCGCAGCGCGAAGAGCCGCAGCCACGGGCGGAGCTTGTCGGGCAGATCGTAAGCGCCCTCGGCGCCGACGTTGCCCGAGTGCGCCCACGGGAAGATGCCCGTCAGCGCACAGCGGGCGAGATAGGCGTCCACGAGCGCCGGGGCGGGCGGGTCGCCGCCCTCTTCGCCCGGTGCGGCCGCCCCGTGGTACAGGAAGCTGCTGACCAGCGTCATCTGCGCGGCGTTGACGAACTCGCCCTGCGCCGGGGTCAGGTGCAGCGGCAGCGGCTCGGTCGCGGGGTACTCCTCGAAGATCGCCGAGACGGTGCACAGGTCCTGGAAGAACAGCACCGGCACCCAGCCGGTGTGGCCGCAGAAGACGCGTTCGGGGCCGAGGAACTTGCGGTCCCAGAGGATCATGTCCAGCACGCCGTCCGTGTTCAGGTGCGGCGTCGGCCAATGCCGCGTGTTGGTGCAGAGGTACGGGTGGGTGAAGTCGTGGTAGAGCCCGCCGAAGTCCGCGCTCTCCACGAGCTTGGTGTAGCCGGCCTGCAGCGCGTCGCGGAACTCCTGACACTGCGGGCAGAAGTAGTCGCCATAGCCGTCGGGGTAGATCATCGGCTCGGACTTCCCGTTCCTGATCTCCTCGCGGGCCATGAGTTCATGCTGCTGCCACAGCGGGGCGCGGCGGTTGACAAGCTGGAAGGGGTCGAACGGGTAGACCTTGATCCCGAACTTGCGGGCGAGTTGGACCGCCTGCTGGCAGCCCTTCAGATCGCCCAACTCGAAGCTGCCCGGGGTGTTGGCGGCGCCGAGCATGATGTCGGTCACACCGTAGTCGGCGCAGAGCTTCAGCATCGCCTCGGTGCACTGGCCGGTGTCCAGGCAGGCGACGAAGTTGCGGCGCGGCAGGCAGCGCTTGACTTGCGGGAGGCTGTGGTAGCTCTCAAACTGCAGCGTGCCGGTTAGCTCGACGGGCTGCTTGTCCAGGCCGACTGGCTCGGTGACCAGCCAGGCGTTCCCCTGCTCGTCCCCGCAGAGGCCGTACCACGCGTTGTTGGCCTTGCCGCCGAAGCCCTGCCACTGGTTCAGGTCGCAGGCGGGGAGCCAGTCAAGGCCCTCGACGCCGCGCTTGAAGAGGCAGAGGTACTGGCTGAAGTCGTCGGTCTTGAAGGCGTCATCGCCGGGGAAGACGGCGCGGCGCCACGTGGTGCGTTCCTTGACGTCACGGGTCGCGGCTTCATCAAGCCAGCCGCGCAGGTGCAGGCTGCCGACTTCGAGGCGCTTGCACTCCACCTTGCGGTCGCCGAGTGCGTAGCGGCACGTGCGGCGCACGAGCATCGGGCGGTACTCGTAGACATGTTCGTAGGGGCAGAGCGCCGCGCCCTTCGCGTCGCGCAGTTGGCCCGTGGCGCGGATCCGCACGAGGGCGGGCGTGGCCTCCAGCACCTCCAGCTTCGGCTGCTTCTCATCCACATCGCGGAACTCCTGGGGCGCCCAGAAGGCCGTGTCCACGGGGCCGACGAGGAGGTTCTGGTTGGTGCCATTGAAGAAGCGGAGGGACTGCATGGCCCCGCCGCACTGGCCGCCGTGGACGACTTCCCAGTAGGGGCTGCGGACGGTGAGGTCGCCCTTCTGTGGCGCATCGCGGACGACCGTGAGGCCGGAGAAGGGGTCCGGGATGCCTAGCGGCGCCGTGCCGGGGCGGGCAGCGATGGGATCGCGTTCGGGCGTGCCGAGGCGCTGGTAGCGCAGCGTCAGTTCCATCGGCCCGCGCACGCTCTCGGTGCTCAGGATGCGCACCGTGGGTCCGTCGGCGTACATCGTCAGCCAGAACCTGTCCCGGAAGTGCAGGCTGACGCGCTCCGTCGCGCTCGGCGCGAACTCCAGCGTCGTGCCCGCGGGCAGCGGGTCGAACTTCCACCACAGGCCCAGGCGGAAGGGGACGCCCTGCCATTGTGTCGTCGGTGGTTGCCCCGGCGCCTTGACCGTGACCAGCTTGCCTTGCAGGTGCTCCGGGATCCCGAAGCCGGCCCTCCCGGCTTGCGTGGCGCTGCCCTGCCTGAACACGCCCTCGGCGCCGGCGGGAAGCGCCTTCCAGGTCCAGCCACTGGCGGGGGCGGCGCCGGGCCCACTTAGCAGCGGCATGCCTCCGCACGTGATCGTGCCGCCATGGCCCAGCGGGTCGTCCACGATCGTGAGCGGCCCAACGCGCTGCGCCGGCAGCTTCTCGACCTTGAGGTCGAAGTCCAGTTGCGGCGCGGCCTTGTCGAGGGCCTCGAACCACAGGCCGCGGAAGTAGATCTCGAAGCGGAAGCCGCTGATGGCGAAGGGCTGGCCGGTGCGGACGGTCAGCATCTCGCCGCGCTGCGGCATCGGCACGATGATCTCGGTGCCCGCCGGGTAGTCCCCCAGCTTGACGTACGGCCCCAGGCCCTTCTCGCTCTCCCTGGGCGTCATCCCGAAGTACATCCAATAGCCCTCGTGGCCGCTCTTGACCTTGCCATCCGGCGTGCGGAGGTAGAAGGCGGTCTTCTCCTGCTCCAGCCACTGGGCCATGTACATCAGCACGCGGGTCTGGCGCTGGGCGAGAGGTTTCTCGCGCACGGCGGACCAGTGGATCTCGCTCGTGGTCGGCGAGGCGGCCTTGGCGGTGACCCGCTCGGCCCAGTCGGAGACGATCTTGCCGCGTGACTCGATGTTGGCCTCGCCCGCGACCGCCGGTGGCACGAGCACTCCGCCCCAGGCCACCGCCTTACCGCGCCCGACCTGCACCTGGTGGAGGTCGTCCTCGTTGAGGCTGAGCTGTTGGATCAGCAGGCCCTGGTCGGTGCGCACGTTGTTGAGCAGGCCCGCCAGCCCGCTCACGCCGAAGCGCACGAGGCCGACCTGGTCGCGGAAGGTCTGGCGCAAGTTGACCGCCTCGCCGAGGGGGACCGCCTCAAAGCGCATGACGCCGGTGAGCTTCTCGCCCTGCTTGAGGTGCTGGTTGCCGGCCAGCACGGACTGGTAGACGGCGTTCTTGTCGCTGATGGTCACGTGCCCCGCCCCGGGCTGGACGAAGACGGTGCGCGCGTCGCGTTGGGAGAGGCTCCTCCAGGTCAGGCTCTGCACGTCGCCGACCTGGATGGGCGCGGGCGGCGGAAAGGTGAACTCCTGCTGGCCCCTGGCCGCGTCAATCCGGACTTGCAGGCCCTTCGCCTGGTCGAGTTGCGGTCCGGCGGTGATGCGGATGTCCTTGGCCTGCGCGTCCTTGAGGGCCTCGACAACGTACGTCAGCTCGACGGCCTGCGGGGACATGACGAGTGTCTGCGTGAAGGCGAAGTCGGGGGTAAGGCGGCCGGTGATGGTCATCTTGCGACCGTCAGGCGTGCGCTCGACCGTCGAAGCCATGTACGACAGGGCCTCCTGCTTGTACTGCGGCGCGCCGTTGATGTTCAGGCAGATGCAGCCGGGCATCCACATCCCGCCGATCTTGACGGCGAAGTGCCCGGCGGCGAACACGCGGAGTTGGTAGTGCGGCGTGCTGTAGTCCAGGCCGGCGATGGATTGCGACTCCGGCGCCTGGGCGAAAGCGGCGGCGGCGATGAGCAGGGCGAGGGCGGAGACAGCGAGGGCTCGTGGCACGGCACAGCACCCCTTCGGTCGGGTCGGACGAATGTGGCGCGAGGTAAGGTAATGCGGCATCGCGCGGCGAAACACCTGCCCATCACGGTGTCGGGAGAGTCAGGATGGAGCAAGTACGAGTGTTGGTGGCCGGCTGCGGATCCATCGGCAAGCGCCACGCGCGGCTGTGGTGCGAACAGCCGGCGGCGGAAGTGTGGGTGTGCGACACGCTGGCGGCGAACCTGCAGGCCGCAACGGAGGAGGCCCCCGGCGCGCGGCCCTTCAGCGACTATGCGGCGGCGCTGGCCGAACGCCCGGACATCGTGTACATCTGCACGCCGAATCATCTGCACCGGCCGATGGCCGAGGCGGCGTGGCAGGCCGGCTGTCATGTGCTGTGCGAAAAGCCGCTGGCGGACACGGTGGCGAACGCGGAGGCGCTGGCGGAGGCCGTTGGAGGGGCCGCGCTTCAGCCGGCCCTGGACCGAGGAGGGGCCGCGCTTCAGCCGGCCCCATCAACTGCTGGGGGCCGGCTGAAGCGCGGCCCCTCCATCTTCGCCGTCGGCTACTCGCTGCGGTCGCACGGGGGCTTGCGGCGGGTGCTGGAGGTCGTGCGCTCGGGGGCGCTGGGGACGCTCGTGGGCGGGCGGGCGATGGTCGGGACGTACTTCACGCTGCTGTGCGCGACGACGCCGTATCGCATGACCGAGCCCAACGCGCTGATCGTTGACTATACGCACCTGCTGGACTACATGCGGCTGTTCCTGGGCGACGCCGAGCGGGTGAGCGCCGAGGCGGCGACGCTGGGCGACCTGCCGATGCTCCCGCAGCCGAACCTGTTCAGCCTGCTCGTGCGGTACGCGTCCGGGGCCATCGGGCAGATCCACATGGACTACATCCAGCACCCGCAGCGGTCGAGCGTGGAGCTGTTCGGCGACCGGGGGGTGGTCAAGTACGACTTCCAGACCGGGGTGCTGGAGCTGTTCGATTTCGAGAAGGACGACAGCCCGCGGCATGCCCATCACGTCGAGCATGTGATCGTCGCGCGGGATGACATCTACCGCGTGCAGATCGAGACGGTGCTGCAGGCGATCGCGGGCGAGGCGACGCCGCTGGCAACGGCGGAGGATGGC
>CAZZDO010000334.1:0-6011 GCA_964653205.1 uncultured Armatimonadia bacterium | reverse complement strand
CGGACATGTTGACGATAGCCTCGGATCGTGTTATGCTAGCAGTTTCGTGGCATAGGCGCGCACGTAGGCGCGGGCGTCGTCCACATACTGCCGGACCAGTTCCGACGCGGGCGCGCCCAGTTGCTTGAGCGCCTCGGCGGCGGCCAGGTGCAAGGCCCAGGCGATGTCCTGCCCGAGCCACATCTCCTGCCGGACGGAGTTCTGGAACTCCCGCACCGTCGGCAAGTCGTCACGGGCGATGAACGCGCGCAGCGGCTCGACGGCCGCCGCGTCGCCGATGCGTCCCAGCGCCCGGACGGCGGCGATCAGATGGTCAGCGGGCGCCTCGGGCTTGGCCAGGATCGCCGTGAGCAGCGGCACCGCGCGCCGTTCCTGCAGCTTGCCCAAGAGCATCGCCGCCGTCAGCCAGCGCGGCGCCATGCGCTTGATGTAGTACTCCGGCTCGTTCGGGTCGGTCTTGGGCAGGCGTTCGTCGCCACTGGCCAGCGCCTGCAGCAGCGTGTCGGCGGCTTCCGCCCGGTCGATCATCGCCAGCGCGACGGCGCACCACCAGCGGGTGTTGTCGTTGTCTGAGTTGAGCCCCGCCAGCAGCGCCGACACGGCCGCCTCACCCTGCTGGTACAGATGCCACACCGCCACGCGCGGCAGTTCGTCCACGAGTTCCGCCACGAGGGCCTCAGGAGCGGGTGCGACTTCCTCCGCCGGCCAGTCTTCCAGCATCGCCCCGGTCGCGCGGAGCTTGCCCTGCAACTCGGCCACGTCGAAGCCGCGCACATCGCCCCCGTGCGCCACGGCCAGCGCCGCCGCCGTGCCTGCCGCCTCGCCGACGCGGTACATGTCGCGGATCATGCGGAAGAGCATGTGCGCCTCGCGGTTGACGCTGACCGCCCGGCAGGCCACGAGCGCGTTCGCCAGGCCCAGCGGCGTCAGGCAGCGGTACGGCAACTCGTGCGGCATGGGGCGCTTCCAGAACCCCAGGCCCCAGCACCACAGCATCGCCTCATCGTTCTCATTCTCGTAGTCGAAGGCGTGGTTGTCCTGGTGGCCGCGCGTGAAGGCGATCACGTCGGGGAAGTGGCGGTTGGCGACCTGGTCAGCCAGCGTGAGCGTGACGTCGCCGACGATGTGGCGGCTCTGGCGCAGGCCGAGCAGATAGGAGATGTTGAACGGACGACCCTCGGGGGTGAACGTGTCGCGCCAGTAGAGTTGCAGGGCGTGCCGCCGCCCGCGCGTGAGGTCACGCACATCGCGCGGGTCCACGTAGCCGGCGTCGAAGTTGTGCATGCCCAACTGGTCGCCGGCGAAGCGCGCCGCGCTCTGGCTGTACTGGTGGCTGAGGCCATCGGTCGCGCGGCCATAGGCCATCGGCGCCCCGGCGTGGGCCAACACATCGGCGTCGCCGGTGCCGTCCACAACGACGGTCGGGGCGACGCGATGCAGGCGCCCCGGCGCGGCCAGCAGCACGCTCGTCACGCGGTCGCCTTCGCGCGTCGCGCCCGCCGCGGTCCAGCCGAAACGGATGCCCACGCCGGACTCGGCCAGGAGGCGCTCCAGCGCAAGCTTGCGGGCTTCGGGGTGGAAGCCATGGGTGCGGCCCCGCCCGCCCATGTCGTCAGTGATGGTGTCGGCGAAGGCGTCCAGCTCATCCTGCAAGCCGCCTTCGACTCCCCAGTAGTAGCTGTGAATGCCGCCGCAGGTCGGGATGCCGCCGAGGGCCCATCCCGCCTCGAAGAGGAGGGTCTTTGCGCCATTGCGCGCCGCGGCCCAGGCCGCCATCGGCCCGCCTGTCCCGCCGCCGAAGACAGCAACCTCCGCGCTCTCGGCGTCGAGGTCGAGGTCTTCGACGACTGCCACGCCGTCAGGCACCGCGCCGCCGAAAGCCGCCGCCAGGGCGCCGGCTCGGACGCCATCGGCCGACAGCGCCGCGAGGTCGCCCCAGCCGGCATTCGCCACCCACGCCCCCGCGCCGCAGAGGTTCGGCAGCGGCGACTCAGGCACGGCCAGGTGCGCGCCGTTGAGCGGCACCATTACATGGCCCGAGTGGGACACGAGCGCTCCCGCGAGGCCCGGGACGGACTCGAGGCACGCCTTCGCCACGGCCTGCTCGGCCAGCCGCGAGGAGGAGTGCAGCGCCGCCGGCACGGGCTCACCGTCGCAGGGCGCGCTGCCCGTGAGCGTCACACACACCTCACCGGGCCACGTGGCGTATGCGGTGAGGGCGAAGTCCCCGATCTCACTCGGAAGCCCGGAGAGGTCGTCGCCGGCGAAGACGAAGGTCAGCGTCCGCGTGGCCGTGACGCTCTCGGGCGTGACGAACTCCGCCCCGGCGTTGCGGAACAGCAAGCCGCCCCCGGTCGCGTCCACAACAGCCCCGGCGGCGATGGTGTACAGGCCGTCCTTGCCGGCCATGAGCACGCCCGCGGCTTGCCCGTCGCGCTCGACGAGGCGGATGGGGATCGCGTAGAGCAGCACGGTCACGCCGGCCTCGGCCAGCATTTGGTCGGCGACCATCTGCGCGAGAGCCGGGTCCAGCCAGCCGTCATGCGCTCCGCCGACAGCCGCGACACGCTCAGCCAACGCGGACAGATGCGCATCAGCGGGCTCGCCGACGCGGCCCTGCAGGGCGATGGTCAGCTCACTCGCCAACGCCGGGCCGGCGGCGGCGACCATGGTCTGCCGGCCGCGCGCGGCCGCTGCGAGGGCGGCCGAAAACGCGGCGAGGCCATCGCCAATGACGAGGACCTCCGTGCGGAAGCGTTGCGGGGCGTTCAGGGGGTAGGTGGACACGATAGCGGCACTCCTTGGGTTCAGTAGGCGGTGGGCGGCTGGTTCGGGTGCGACGGCGGGCTCACTGCCCCGGCATCTTCCCCGCCACTGGCGCGTTCTTCATGTACCAGTCCACCAGCGCCGGATACAGCAGCTTCCCGTCCTTGCTCCGGTTGTTCCGGTAGTACACATGCCCCTGCTTAACCGCCTCGTCCCACAGCGCCAGGGGGTAGTACATCAGTGCGAGGCCGTTCGGCTCCTGCGGCACCCACGCCGTGGCGTTGCAGTCGGGCAGGTCAAACACGTTGTCCTCGATGCGTATGCCCGTGTAGACCGCGCGGAGTATCTGGATCTTGATGCCGATGGGACACGACTTGTCGCCCTTGCGGTTGAGGAACGCCCGGCCGCTGATGGTGTTCTCGCGGATGTGGATGTCTTTCATGCGCAACGTCGCCGGCATGTCGGCCCCATAGAGGCTGATGCCGCACGCGCCCCACGGCGCATCCGGGTCGCTGCCGGTCTCGATCGTGTTGTGCGCGATGAGCACGCCGTCATGGTGCGGGCACTGGATCGGCTTGCCGTCCTGGCCCGCCATGTTCAGCGCCACCCCGAGCGTCACATTCCGGAAGACGTTGTCCACGATGGTCGTGTCCTGGTTCCACCAGCTCATCGTGAAGACCGCGCACCCCTCCCAGTTCTCCACCCGGTTGCCACGGATGGTCAGGCCGATGGAGTCCCCGTACGTGAAGCCGTTCAGGGGGCTCTGCTGCGTCGGTGGGTCATAGACCTCGTCATGGATGAAGCAGTTCTCGATCAGGCCACCATAGCTGGGCCACCAGTTGTTCGCGTTCTCGCCCCCGTTGGCGGGGTCCCAGTCCGGGTCGGCGCCGCCCGGCATGATCCAGCTCTTGTTGTCGAAGTTGTCCGCGCCACCGACGGCCAGGTGGGTGATCTCGCCGATGGGCAGGCCGATGCCGCCGTTATGCCCGCAGCCGGTGAAGTCCAGGTCGCGATACGTGCCCGCGCGCCGGCAGCCCTTGCGGTCCTTGTATACGAGGGTCTGGTGAATGACGAAGCACTCACGCGAGAAGCCTTCGGGGCGCTGGCGCCCGGTCCCGTAGCCGCGCAGGTTCAGCCGCTCCACCGTGGCCCCGCCGCCACGGATGCCGATGGCGTGGATCGTCGCCTGCTTGTCCTGCTGGTCGAAGTTGCAGTCAATCGTGAAGTCGCTGATGACGACGTAGTCGGCGCTCTCGTGGAACTGCCGGTTGTAGAGCATGATGAAGTAGTTGCTGCCGCCCGGCGCGCCGTGGGGGTTGGTGCCGTCGAGCAGCTTGACCGTCGTCCGGTCGCGGCCCGAGCCGATGATGCGATAGTGCGGTCCGAGATCAATGGCGTTGTGGGTGATGGCGGGGTTGTACGGCTGGGGTTTGCCGCGCACGCCGTAGGTCTTGGCCATCAGCTTCACGCGGCCATAGGCCCTCAGGCAGGCGTTGATGGCGGCGTGGTCGTCATGGGGCGCGGCGCTGTCGCCGTCGCCATGGGCGCCGAACCACTCGGCGTAGGCGTCCTCTTCCGGGTCCACGACGCGGTGCAGGCGGCCCGGGAGCTTGGACGGGGCCAGCACGGCGCCGCCGTCGGCGTCCTTGGCCGAGGCCGGGTCGTACCGGAACGTGCCCCCGCCGCCGTCATCGGCCTGGCGATAGCCGGCCACGACAATGGGCACGTCGGGCTTGAGGCCGGTGGCTGCACACAGGTCGGCCACGGTGGCGAACTTGACGGGCACGGGTTGTGCGGTGGCGCAGGTGACGGCCAGCACGACAGCCACCAGCGGCAGCGCGCGGCAAGACGTCATCATGCCAGTTCCTCCAGCAGGGCCACGGCGGTGTCTACCAGCATGCGTTCGGTCCCCGGCCCGACCGGGCACCAACTGGGCTCGTACCCGCCCTCGCGACAGGCGTTGTCGGTGGGCAGGTAGCCGATGCAGCCATTGGCCAGGCTCACGACCATCGTGACCGGGAAGGGCGAGCGCTGCTTGATCTGCAGGCCGATCTCCGTCAGCACTTCGCCCGGCATCGTGACCAGGCCGAAGTCGCCCAGGCGCATGGCCCAGACCTCGGCGGGGAAGCCCTGGTCCATCCCCTGCGTCTCGGTCGCCAGGGCCAGCATCTCGCGTTCCCAGATCGCGCCATTGCTCTCGGGTTCGGGATGGGCCGCGAGGTTCGCCTGCGCCTCTTCGACCGGAATGATGCTCGGGTTGAGCGGCAGGAACACGTCCGCCTTCGTGATGCCCAGGGGCGCGTTGGCGGAGCGGTCGTCGAGGCCGAGATACACCTTCGCCGCCTCCGCGCCGACCGACTTGCCCACGCGCTGGCGGGAGTCGTTCTGCCGCCAGCGGGGCACCTGATCCCCGGCGCAGCCGTCGGCAAACGCCATCGGGCAGCCCGTCACCGCCTCAAAGGCCTCCCGGGCATAGCCGACCCAGTCGGCCGAGTAGCCGTAGAAGTCGTCCCCGCCGCAGACGGCGTGGCAGGCGAAGTTGACCAGCGTGGCCAGCGGCGTCCCGTCGGTCTTGTCGAAGCGCAGGAGGGGCACTTCGGCATCGGCCGGGCCGACGCGCTTGCCCTGGAGTTCCTCGAGCGGCTCGCTGAGGCGCGGGCCCATGTGCTCGCCGGGACGCCAGGCCAGGGCGAGATCATTGCCGACCTGGCTGGCCAGCGCCGCCGGCTCGGGGTCGAGCACCAGGTGCATGTCGGTCTTGAAGTCCGGGCCGACCTGGCGGCGGTTGAAGCTGACATCGTTGGCAAAGCCGGCGCCCCAACTCGCCACGGCCGGCACCCGCGCGGCGCCGGCGGCGACCAGCAGCCCCGTCAGCTTCTCCAGCAGATCGGCGCGGTAGGCCGGCGACACCGCGTCGCGCAGCTTGGCGATGAGATAGCGCCCGCCCGTCACGACCGGGCCCCAGTGGGTGTGGCTGCAGCACACCATGATCGTCTCGGGGTCCAGGCCGGAGGCCGCGGCGGCGCGTTCGCGCAGTTCGGCCACGAAGTCCGCCTCGAGCCCGATCAGGTCGGTGCAGACCAGACCGCAGGACACGCCGCCCGACTGGACCACGAGGGCCTGGGCCAGCAGCGGGTCGGTCACCTTGCGGGAGAGTTCGTCCCGGGAGCCGTAGCCGGCCATGGGCAAGCCCAGCGGCGGGGTGATGTCAGTAGTGGCAAGGCCCACAGTCAGACTGGACATGG
>CAZZDO010000333.1:2426-6019 GCA_964653205.1 uncultured Armatimonadia bacterium | reverse complement strand
TAACGACCAGCCCGTGCGCCTGTGGCAGGTGACGTACGTGAACGACAACCCGTGGCTGCCGGTGCAGAAGGTCACGTGGAAGACTGCGCAAGCGGGAGATCAGTTGGTGGTGCTGAAGGTGGTGGCGGGGGCGAAGCGTTAGCGGCCCGGCGGCCTCTGCGCTTGATCCAGAAGTGCTGCCACAGCACACAGGCGGTCCCGACGGCGAGTATCGGGTCCAGCGTGTGCGGCATGTACTCGTACCAGGGGAAGGTGCCCTGAAACGGCAACACCGGGAGCCACATGCAGAGCTTCCACAGGGCGAGCACCGCCAGCCACTGCCGCTGGACGCGCCACAGCACGACTACGCACATGATCTGCAGGAACAGCCACATGAGGGCCGTCCAGAACATGTGATAGATCAGGATGGGCCAACCCAGGCCCGACCGGAACTGGTTCACCAACTCCCCCGCGGGCTGAGAGAACTCCAGCAGCGCCACCACGAGCGGCCCCGGCCAGCGCTCGCTTAGCATCTCCAGCCAACTACCGACACTGTGCGTGGGGACGCCGCCGGGCCCCATGGCTTGCTCGGCCAGCCGATACCACCCGAACCAGACGAGTGCCACCAGCAGCGCGACGCTGGCCAGGGCCAGGGCAGGCCGCCGCGCTTCGGTCCGAATTCCGTGCCACGCCGCCAGCGCCACGGACAGCGGCAGCAGCGCCAGCGCCATCTCCTTGGACAGGTACGCCAGTAGCGAACAGACACCGAACCATACCAGGCGGCCTGACCGCGGCTGCTGCAGATGGCGCATGATAGCCACGACGGCCAGGACGGCGAAGAAGGTGCATACGAGATCGTGGCGCGTGGCCGCGTGGATGATCGTGCCGTGGGTGCCGCGCGTCACGTGGGCCAGCAGCACCACCCCCATCCCCAGCGCGCCCCACGGCGGCACGCCCAGCGCCCGGCCGAGCAGCACAAGAGCATAGCCGGTCGCCACGAACCACAGCCAGTTGACCAGCACGTAGGGCGGCTTATGGTAGCCCCACAGGTGGTACTCGACCCAGAGCATGACGGCGGGCAGGGGGCGGAAGGTGTGGACGTGTTGCGGGTCGTCCCCCCAAAAGTAGCTCAGCGCCGACAGGAGGCCGCGGTCCTGAGCGATGCCCTGGAGCTTCATGTAGCTATCCAGGTCCTCGCGGGGATTGATGAGCGGTGGGGCGTCTCGGAGGCAGAGGTTGGGCAGGGCGGCCACGAGCAGCACCGCCAGAACGACCGGCGGGTGCTCAGTCACATACCGCCAGAGGCGGGCACGGGGTGGCACAAGCGGCGCCGGCTCCGAGGCGCCAACCACGTTCCCCATTCCTGACGCTCCCCTCCTCTACGACAGCTTCTTCGCTCGCTTGGCACCGTCGTCGGCGTCGAAGTCGGGCACTCCGGGGCGCTTCTCCCAGATCATGCGGTACGGCTCGTCCGGCGGTTCTCCCGGCGTTAGCATGGCGCCATGCCTGGCGAGTTCGGCGCGCCGCGATGCCGGCTCGAGCGCCAGCGGCGTCACCCCCTTCCGTGCCGCCATCGCCGCCAGGATGCCGCATGAGTAGCCTGCCGCCATGCACGTGACGCTGGCGCGCACCGAGTAGCCGTCGCAGGCGCACTTGCCCGCGACCAGTACCTTCTCGATCCCCTGGGGCACGAACATCCCCAGCGGCAGGCCGACCGCCTGCTTGCCCCCGGCGAGGGCGACGACATCCTCGCGCTGGTCCAGAGGCTCGCCGGAACGGTCGGCCAGTCGCGCCTCGCCGATGATCTCCCGCCCGCCCCGCGGCATCGTCTGCGCGCCCATCGTGCGGATGACGGCACGCTCGAAGCCCGGCATGTACTGGCGCAGGAACGCCAGGAACTCGAAGGCGTAGGTGCGGGCGGCGATCTCGGCCTGCGTGGCCGCGCGGGGGGCGCTGGGGTCCAGCCCCGTCACCATGCAGACATTGGCGGTCACGTCGTCCGCCCCGTGCCACGGCTCGGGCCAGAAACCGTCCCAGCCGTAGCGGATCTGCCCACCGTCGGGCAGGTCCCGGATCAGGGTGAGATCACCCGCGTCCACCGCCTGCCGGAGGACGGGACGGAAGGGCCACGCGCGCCGCCGCCCGTCCAGCCATTCACCCCAGTATGTGTCCTGCGCGATCTCCTCGGGCGTCATGTGGAGTGTGCGGGCCAGCCAGGCGTCCCACTCGGGGTCCTCTTCGGGCAGGCTGTCCACCCAGGCGATGTAGCGCTCGAGGTCCACCAGCCCCATCTCGAAGAGGAGGCCCCAGGACTTGTGCCCGCCGGTGGCCAGCGGCGCGCCGAGCGAGGCGGCAGCTTCGGCCCCGCCGGTGCAGTCCACGAGCTGTCGGGCGCGGATGGCCACACGGCCACCGTTGGTCTCGAAGAAGACCTCCAGGCTTCCGTCCGGCGCTACCTGCGCGCGGCTGAAGCGGCTGTGCAGCCACAGCTCGACGCCCGCCTCCTGCAACATCTCCAGGCAGATCTGCCCGGCATGCTCGTGGCGGTAGAACATGCTGTGCCCGGCGGCGAAGGCCTCCTGCCGGCTCGCATAGGGCGTGGCTCCGGCGGCGATGACGCGGTCGAACAGCTCCAGGGGCGCCCCGCCGACGATGGGCCGGCCGTCCTCGGTGATGAAGCGGTTGCCGAAGTGGCCCATCAGGCCCATGTTGACGGCCCCGCCGACGTTGCCGCAGCGCTCGATGAGGCAGACTGTGGGGCGGGGGCTCGTACCCCGCCCGACCCGCGCCGCGCCGATGGCGGCCATGACGCCGGCCGTTCCGCCGCCGACCACGACGACGTCGTGTTCGCCGACAAGGGGGAGGTCGCGGGCGGGTTCGTGAGCGGTGAGGTCGGGGGGCATGCGTTCACCTCTCGGACGCGTAGGCCCGCCGGTCCTCCGGCGGGCACGTGACGCCCGCTGTGCGCCGGAGGACCGGCGCACCTACGCGGGATCACCCATCACTTCAGCTCGACTACGGTGACGCCGTCGCCGCCTTCGGCGAAGGGGGCGATGGCGAACGACTTCACTCCGCGGTGGCTGCGCAGGAACTTCTGAATGCCTTGCCGCAGCGCCCCGGTGCCCTTGCCGTGAACGAGCCGGACTTCCGTGGCCCCGGCCAGTTGCGCGTCGTCGAGGTACTTCTCCAGCGTCAGGATCGCCTCGTCCACGGTCGTGCCGCGCAGGTGGATCTCGGGCTCGAAGGTCGGGGCCTTGCGCATCTGCATCGTGTGCGCCAGACGCCGGGCCTCCTCGCTGACGGGCGCCTCGGTGGGCTCCAGGTCATCAGCGGCGGCCTCGATCCTCATGCGGCCGACTTCGACCAGATAGCGGTCCTGCCGCAGGCGCTCGACGATACGGCCCTCGCGGTTCATGGAGCGGAGGCGGACGCTGGCGCCGACCGAAAGGGAGGGGGCCGTACGGAGGGGCCGCGCTTCAGCCGGCCCCGGCTGTTCGCCAGACTCCGGGGGCCGGCTAGAGCGCGGCCCCGGCTGTTCGCCAGACTCCGGGGGCTGGCTAGAGCGCGGCCCCGGCTGTTCGCCAGACTCCGGGGGCCGGCTGAAGCGCGGCCCC
>CAZZDO010000333.1:0-2326 GCA_964653205.1 uncultured Armatimonadia bacterium | reverse complement strand
AGCGCGGCCCCGGCTGTTCGCCAGACTCCGGGGGCCGGCTGAAGCGCGGCCCCTCCAACGGCGACGGTCCTGACGGCTCCGCGGCCGCCTCCCGCTCAATCTGTTCCCGTAGCAACGCCACCTCGCGGCGCTTCTCCTCGGTGACCTTGGACTGGCGCGGTTGACGCTGCAGGTCGGCGATGATCCGCCGCGCCTCTTCCTCGGCGCGGCGGACGATTTCCAGCGCCCGGTCGTAGCCCTGCTCCATCGCCTCCGAGCGCTGCGTCTGCAACTCCTGCAGATTGCGCTCATACTCGGCGCGCAGCTTCTCCAGGTCACGCTGGGCCTTCGTCGTCTGCTTGCGCTCGCGGTCGAGGTCCACGCGACTCTGGCGCATTTCGCGCAGGGCGTCTTCGACGCTGAGGCGCTCGCCGCCGAGGAACTCCCGCGCCACGCCGACGATGCGCCGGGGCAGGCCGAGGCGCTGGGCAATCTGCAGAGCGTTGCTGCTCCCCGGCTCGCCGATGAGCAGGCGGTACGTGGGCTGGAGCGTCTTCACGTCGAATTCGACGGAGGCGTTCTCCATGCCATCGGTGGCGTATGCAAAGACCTTGAGGTCGTTGTAGTGCGTCGTGGCGACAGTAAGGCAGCCGGCGCCGTGGAGTTCCTCGAGGACCGCCTGTCCCAGCGCGGCCCCTTCGGCGGGGTCGGTGCCGGCGCCGAGTTCATCGAGGAGGATGAGGCAGTTCATGCCGTCCCCCCCTCCCTTCAGGGAGGGGGTTGGGGGGTGGGACGCCGTTCGTCTTCGCCACGCCTCCACCCGACTCACGATCTTGATGATCTGCGTCATGTGCGAGCTGAACGTGGAGAGCGACTGCTCGATGCTCTGCTCGTCGCCGATGTCTGCCCAGACCGACTCGAAGACGTGGATCTCCGAGCCCGGCTCAGCGGGGATGTGCAGGCCCGACTGCGCCATGAGCGTGAGCAGGCCGACGGTCTTGAGCGTGACGGTCTTGCCGCCGGTGTTGGGGCCGGTGATGAGCAGCGTGCTGAACTGGTCGCCGAGCCAGAAATCAACCGGCACGACCTGGCCCTGCAAGAGCGGGTGCCGCGCTTGCTTGAGGTTGATGACACCATCCTCACGGACGACCGGCGCGGTGGCGTTCATGCTGCGGGCCAGCCGGCCGCAGGCGTTCACGAAGTCGAAGCCGACGAGCGTGTCCAGATCGCGCAGGAGGTCCGTCGCGGCCGCGCCGACTTGCGCGGACAGTTCGCGCAACAGGCGCTTGATCTCCGCGACGATCTCGATCTCGATCTCGCGCAGTTCGTTGCCGATCTCGACGATCTCGAAGGGCTCGATGAAGACGGTGGCGCCGCTGTCGGAACGGTCGTGGACAATGCCGCGCAGTTGCCCCTGCCGGTCGCTGCGCACCGGCAGGCAGAAGCGCCCCTCACGCTGGACGATGATGGGGTCCTGGAGCACTTCATTGGCCGCCGCCTGGCGCATCAGGCTGTCCATGCGGTCGCGGGCGCGGCCCTCCAGGACTCCCTGGCGGCTGTACAGATGGTGGAGCTCATCCGAGGCGTCGCGCCGCACTTCGCCGTCGTCGTCGAGCACCCGCTCGATCTGCTCGCGTAGGGCGCTCTGGTCGCTCAGTTGCGCGGCCTGGGCGGCGAGATCGGGCGCGAGGTCCTCGCCCTCGACGAAGTACGCGCCCATCTGCTCGGAGCAGTAGATGAGATTGCCCACGGCCAGCAGTTCGCCTCCGGCCAGCGACACTTGCGCCCGGGCACGCTTGAGGTGGTCGCTCACGTCGGTCAGCCCGCCCAGCGGCATCGAGCCGTAGCGGCCGATGATGTACGCGGCTTCGGAGGTGTCCCGCAGGCGGCGGCGCACGATGGCGGCGTCCGTCTGCGGCTCGAGAGCCAGCGCGCGCGCCTTGCCCAGCGACGAAGCGGCGACCTCGGCGAGCAGGCCGAGGACCTTGTCGTATTCGAGAACGCGGAGGGTACGGTCATCCATGGCGGGTCAGTCTTCAGTGTAGAAGTGGTTAGTGCGGAGGTAAGGCGGGCGATGGAGGCTTGCGGCTCAGCCCAACGGGACGGCCGTAACGCCCAGCATCTCACACAGCAGCCCGAGGTCTTCCGTCACGTCCCCGTAACACAGTGCGAAGTGCTGGCCCTTGATCTCGCGCAGCAGGTCGTCCGCGCCGCAGTTCAGCTCGACCTGCAGCGCCGGGAAGCGCCCGCCGCGCAGTTCCGTGTCCACGCCCGTGCCCGTGCCGTAGAGGAGGCGGTAGTCGCCGCGGCCCTCGGAAAGCTGCGCGAACGTCACCGGCCCGCGCTT
>CAZZDO010000332.1:0-6031 GCA_964653205.1 uncultured Armatimonadia bacterium | reverse complement strand
CGGCTGAAGCGCGGCCCCTCCAACGACCGCCGGCTGAAGCGCGGCCCCTCCAACGACCGCCGGCTGAAGCGCGGCCCCTCCAACGACCGCCGGCTGAAGCGCGGCCCCTCCAACGGCGGAAGGTCCTTGACCGTTTCTTCGCCTTCATGCTCGACCACCGGCTCTGCCCGATGGTCCTGCCCGTGGACATCAGGCAGGGCGAGCGCTACATGCGCGACCCGCGGGTGAACGGCGTGCGCATCCCGTATGGCGATGATGACGCCTACCTGCGCGATGTGATCGCGTACGTAAAGGCGCGCGGGTGGCTGAACCGCTGCTACATCTACCTGCTGGACGAGCCGCCGCGCCGCATGTGGTGGGAGGTGCGGCGGGTAGGGTTCCAGATAGCGGCGCTGGACCCGTTCATGGCGCGCCTGGACACGATCCAGCCCGAGGCCGATCTGCAGGGCGCGATCTCGATCTGGTGCCCGAATGTCGAGAGCGTTTATCTGTATGACGACCGGATCACTGATATGGCCGGTGTACGAGGGGTCACCGACCCCGACCGGTCGCGGTCTGTGACCGCTCCTACAGGAGCGCGTGAGGAAGTCTGGTGGTACACCTGCGTCTTCCCGAAGTACCCCTACCCGACGTTCCTGCTGGATGACGACGCCATCGCCCCGCGCCTGCTGTTCTGGATGCAGCCGCGGCATGGCCTGACGGGGAGCCTGTACATCAACACGATCCACTGGGGGCCGGAGGGGAACGATCCGTGGGCCGAGGCCGCGGTGGACCCGGTGCTGCTCAACAACAACGACGGCCTGCTCATGTACACCGGCCGGGGGACGACGCTGGCCGACGCGTACCCCGTCACGGGCGTGCGGCTGGAGATGATCCGCGACGGGCTCGAGGACGTCGAGTTGTGCAACATGCTCGGGGCGATGATCGCGCGACTGGCGGGGCCCGAGGCGGCGCAACGACATCTGGCGGCGCTGGCCTCGCAGGTGTTGCCTGACTTGCGCCACGCGGATCGCGACCCGCGCCACCTGCTGGCCCTGCGCGAACTCGTCGTGGACGAGATTCTGGCGCTGCAGGCCGACCGGGGGGCGCTGGATGGGTTGCTGGCGCTGCCGGTGCGGCCGAGCCCGGAGAGCGCGTCGGGGACCGACGCGCCTACGCGGGTGGCGGAAGACAAGTTCGCCGTCGCGCTCCGGGGCACGCCGGCCATTGACGGCAAGCTCGACGAGGACTGCTGGCAGGCCAGTCTGGCCGCCAATGCCCCCGGCACGCGCACCGTCATCACGCGCTTCCGCAACCTCACCGGCCGCATCTGGCCCTCGCAGGAGACGGTCGTCAACTGCCTGCATGATGATGACAACCTGTACGTCGCGTTCCGGTGCGGGGAGCCGGAGATCGAGAAGCTCACGCCGCTGTCCGAGCAGCCGGACCTGGCGCAGGTTGACCGCGTGGCCGTGGCGTTGGACGTGGGTGGGGCAATGCGGTGGTTCGTGGTAACGATGGAGGGGATACGGCTCGAGGGGAGCCTGGAGCGGCCGGTGCGGGTGCGGGGTGCGGGCTGGGAGGCGAAGACGCATATTGAGCCGGACGGATATACCGTCGAGATGCGGCTGCCGGGCCGGCTGGCCTTCGACGGGCTCAGGCCCTCGCGGGAAGCTGGCGCTCCCACGGCAACGGCCTGCCGGCTGGAAGCCGGCGCTCCCAGGGACGGCACGTCCCGGTTCAACCTCTTCCGGTTCGCCGCGCCCGGGCAGGAAACGCTGTACTTCACGGGAAGACATAGCCACAAGCGCAGCCCGTTTCAGTTCGGCACGCTGGAGTTGAGGTAGCCATGGCCATCACGGAAGTTCACATCCTGCACCACACCCATGTGGATGTCGGCTACACTGACCTGCAGCCGGTCATCTGGGAGAAGCATGTCCAATACCTCGAGCAGGTGCTGGACTACTGTCGCGTCAGCGACGACTACCCCGAGGACGCGCAGTTCCGCTGGGTCTGCGAGTTCACGTGGCCGATGGTGCAGTTCTTCCGCACCCGGTCCGAGCGCGTTCCCGAGATGGCCGAGCGGCTGCGGCAAGGGCGTGTCGAGCTGGCCGCGCTGTTCCTCGACCCGATGGAACTGATGGACAAGCGCGCCTATGAGGTGGCCCTGCAACCGGCGCAGCGCATGGCGGGCGAGCATGGCTTTGAGCTGACGACCGTCATGACCACGGACATCCCCGGCGCGGGTTGGAGCCTGCCCGATGTGCTCGCCGAGGCGGGGCTGCCCTATCTGAGCGTGTCGCCCAACGCCATGGTCAGCAAGCCGCTGCAGATCGCCGACCGGCCGTTCTGGTGGGTGGGGCCGCGCGGGGGGAGGGCGCTGGTGTGGCACACCGACTGGCGCAAGGGCTGGTACGGCGCCGGGCACGTGCTCGGGATGCCGCAGGGGATGGAAGTCCTCGGCCCCCGGCTGCTGGAGTACCTGCGCCTGCTGGAGAGCGAGGGCTATCCGTATCAGCCCCTGCTCCTGCACTACGCGGCGGACAACTACCCGCCCTCGGCCAGCGTGGCCGACCTCGTGCAGACGTGGAACGACGAGGTGGGGGAGCCGCGCCTGCGGCTGTCCACCAATCGCACGTTCTTCGAGCGGCTCATCGAGTTGCATGGCGATGACTTCCCCACGCATCAACTCGCCTGGCCGGACTGGTGGTCCGAAGGGATCGGCTCGGCGGCGTACGAGTCCGCGCTGTCGCGGGAGACGCACTGCCGCCTGCGGCGCATCGAGGCCCTGCAGGCCAAGCTCGGCGACACGCGGGACCTGTGGCCGATCTGGGAGGACCTCCTGCTCTTCGACGAGCACACCTGGGGCTGCTCGAACATGGGGGTGGCGCCGCACTCGTACCACAGCCGCGCCAGTTGGGTCCACAAGGCCCGGCATATCTACCTCGCGCACGACCGGGCGCGGCGGCTGGAGGCGGAGTTGGCCCAGGCGCTGGCCCCGGTGTCCGGCGAGCAGCAGGCGGAGGACTTCAGGGATCAGACCGTCAGGGAGCAGGTGGGTAGTGCCAGCAGGCTAAGTCTGTTCAATCCGTTGGCAGCGGAGTTCCACGGCTCGGTTGAGTTGCCGGGCCTCAAGCCAGCGGACACAAAGCTCCGGCGAGGGTCCGGTGAGGTGCTGGTGCAGCATTCCGTGCCGACCGCGCTGCGCCCCCGGCGCTCCGTGGCCGCCTTGGCGCTTGAGCCAGGGGAGGCCGAGGCCGTGGCTGCCGTCGCGGACCTCGACGTGTTCGGCGCGACGCAGGTCGTGTTCGAGGAGACGCCCGCTCCTGGCCTGAAGGAGCCGGGGCTGCTGGACTTCGAGGACAACGAGTTCTTCGAATTGCAGTTCGACGAGAACGGGCGGCTGTTCTCGCTGGTGGACAAGTCGCGGGACGTGCAGATGCTCGACGCCCGCGCCCCTTGGGGCTTCGGGGAGGTCATCCGCGAGACGATCACGAGCCCCGAGGACCGCGCCGCCGTGTGGGAGCGGGGCTACACGGAGCTTCCCTACGCCTACCGCCGCTCGGACGCGAACTTCGCGCGGGAGGGGTCGCTGGCGAACTCGCGTGTGGTCCGTGTGGAGAGCGGGCCCGTCTTTGACGCGCTGATCGTCGCGAGCGAACTGCCCTACCTGCGGCGCATCGAGACGGAACTGCGCCTGTGGCGGGAGCTACCGTGGCTCGAAGTCGAGGTGCGTCTGGACAAGCAGGCCTACGAGAACTACGAGGGCGTGTATGTGGCCTTCCCGTTCAAGCTGGAGGGCGCGCGGGCGTTGGTCCATAGCTGTGACGCGGTGTTCGAGGCCGAGACGCAGCAGCTTCCGGGCACTTGTCGGGACTACTACGCCGTTCAAGACTATGCGGCGATGGTGAACGACGAGGGCTGGGCGGCGGTGTGCCCCGTCGAGGCCCCGCTGATGCAGCTTGGGGCGATCACCTTCGGGCGGTGGGCGGATCACCTGCGGCTGGACCGTGCCTGTCTGTACTCGTGGCTCACCAACAACTTCTGGTACACTAACTTCCCGGGCTACCAACTGGGCGAGCTGACGTTCCGGTTCGCTGTCGCCGTGGGCGGAGGGGAGTTCGACCCGGAGCATGTACAGCGCCTCGCCGATGCCACGCGGGTAGGGCTTTCGGTGGCGGTTGTGGAATAGTCTGAAGGGCGCGTAGGCGGGTTCGTCCTCGAACCCGTGCGCGCGGGTTCGAGGACGAACCCGCCTGCGCGGCCCATGCCGGAGGAGGTGCGCATGGCCGACGACAACGACCGCGAGCAGCCCGACATAGACCTGTCGCTGGATGATCTGGACGCCGACGAGCCCGCCGGCCTGCCCGCGGCCGCGCCGGTGCCCTCAATGGCGCCCGGTGGGGACATGCTGGTCATTGACAGCATTGACCTGGACGACATTCCCGCGGCGCCACCTCCCGGCCCGGCGGGCGGAGCCTATCCGGCGGCCACGGCCTACCCGGGCGTTGAGCCTGGCGCCTACGCCGCCGTGGGCAAGGGCAAGAAGGGGGCGCTGTCGGGCGGCCTCGTCGGGTCGCTGCTCATCCAGATGGCCATCGCCGGGGCGCTGGGCGGCATTCTGGCGTGGGGATTGACCGAACCGGTCGCCTATCTGGGCGACACCGGCAGTTCCGGAGTGGTGGGGACATACGGGATCATCTGTCTGGCCATCGCCGTCGCAGCGGCCGGGGGACTGGGCATGGCGCTCGGGTTTTCGCAATGGAGTGCCGGGGGCGCGGCCAGCTACCTCGGGCCCATCGCCGGGCTCGTGGGTGGCGCGATCCTGGGGGCGGCGGCCGTCGGCATCGGCATCCTGCGCTCGCACGGCTATGAGCATTCGGCCGAGACGGCGGTGCTCTACACGACCGTCTTCGCCGCCATCATCGGCGTCTGCACGGGCCTGTGCATCGGCGTGGTGAACGGCATCTACGAGGGCAACGTGCGCAAGTTGCTCATCGGTGGGGGCATCGGCCTGGGTAGTGGGCTGGTCTGCGGGGCGGTCGGCGGCATCTTCGCCCAGATCATCTACGGGTTCCTGTCCCCCGACAGCCAGGAGCTGACCGTACAGCAGATCATGGCCCGCACGATCGGCTCACTATCAGGTGTCAAGAATCACGCCAAGGTTCGCACGAGCGCCAAAGTGATCCCGACGGTAACTCCGGTTGAACCATCCCGTAAATCACGCTTTGCCGCAAAAATTCTTGCCGGAGAAAAAGTCTCCTCCATTGAGCTGCTCCCCCCGCGCACCGTTGACATGTCGCCCCTTATCGCCAAAGCGCGTCTGTGTGCCGACAACGGGATTGATGCAATCAATATTCCCGATGGGCCCCGGGCGAGCACCCGTGTTTCACCCATGATTTCGGCTCTAACTATCGAGCGTGAGGCCGGGATTGAAACCGTGCTGCACTACTGCTGCCGCGATCGCAACCTGATCGGCATGCAGGCCGACCTGCTGGGTGCCCAGGCCGCCGGACTACGCAACATGCTGCTCATAACCGGTGATCCACCCAAGCTGGGCGACTACCCCGATGCAACCGGGGTCTTTGACATAGATGCCATAGGGTTAACGCAAACGGTAAATAATCTTAATCACGGTTTTGATGTAGGCGGTAACCCCGTTGTCCCCCCTACCTCCTTGTTTATCGGGGTGGGAGCCAATCCGTGCGCGGTTGATCCGGAGCGTGAGATCGAACGCTATTTTCGCAAGATTGATGCCGGAGCGGAGTTTGCGATTACCCAACCGGTATTTGATCCGGAGGCATTGTTCCGGTTTCTGGATAAAATCGAAAAGTACCCGACCCGTATACCAATTATTGCCGGTGTCTGGCCTTTGACCAGTTTGCGCAATGCGGAATTCATGAACAATGAAGTTCCCGGGGTGGTGGTGACCAAATCAATACTTGAGCGCCTGGGGCGGTGTACAACACGCGAGGATGGCGCCGCGATGGGGACTGAAATTGCCCGCGAAATTGTAGCTGCTATTTCGGATAGGGTTGCCGGATTCCAGATC
>CAZZDO010000331.1:0-6060 GCA_964653205.1 uncultured Armatimonadia bacterium | reverse complement strand
TGCGGGCGGCCGCCCGCAGGCGCGAGGCCAGCGGCTCGGGCGCGTCGGTCGCATCGGGCGGCGCGTAGCAGGCCTCGATCAGGCGCTCGGTGTCCTGCGGGAGGGTGAGCGTGTCACAGTCGCGGAGCAGTTGCCACGTGCGCAGGAGGATGTACTCGTCGTAGACGGCGGCGTTAGCGCCGAACTCCGGCAGGCCGTCGGCATCGGTCGCCGGGGCCAACAGCCAGGCTTCGGGGTCGGACAGGAGCGAGGGGCGCGGCCGGTCGTGGCGGTGTAACCGACCGAGGCGCTGCAGGAGCGCGTCGAGGGGCGCCCATTCGGTGACGAGCAGGTCGAAGTCCACGTCGAGGCTCTGTTCGGCGACCTGGGTGGCGACGAGTACGCCCCGGGCCGGGCGCTCGCCGTGCTTGCCGAACTGGCCGATGTGCCCGCGCTCGCGCTCTTCGCGCCACGCGTGCGGATAGCGGGCGTGGAGGAGACTGACCGGGATGGACGCGCCGGATAGCTCCCGGCAGAGGCGGCAGTACATCCCCTGGGCGGCCGCGACCGTGTTGCAGAGCACGGCCGCGCAGCCGCCGTCATCGAGGCGGGCCAGCAGGTCGGCGGTGAGAGTGCCGGGCTGTGTCTCGTGGCGCAGGCGCACAGTGCGCTGGGCTCCGACGGGCAGGCCCACGACTTGCTGGAAGGTGGGCGCTGCCAGCGTGACGCGCGGGTAGGCGGTCTGCAGCGGCGCTTCGACGGCGCCATAGGCGCGGAGCAACTCGGCGCGCTGGGCGGCCGGGAGCGTGGCCGAGAGCACGATGACCGAGCAGTTCAGCGCCGCGAGCCACTGCAGCAGGCGGCCCAGGAGCCCCGAGGTGTACGCGTCGTAGGCGTGGACTTCGTCGAGGATGACGACCTTGTTGGCCAGGCCCAGCAGGCGCACCCACGCCTGCCGGTCCGACATGACGGCCAGGAGGGCCTGGTCCACCGTGCCCACGCCCATGCGGTCGAGCAGGCGGGCGGCGTCGGCGCCGAGAGCCGCCGGCGTGGCGGCGTGACACAGGCGGCTGTCGGCGAAGCTGGGGTACGAGCGCAGGCGCTCGTGCATGGCCGTGGCAGTCGCCTGCGTGGGCAGGGCGACATAGATGCCGGCCTGGTGGCCGTGGCCCAGCCACTCGTGGGCCAACTGCAGGGCGGCCTCAGTCTTGCCCGTGCCGGTGGGGGCCTCGATGAGCACCATGGCCGGCGCGCGGATGGGCCCGGCCAGCCGGGAGACGCGCTGCTGCATGGCGTTGGGCGGGAAGCCGAAGAGGGCGGCGAAGTCCGCGTCGGGCGGCGGGGTCTGTCCCCAATCCGCGCGGTCGGCAGCCTCCGCGGCGCGCTGCCGCGCCTGGGTGGTATACGCGACCTCGTCCGTCTGCAAAGAAGCGAAATCCGTGTTCTGTGAAGCCAGCCAATCAGACACCCGAACCAGACCCCCCAGGAGTGAGAGTAATGCGCGTGATGGATGCAGCAGACCGGACGGCATGGGCTCGGCTTCGAGGCCGGCCAGATGGATGAGGGAGAGGAACAGTTCCAGACGCGCGGCGGTCCAGGCCGCGTTGCCCAGGTGGCGGTCGGCCCCCATCGCCGGACGCGGCGCGACAGGCTGGCCGTGATGGGCGGCGATGACGGTGGCGAGATCAAGCGCAGTCGCGCCCTCGAAGGGTTCGTCGGCGTGGCGGCGGAGCAAACCGTGGAGGATCATCAGACCGAGGGCGTCGTGGGCGCGCGCGGCGCCGCGCGGCATCACCCACCCGCGCTCGCGCAAGCGGCGCCGCTGCGTGGCTTCCTGGCCCTGGAAGCCGGGGGTGGCCTTGCCCAGGTCGTGAAGGCCGACGAGAAAGGTGAGCCAGCGCTGGACCTGCGCCGGTTCGGCCTGCATCTGCGTACAGTACAGGTCCCGTGTTGCGGCGGGTAGGACTTGGTGCCAGAGCGCCTCGGCGCTCACGGCGGCGTCAATGAGGTGGTAGGCGAGGGGATGGTAGAGGGTGCCGGTGCGCCCCGACAGCTTCCCCCACAGGTCGAGCACACGTCGCAGCGCCCCCGCGGCGTCGGCGTCGGCTCCGAGACTCGGCGAGAAGCAACTGCGAACTGCTGGTGATCCAGCTACCGGCATGTCTGGTCGGGTCACGGCCACGCCCCCGGAGCTATCAGGTCAAGCCAACCATCCCCCGCCCCGCAAGTGGACCCATAGATACGCCGACCTCTTCACAGCGATGTAACCGAGCACTCAAGAGTGGCGCAGGAGATGGCGGAGCGGCTGCGCCAACCTCAAGAAGCGGTAAAGGTCCTGCCGTGCAGGACGGGGAATGTGACGTGTCGGCCGCAGACCACGCCGTTGCAGACCCGGAAGAGAGGACTGACATGCTAACCGACCTGACGGTGCGAGAGTACGCCGCGCGGTTGGCCGCCGGCGAGCCGACCCCCGGCGGCGGCAGCGGCGCGGCCCTGGTGGGCGCCCTGGGCGTGGCGCTCGGCGAGATGGCCGCGAACTTCACGCGCGGCAAGGACAACTGGGAGCAGGTTGAGGCGCCGCTGGCGCGGCTGGAAGAGCATCGGCTGGCGCTGCTGGCGCTGACCGACGCGGACGCCGAGGCCTACGCCCCGGTCGGCGCGGCCTATGCCCTCCCGCGCGGCACGGACGAGGAGAAGGCCGTGCGCCGCGGGGCCATCCAGGAGGCGCTCAAGCAGGCCGCGCAGGTGCCGCTGCAGGCGGTCGAGCGCATCGCGGACGCCATCGGGGAGTTGCCAACGCTGGCCGAGTACGCCAACAAGAACCTGCTGAGCGATGTGGGCGTGGCGGCGGCGTTCACGCTGGCGGCGCTCAAGACCGCCTGGTTGAATGTGGAGATCAACCTCGCGAGCATCAAGGACGAGGAGTACGTGCAGGATATCCGCTGCGGGTGGCAGGAACGGCTGGCCGCGGCGGAGAAGACTGCGGCCGCAGTCTGGGAGCAGGTCAGCGCTGCGATAGACGGCGCGTAGGCCCGCCGGTCCCCCGGCGGTCGCGGCTCGAGGCGAGCACGGCGTGCGTCGGGGGACCGACGCACCTACACGAACACGGACTCACACACCGACCCATCGGAGGTTAACAATGTCCGCTACACTGCTTGAGGGTGCACCCCTTGCCGACAAGATCAAGGAAGACGTGAAGGCCGCCATCGCCGCGCTGGGCACAACGCCAAAGCTGGCCGCGATCCTGGCCACCGACAACAAGGGCGCGGAGTTCTACGCCAAGAGCCAGGGCAAGGCGTGCGAGGAGGTCGGCATTGACTTCGACCTGCAGACGCTCGCGCCCGACGCCAGCCAGGAGGCCATCGAGGCGAAGATCGCCGAACTGAACGCCGATGCGTCGGTGACCGGGATCATCCTGCTCATGCCCGTGCCGCCCGGCGTGGACGGCCGCGCCCTGCAGCGCGCCATTGACCCCAAGAAGGACGTGGACGGCGTCAACCCGACCAACATTGGCACCGTCGTCCAGGGCAGCCACGTGCTGGCCCCATGCACCGCGCAGGCGGTCTACGCCCTCGTCGAGGCTTCGGGCGTGCCGCTGTTCACCGACCCCATGGAGTCGATGGGCAAGGGCACCGACATCTGCATGGTCGGGCACTCCGAGATCGTCGGCAAGCCCAGCGCGCTGCTGCTGCTGGACAAGTTCTGCACGGTCACGGTCTGCCACATCGGCACGAAGGACCTCAAGGCGCACACGACGGCGGCGGACGTGCTGATCGTCGCGGTCGGCAAGGCGGGGCTCATCAAGGGCGAGCACATCAAGCCCGGCGGGATCGTCATTGACGTGGGCATCAACCGCGTAAAGACCGAGGACGGCAAGAGCAAGATCGTGGGCGACGTGGTGTTCGACGAGGCGGTCGAGATCGCCAGCCAGATCACCCCGGTCCCCGGCGGGGTCGGCACGGTGACGACAGCGATGCTGCTCAAGAACATCATGGACGCGGCGAAGCTGCAGGCGTAGTGGCGCGATTTATCGCGCCCGTTGATCGTTGAGTCGTTGATCGAGTGGGGCGGGCGTGGCGACGCGCCCGCCCTGTTCGTTGGCGGCCATTGACGAACGGCCAGGCTGGACCTACACTGTATGTGAAGCCGTAGGGAGGGCTGAAGGGAAGGGCAGCCATGGAGACAGACTGGCGCGAACAGATCACGGTGGACCCACGGGTACAGGGCGGGAAGCCCGTTCTCAAGGGCACGCGCATGCCGGTGTACATTGTGGTCGGGGCCGTGGCCAGTGGCATGAGCACCAGAGAGATCTGCGATGAGTACTATCTCACGGAGGAGCAAGTCCGGTCGGCGCTACGGTACGCCGCTGAGACCATGGCCGATGAGATAGTGGTGGTCTCGTAGTGAAGTGGTTGCTTGATGAGGGCATCCCCAGGGATGTCGCCACCGGGCTGGTCCGGCGTGGCGACGACGTTCTGGAGGTGGCCGAGTCTCAGTACCGTAGTCAGCCGGATGAAGTGCTCTGGCAACTTGCAGGTCAGGAAGCGCGAATCGTCGTCACACGTGATCGTGGATTTGCCCATCCGGAACTCACACCATTCCCTCCTGGCGTGATCGTCGTCAGGACGCCACAGGCCTGGAAGGCAGCGGAGATAGCGGAGTTCGCTCTCGACGTCATCCAGCGTCTGCGGGAGGAGTCGCTGGTCGGCTACATGACACTCATCCGGCCCGGGCGGGTACGCCAGCGTCCCCTGGCCGACCTACCGCATGGCCTGCGCCCCGACTGAGGGGAGTTCCCCAACATGCACCGGTTCCCGGCGTGATCGGCACGGTGACGACAGCGATGCTGCTCAAGAACATCATGGACGCGGCGAAGCTGCAGGCGTAGTGGCGCGATTTATCGCGCCCGTTGATCGTTGAGTCGTTGATCGAGTGGGCGGGCGTGGCGACGCGCCCGCCCTGTTCCCTTCTGCGTGACGGAGCGTCACAATGGACCCATATCCTGTCTCCACCCTCGCCGCCGACCTCCTCATCGCCGGCGGCGGGACGGCCGGCTGCGCCGCGGCCATCGCGGCCGCTCGGCGCGGGCATTCGGTCTTGCTTGTCGAGGAGGCCAATGCTCTCGGCGGGACCTCGACTACCGGCGGCGTGGCCGAGTGGTTCGCCTCGCTGGGCGGTTTGGGCGATGTCTTCGACCGCGTCCAGGCCGAGCTGGAGCGTTACGGGTCGCGCCACAGCCGGCACTTCAACCCCGAGCAGCTCAAGATCATCTGGCAGTTGCTCGCTGAAGAGGCCGGCGTGCGGTTGCTGCTGCACGCCAGTGTTGTCTCGGCGGAGACAGATGGCGGGCGCGTTGCCGGCGTGGGGCTCGTGAGTTGCAGCCGGGCGCTGACCGCGCGGGCGCGCTTCTTCATTGACTGCACCGGCGAGGGCGATCTGGCGGCGCTGGCCGGCGCGGAGTTCGACCAGGGCGACCCGGCCACCGGCCGCACGCTGCACATGACGCTGACGTTCGTCATCCACGACACCGGGCGGGCCGTCACACCGTATCTGCCGCCCGGCCTCTCCCCCATCACGAGCGAAGCCGACTTGCCGGGGCTGCTGGCGCTCGCGCCGCTGGGCGATGGGCGCGTGTACTGCAACATGACCAAGGTCATGGGCCACGACCCCACGGACCCGCTGAGCCTGACGGAGGCCGAGTGCGAGGCGCGGCGGCAGGTCGCGCGCATCCTGCACTTCTTGCAGCGCACGCGCTATCGGACGCATTCGCTGTGCGCGACCGGGGCGCGCATCGGTATCCGTGAGGGCCGGCGCATTCGTGGGGACACTGTGCTGACCCAGGACGACATCCTCGGGCCCGAGCCGCGCGACTTCCCCGACGGCGTGGCCGTCGCCACCTCGCAGATTGACTTCCATAGCCTCACGCGGCCCGGCAATGCGGGCTGGCGACAGCGCGTGGAGCCCTACGCCATCCCACTGCGCTGCCTGACAGTGCGGGGCTTTGACAACCTGCTCGTTGCGGGGAAGTGCGTCAGCGCCGACCAGGTCGTGCAGAGCAGCCTGCGCATGACGCCGACGTGT
>CAZZDO010000330.1:0-6066 GCA_964653205.1 uncultured Armatimonadia bacterium | reverse complement strand
GTCACCTCGATGCCGCCGGTGTCGTACGTCTCCAGGTTGGTGTTCAGCACGCGGTTGTACTCGATGACGTTCTCGTGCCCGGCGCTCTTCATCGTGATGCCATAGCGGGTCAGGTCGTGCACGACGTTCTGGGCGACATGGTTGCGGCTCGCGCCGTCGTGCAGCGTGATCGCCCCGTTGTGTTTGTAGACCTGCCCGAGGTGGTGGATATGGTTGTCCGCGACCTCCGTCGCGTTCGCGCCGTGGATGTTGATCCCACCCTCAGCGCTGTCACTGATGTCGTTGCTGGTGATGAAGTTGTCGCTGCCGCCCTCGAGGCAGACCGCGTCCTTGCCGATGTTGACGAAGGTGCAGTTCGCGACCTGACAGTGGCTCGCGCCCTTCAGGTAGATGACGCCGTTGGTCCCCATGCCGTAGCCGCGCACGCCGTCCTCGAAGTCCCAGTCGCCGCCGCGGAACGTCAGGCCGTGGAAATTCACGTAGGAGAGGGGAGTGTCCTTGTCAGGCGGGAGCGCCTCGATGATCCGCCCCATGTTCGGGGCCATGACTTCGGACTTGGCGGAAAAGCCCGGCGGGGGCTTGAGATACAGCATCCCCGCCTGCTTGTCCAGGTACCACTCGCCCGGCGCGTCGAGCGCCTCGCGCACGTTCTCAATGAAGTAGCGGTCGCCGGTGTGCAGGATCGAGGAGCACTCCGGCCCCTTGAGATAGATCGTGCGGTCCTCCGCGGTGATGCGGTCAATCCAGCAGATCTCCTTGAACGCGCGGCAGTTGCCGGTCTGGAAGATGTGGATCTCGGCCTCGGGGGCTTGCGCCCACTCGGGCTTGAGGTCGCCGGGGCTGTAGGTGAACTTGTCCTTGTAGCCGCGACCGGCGCTGCTGACTTGCAGTTGCGGGCCGTTACAGGCGGTGAAGTTCTCGGCCTGGATCAGCAGCATGTGCTTGCCGGCGGCCACCGGCGGCAGGTTCTCGTCCTTCGGCAGCCAGTTCGGGTCGTCGCTCAGCGCGTAGGCCTCCAGGTCCAGGCCGCCGCCCTTGAGGTTCTCCCACCGCAGCTTGTGCCCGCCCGCGGTCAGCTTCAGCGTCGCGCTCTTGCCCCACCGCGACACCGCCCAACTCCCCGTGTCCCCCAGGTCCATCAGCGGGATCTTCTCGCCGCCGTCCACGCTGATGGCCGTCCGGCCGTCCATGGTCGTGTTGCCGTGCGGCGCGTTGAGCGCGCCATAGTAGACCCAGAACGTGTACTCCCCGTCCACGGGCACGTTGATCTGGTAGTCCATCCAGTCCCCGACGTTGTGGATGCAGCCGACGCAGACCCCGAAGGCGCTGGCGTCCTTGCCAACGTAGGCGAAGCCCTTGCGGTACGGGTCAGAGGGGTCGAAGTTCGGGTGGCGGGCGCGGATCATCCGCTTGCCGCCGACGAAGAGCGAGCGGAAGCTCCACGTCCCGGCCTTCACGTCGGGTAGCGCCACGGACCAAACGCCGTCAGGCCCGAGCTTCAGCCCCGTGATGAACCGCCCGCCGATGATCTGGGGCCGCTCCTTCGCATAGGCGCTGAAGTTGAGGTTGCTGTCCTGGGGGCCGAGCGCGAGGGTCTCGGCCAGGCAGTACTTGCCGGCGCGGAGGCTAATGACGCGGGGCCCCTCGCCTGCCTTCCGCGCCGCCGCCACCGCCCCCGGCAGCGTGGCCTTGGGCCCGTCGGTCTTGGCGGCGTTGGGGGCCGCAAGCTTCCCCGACCAGGCGTCGTTGCCGGCGGGGGAGACGTAAACGGTCGGCGGGGCCGCCAGCGCCACGGCCAGCGAGAGCATCAGCGCAGAGAGGGTCAGGAGTGGTCGCATGGGAATCACCTCGGGCGACGAGAGTGGATGACACTTCCGTACTGCGGCCGGCCGCACCTGCCACACAGGCAGGAGTGGCGCGCCTGCCGGGGGAACTTGCACTGCACCGGAGGCACACCATGCGGTACTTCACGCTGCTGATCCTGGCGTCGCTATCCTGCAGCCTCGCCACCGCCCAGGACCTGCTCGTCATCCCCCTCAAGCCCGACCCGCCCATCGCCGTGGACGGCAACCTCGAGGAATGGGCCGGCGTGCCCAACGCCATCGAGGTGCGCGCGAAGGCACACGCCACGTGGAACGCCGCCACCTGGAAGGGCCCCGACGATCTCGGCGCCACGCTCCACCTCGCCTGGCGGCAGGAGGGGCTCTATCTCGCGGCCGATGTGACCGACGACGTCGTCCTCCAGCAGCAACGCGATGAGAAGCTCTACCAGGGTGACCACATCGAGTGGTTCATTGACGTGGCGCCCGACCTCGACCCGGCGCGGACGACCTTCGGCCAGGGGCAGTTCCAGTTCGCCTTCAGCCCCGGCAACTTCAGGACCACCGGCGACCCGCTCGTGGACCTCAAGCCCGAGGTGTACTGCTACCAGCCCAAGGGCATGGCCGTCACGACCGTCAAGTTCGCCGCGGTGAAGACGCCACGCGGCTGGACGATGGAGGCGCTCTTGCCGTTCGCGCTGCTGAGCTTCAGCGCCCCGGCCGCGAACCTGCCGCTGAGCACACAGATCGCCATCTCGGACTGCGACTCGACCGAGCCGGCGCAAGAGACGTACATGACGATCTCGACGAAGCCGTGGCTGTACAGCCGGCTGTCGCTGGTGCCGGCGGTGCTGGGCGATGTGGCCGGCAAGGGCACCCCGCCGCCGACGGCGATCGGGCTTAAGCCGGTGGTGCAGATCCCGGCAGGGGCCGCCGAGGAGGTGGCGTTCGACGCGCCCGCCATCCCGCCGGGCAAGGAAGCCTACCTGTTCCTGAAGGCCCGCGTCATCAGCCCGAAGGTCGCCGGCTACACGTTCGCCCTGCGCGCGTCGGTCAATGGCACGGCGCTGGGCGCCGACCGCGTCACCAACAAGCCTATCACGGTGGTCATGCGCAGCGGCAAGCAGCAGAACTTCATCACCCCCGAGGGCACCATCTACGTCCCCTACGCCCCGGACTTCGAGTCCTACGACAAGCACGACCACTATGGCCCGGTCGAGAGCATCAAGACCCAGGAGTGGGAGTTCCGCATCACGGACTTGCTGAAGCCGGCGGGCAACACGCTGCTCCTGAAGAGCATCACCGACCCGGCGAGCCACCGCGACCTGGAGATCGTGGACCTGGCGCTGCGGGTGAAGAGCCCGCCGCCACCCGCGGTCGTCAAGCGCCCCGCCCCGACGGGGCCGCTGCCGGTCTACGAGCCGCGCCCGCCGGCCCGCCTGGCCGTCTCGCAGCTCACCTGCGGCGAGGGACGCATCGGCTTCACCGTCCACGGCGAGCAGTTCACCGTCGAGAGCCGCTACTCGACCCCCGACGGCCAGTGGCCCACCGGCGCCAACGAGTTCTTCGATCTGGACCGCAAGGTCGAGCCGCAGGCGGAGTGCCTGCTCGTGCGCGAGACCTTCCGCAACCTCACCAACGAGCCGCTGCCCATCATGCAGCGGCACACGATCAATCTCGGCGAACGCGGCAGGAAGGTCTGGTGCGCGGGCATCAGCCCCGCCTCCGGCAGCATCAGCATGATGGAGCCGGCCAACCCCACGAGCTTCGCCACGACCGACAAGAGCGGGATCGGCCTCATGCCGCTGAACGACGAGTTCCAGGTGCATGTGATGAACTCGGCGCTGGACGGCGTGCTCGGTCTGGCGGACAACACCTATGTGCTCAAGCCCGGCGGGACGTACACCGCCGAATGGGCGATCATCCCCGTGGCCCGGCCGGACTTCTGGGACTTCGTCAACACCTGCCGCCGTATCCGCAACGTGAACTTCCCGCTGACGCAGATGTTCGCGTTCCTGTCGGCCAAGCCCGAAGTCGAGCAGTGGACTGACGAGCAACTGGTGCGGTTCATCCGCAACAAGAGCGCCAACGTCGTGTGCGCGAGCATTGACTACCCGCGCTACCAGGGCCACTACGCCCATGGCACGGTCTTCCAGGAGTTGGACCTGTCCAACTACGCCCGGCATCACGAGCGGGTGCGACGGCTGTGCCCGGACGTGAAGACGGAAGTCTACTTCCACTGCTTCATTGATGTGGGCGACGACGCGCCGACCAAGTACGCCGACGCCCGCACGCTGCTGGCCAATGGCGAGCAGGCCACCTACGGCAAGCCCCATGACCGCATCTTCCTGCCCACGCTGGAAAACCGCTTCGGCCAGGACATTGGCAAGAACATTGACGCGATCTTCGACGTGTGCAAGGCCGACGGCGTCTACTGGGACGAGCTGGCCTACAGCGCGTACAAGTACCACTACGGCGAGCCGTGGGACGGCTGCAGCGGCGACATTGACCCGCAGACGGGGAAGCTGACCCGCAAGAAGAGTTCGGTGACACTCGTCAGCCAGCCCTTCGTCGTCCACCACATCAAGCGCATCCTCGCGCGCGGGCCGCTCATGACCAACGGCGCACCCCACACGCGCACCATCGCCGACCTGCACTACCAGACCTTTGTCGAGACTGCCTCGATCAGCAACTGCCTGCGCTCGATCCTCTACAGCCCGGTGGCGCTCGGCGACCACATCAGCGAGCGCAAGGAGATTGACGCGTATCGCTGGATGACCAGCGCGCTGGACTTCGGCTGCCTGTATAGCTGGTACGGGCCGAGCGTCTGGGCGGACTACCCGACCTTGACGCAGTACATGTTCCCGACCACGCCCATCGAGTTACACGAGGGGTTCATCATCGGGCAGGAGCGGATCGTGACCAACCGTAGCGGGTTGTTCGGCTGGGGCGACAAGAGCCAACACGAGGTCCACGTCTTCAACGACGAGGGCAAGCAAGTGCCGGACTTCCAGGCACCGACGGTGACGAAGGACGGCAAGACGTACACGGAACTGCGCATCGCCGAGGGCTGGACGGCGGCGATTCTGAGGAAGTGAGGCGGCATGTCCGCACGCCTGATAGTCAGCCTGTCCGCGCTCATGGTGACGACGATGGCACTCGCCCAGCCGCGCCCGCTCGTGCCCGTGGACCAGGAGGTCAGCCGGGAGGAAGTGCTGCGGCTGGTGGACGCAAAGCGCCCCGGCCTCGAGCCGTTCGCCGCGGCAATGCAGGCCAACGACCTCCCCCGCGCGCAGGGGCTGCTCGTTCAGCATTTCGCCACGCGTAGCAAGCCGGTCATTCCCCCGGCCCAGGCCCCCGGCATCAGCGAGGGCAACTCGATGTGCGTGCTGGGCAAGACTTCCCCGGAGCAGGCGGACAAGTGGCTCAAGCATGTCTTCACCATCGCGAACAACGACCTCGGGAAGTCCGAGACGTATGACCTCGGCCCGGACATCCCGTGGCTCAAGAACCCCAGTCCGGCCCTGAGCTGGATCCTGTATCTCAACCAACTCAACCACCTCAACGCCCTCGCCGGGCTGTACCGGGAGAACAGGGACGAGACGCTGGCGACCGAGGTGGGCGAGTCGGTGCTGCGCTGGTCGCGGCAAGTCCCGGCGTGGTACGGCTACACGACCAAGGGCGAGATCACGCCCTCGGGCATGGAAGTGCGCAACCGGCTGTGCAACCTGCTCGTGGCCTATGACGCGCTGCGCGCCTCGCCGTCGCTGACGCCCGACATGCACCTGGCCTTCTGGAAGGTCTTCATCGCCTGCGCGCGGGAGTTGATGAAGTACGAGGGTGTCTCGTACCCCGGCCTGATCTACGCCTCCGTGATGCTGCCGGAGTTCACCGAGAGCAAGACGTGGCTGAAGTCCGGCGAGGAGAACCTGCGCTTCTGCCTCGTCAGCCGCACCTCGCCTGAGGGCGCGTGGGACACGCAGTCCATCTCCTACCAGACCGTGCCCGTGCCGTGGTCACTGCGCTGCCTGGAGTTCCTGCAGGCCAACCCCGAGAGCGGGGACTTCATGGCCATGGCGGAGATGGTCAGGACGCAGATCGGGAAGCTGCTGGGGCTGATGCTGCGGATCGCCATGCCCAACGGCGCGCTGCCGAACGTGGGCGACACCTACGGGCGACCGGACTGGAGCGACGGCCACACGCGGCAACTCCTCGTCTCCTTCATCCACAGTCAGATGACGCCCGA
>CAZZDO010000329.1:0-6079 GCA_964653205.1 uncultured Armatimonadia bacterium | reverse complement strand
GGTGGCGCAGACGCTCTTGCCTGCGGCGGTGGCGCAGACGCTCTTGCCTGCGGCGCTTCACCCCCTGTGTCGTCGCCTGCCTTCTCCCGCTCGTCATCCCGCCATCCCCTAGGCAGGTGCCACGCCGTAGCACGTGGAACTCTCCCTGTAGTGCAGGCGTTGCCTGCTTACAGCCATGACTCACGAACCAGCTTCGTCCAGTCCGCGGCTGCGGCGGCTGCATGCCGACATGGCGGCCATGCGGGAACTCGTGCGCGGGTCGGACTTCATCACCTTCGCCGACCAGGGCAACCCGCCCGACCGCTACCGCGTCATCTACACCTGCCGCGGCCTGGCCTGGGACCCGCTGGATGAGGCGCCCGTGATCGCCGAGCATCACGAGGGCGAGTTCTACCTGCACCGCGACTACCCGCGCCGGCCGCCGCAGATCATCTGGCGCACGCCGATCTTCCATCCCAACATCCTGCCCCCCACCGAGGGCGGCGGGGTGTGCATCGGCGGTTGGACGCCGTCGGAGTCGCTGGCCGACCTCGTGCTGCGCGTGGGTGAGATGATCCAGTTCCGGTCGTACAACCCGGAGGACGTGCTCAACCCACAGGCCGCCGCGTGGGCCGAAACCCACGCCGCGCGCCTGCCCGTGGATGATCGCCCGCTGGCCGTATACGTCGCCTGACGACACGCACGGAAGCGAGGAACTGCTCATGCGAGCCACACCGACGTCCCCCCAGGCCCTGCCGGCTGCGGTCGTGCTGCTGGCGCTGCTGGCCGCGTGCCCGCTGGCCCACGCCGATTTCGCCCAGGCCGCCGACAAGATCCGTGACTCCGTCGTGACCGTGATGCTCGAGAAGCGCATGGGCGCCGGCTTCGTGGTCAACGCCGACGGCTACATCCTCACCAACAAGCATGTGGTGGACAAGGCCACGAGCGCAACGGTGAAGCTGGCCAATGGCGACGAGCTGCCCGCGCAACTGGTCCAGGCCTCCGCCACGCGCGACCTGCTGCTGCTGAAGGTGGATCGCCCGCACCTGCCCGCCGTCACCTTCGCCTCCTCATCCAAACTCAAGCAGGGCAGCGAGGTGGCGGCGCTGGGGGCGCCCTTCGGCCTGTCGGACACGCTGACCAAGGGCATCGTCTCCTCGGCCAGCCGCGACCTGGACGGCCAGAAGTACGTGCAGATTGACGCGGCGCTCAATCAGGGGAACTCGGGCGGGCCCATCATCAACGACCAGGGGCAGGTGGTGGGCGTCGCCACGCTGGTGGCCAAGAAGGCCGAGAACATGGGATTCGCGATCCCGAGCGATGATGCGATGTCCTTTCTAGATGAGGCTAAGATAACTTACACGACGCTGGACGCGCCCGCCCCGGCCGCCACTCCCGCTCCTGCGACCCCGGAGGCCATTCCGGGCAGCCCGGCGGTACCCGGAGCGCCCGCCGCCCCCGGGGCCCCGGCCGCGCCGCCGGTGCCAGCTGGCGGACCGGCGTTCATGCAACCGTGGATGTGGCTGGTGGCCGCGGCGCTGATTTCCTTCCTCGTGTCTTTGATCACGGCCATGGCCGTGGCCAAGTCGGTGGCGCGTTCCGCCGCGCTCTCCGCGCAGCCGATGGGCTACGCGCCGCCGGCATACCCCGCGCCGGGATGGGGCGCCGGTGCTCCACCGCAGCCGCCGGCCTCGGCTCCCATGCCCCCGCCTCAGCCGGCGCCGCCGCCTGCGGAGGATCTGAGTGACATTGACATTGAGCTGCGATAGCAGTTCATATATGTCAAAGAATAGAAGCGAAAAGCTATACATAGCTTTACAGGGAGGCACACATGGGCAAGGTCAATGTGGTCATCATGGATACCACCGGCAGCAAGGAGCAGAAGGCCTCGCTGCCCGACGATGCGCCCGTCCGCCGCATCATCGCCAAGCTCGTGCAGATGATGGCCCTGCCCGTCACCGGACCTGACGGGCAGCCGCTGAGCTACAAGTTCCACCACAAGGCGTCCGGGAAGCAGCTCACCGACGAGCAGACGCTGGGCGAAGCCGAGGTCAAGGACGGCGACGTCCTGCGCCTGCAGCCCGAGATCACCGCGGGTTGACGCCGCTTCGACGCGCCACTCGAGGCATGGCGGCGCCCGTGCGCGGCGCGGTGCCCCCGGGAGATTCCCTGTGTCCGAGCCACTGGACGAACTGCAAGTTGAGTTAGCCGAAGACCGCTACGACCGCCTGCGGCTGATCCCCTGGTGGGATCAGGAGCGTCTGCGCGCGGCCCGGGTGCTCGTCGTCGGCGCCGGGGCCCTGGGCAATGAGATCCTCAAGAATCTCGCGCTCCTGGGCGTCGGCCGCATCCTTATTGCCGACCTGGACACCATCGAGGACACCAACCTCACCCGCGCCATCCTGTTCCGGGCCGGCGACCGCGGCCGCGCCAAGGCCGAAGTGGCCGCCGAGCGCGTCATGGAAGTCAACCCGGATGTCCGGGCCGAAGCCCTGGTCGGTGACATCAACTACGACCTCGGCCTGGGCGTGTTCCGCGAGATGGACCTGGTGTTCGGCGCCCTGGACAACCGCGAAGCGCGCGTCACCATCAACGCCAACTGCTGGAAGCTCGGGCACCCGTGGATTGACGGGGCCATTGAGCTGATGCAGGGCGTCGCCCGTGTCTTTGCCCCGGGCCCGGACGCCCCCTGCTACGAATGCACGATGTCCCAGCTGGACTACAAGCTCCTGAGTCAGCGGCGCTCCTGCGCTCTGCTCTCCCGCGACGACGTGCTCCAGGGCAAAGTCCCCACCACCCCCACGATCGCCTCGATCATCGGCGGGATCCAGGTCCAGGAGGGCGTCAAGCTCCTACATGCCGACCGCGACTTGCCGAACCTGGCCGGCCGCGGCTTCTTCTACAATGGTCTGAATCACGATTCGTACCTGATCCAGTACCAACGCCGCGACGACTGCCCCGCGCACGAACACATGTGCGACATCATTGAGATGGATCACGGTGCCGCCGACCTGTCCGGTCGGGCCATGCTTGACCTCGTCCGGCAGGAGGTCGGCCCGCGCGCCCAGGTCGAGTTCGAGCGCGAGCTGTGCACCCGCCTGCACTGCCCCCACTGCGACGAGACGCGCGACTTCTTCCGTTCCCTGGGCAAGGTGACCATCGCGGCCGCTACGTGCCCCACCTGCGGCGAGGTCTGTGACCCGGTCCTGACACACAAGCTGGACGGCTCCGAGGACTACCTCGACCGGACGCTGGCCGAACTGGGCCTCCCGCCCTATGACATCATCACCGGCCGGGAGGGCCTGAACATGAAGTACTACCTGCTGGCCGCCGACCGCGAGTTGGCGCTGGGGAGCATCGCCTGATGTCCGACCACGACGAACTGGACGCCGACGTTCACCTGGAGCAGCCGGACAGCGCCGAGCCGGCCGAGGACACCGCTGCGGCCGGGCCCGTCGTCTTCATCCTCGAGACTGCCCTGGCGGCCGTCAACACGCACGCCGCCGAGGAGAAGCAGCACGAGATCGGCGGGATCCTCGTCGGGACGGTCACTGACGGCGACCGCCCCGTCGTCCTGGTGGAAGCCGCCATCCGCGGGCACGCCATGGCCCACACTCGCGGCAGCGTCACCTTCACGCATGAGACCTGGAACGAAATCAACGCGGTCAAGGACAACCAGTACCCGGACCTGAAGATCGTCGGCTGGTACCACAGCCACCCCGGCTTCGGCCTGTTTCTCTCCGGACACGACCTGTTCATCCACCGGAACTTCTTCAGCGCGCCCTGGCAGGTGGCGGTGGTGTCTGACCCGGTCGCGAAATCGTGGGGCTGTTTCACGTGGCACGCTCAGGAACTGATCCAGGACCCGTCCGTCCACACTGTCGCGGTGCAGTGGACCGAAGAGGCGCCCGCCGCCGCGGATCCGCCCCGGCCCACCTCCGCCGTGGCTCAGGCCCCAATCATCATCTCACCGCCGGCCCCCGCCGCGCGGGACCATGGGCTCACCTGGGCTTTGGGTGTCATCGGCCTGCTGGTGGCCCTGGTGGTCGGGCTGACTCTGGCCACCTACAGCGACGTCCTGGTCCTCAAGGGCCAGGTGGCATCACTCAACCAACAGCTCAGCGGCATGGCGCACCAGCTCACCACCGTCCGAGACGCAGTCACTCCTGGTGCTGAGGCCGCCACTCCGCCGCCTGCGCCCCCGTCCCCCACCTCTCCGGCGCCTGCGGCGTCGCCCCAGGCGCCTGATGCACCGCTAGTGTCTCCTCCTCCGCCCAGTGGAGACCCGAAGCAATGAGCCCCACGGACTCCCCGTCTAAAGACGATCTCGTGCTTGAACCGTCTTGCGACGCTGAGGATCTGGTGGACTGGGACCCCTGGCATGACTCTGGCGTGCAGGTGGCCACGCTTGGCGCCGATAAGGGCGGTCCGTCAGTCGCTGTGGCCGCCGATGCCCTCCTTGACATGATCGGTCATGGCAGCGACCAGACCGACCGCGAGGTGGGCGGTGTTCTGCTCGGCGACTTCGCCCAGACGCCGCGCGGGCGCCTCACACGCGTTGCGGACATCATCATCGCCGACAGCAACGAGGCCAGCCTGACCCACGTCACCTTCACCCACGACGCCTGGGAGCGCATTCACGCCGATCTCGATCAACGCGGCAAATCCGTGCGCATCGTCGGTTGGTACCACACCCATCCTGGTTTCGGTCCGTTCTTGTCGGCCCATGACCGCTTCATCCAAGAGCATTTCTTTGCGCATTCCCGACACGTGGCCCTCGTCCTCGACCCTGTGCAGGACCTGGTGGCCGTTTTCGCATGGCGAGGCGGCGTCATTGAGCGCCTTCCCGGGTGTCTGATCTACGATGACGCGGAGCGGAGCGAGGAGCTTCAGCAGCTGCTCTCGAAGCTGACATACGCCGAGGACAAGCGAAAGCAGCGCTGTGGGTTCCTGTCATGGATGCGCCGGTAGTATAGGTTAGAGAGAATAAGCTATACATACATTGCCGAAAAAGTGCCATGATGCCTGACGACAAAGACGATATCCTGGACATCAGCTTCGACGACGAGGACGATTCCCCGTCGGGCAATGACGTGCTTGACATCGAGTTCGCGACTGAACCCGCTGGAACACCGCTGCAGCAGTCACCCGACGCTCCCCACAAGCCTCCACGCCCGGAGCGGGCCCAGCCGGCGCGAGAGGAAGAGCCTGCTGACCTGCCGATGGTGGCCGGCGGCGTCTGTCCCCGATGCGGGTACGCGATGCGTCCGCTCGAAGAGGAGTGCCCCCGCTGCGCTCGGCTGGGACCAGCAGCCCAGACGCCCCCTGCGCCATCGGAACATGCGCCGGAAGAAGGCCGCATCGAGCACGACTTCCCGGCGGCTCGGCCGCGCCGCGGATGTCTGGTCGGCGGGATTATCGGGTCCCTACTGCTGTTGGCCATCGCCATCGCCATACCGGTCGCGATCTGGATGCAGCCGGCCCAGCGAGCCAAACGAGAGTACCAACTGGGCCTGCAGGCGCAGATCCGCGCTGACTTCGAGGAGGCGCGGCGCCACTACCGAAGGGCGCTCGAGCTGGACCCGGACATGGGTCTGGCGGCTTTCTCGATGGGGACCACGTACCTGGGGATCGGGGACCCGGCCCTGATGGACTCGATCAAGGCCCTCACGGATCGGGCCACGGCCGGGCAGACGGCCGCACTGGACGAAGCCGACGAGTGGTTCAGGAAGACTCTGGAGATTGGGGAGCGTCTGCCGGGGAGCAAACAACTCATGGACCAGCGAATACGCACTCCTGCCCATTTGCGGGCCTTTGCACATGCGAGTCTGGCTTTGACCGCCCTGATTCGCGCTTCTGCGGCGATGCAGGCGGACGCCCTTGATGATGCGATGGCATGGTTCGGGGTCGTGCATCAGGAGGCCCAGGCCGCCCTCATTGACGATCCAACGAATGCCTCGGCCGAGCAGATCCTGCGAGCTGTTCAGCCGATGGTACCCCCGACTTCCGGAATCAACTGACTTCCCCCTTGTGCTCGTTGCCGCAATGGTATATGGTTGAACGAACAATCCAGCTCCTGGAATGGCTGTTTCACGTGAAA
>CAZZDO010000328.1:0-6082 GCA_964653205.1 uncultured Armatimonadia bacterium | reverse complement strand
CGGCTAACGGCGAACCCACCCATCGCCTTGACGAACCGTTCTATAGCGGGTGTCCCGAAGGGACGGGGCCCCGCGATACCCGCCGCCCGTCACGGGACCCCGTCGGTTCGCTCGCTGCGTGAGCGCCCGCCGACACCCCGTGACTCTACTCCTCGTGCACTCCCTCGAGATACGCCTCCCGCAGCCCCCGGCAGCGGTTGAGGTAGTCCACCCACGGCTCCAGCTCGAACTCCGCCACGAGGTCCGCCACCGTCACGTCCTCCATCAGCGAAGCCAGCGTGAAGTGCGCCTCGGGGTAGTGGCTCTCGATCTCCACGCCCGGGCCGTACTTCTTGATGATCTCGGGGAACTTGTCCTGGTTATACGCCAGGTGGAACAGCCTGCGGTCCAGGTTGATGACCGTCGAGTAGATCGGCGGCAGGAGGCCGGCGCGCACCTGGTTGTGCTCGTAGCCCACCTCGCCCAGGTAGCGCCCCGCCATGTCCACGACGTACGACATCTCCGGGTAGCTCGTGGCGATGTAATAGCCATAGTCGCGCGCCCAGTGCAGCAGGCGGTCGCCGCCGCGCGTCTGCGCGACGAAGCACACCAGCTCGCACCCGCTGTCCGACAGCATGCGCCCGACGTGGTCGTAGTGGATGTCGAAGCAGATGGCGGCGCCGACCCGGCCGAAGTCCAGCGCGAAGGCGGGCGCTTCCGTCCCCGGCAGCACCCCGAACTCCAGCTCCCCGATCGTCGGCATGACCTTGTGGACCTTGCCGACGAGGCCGCCGTCGCGTCCGATGAAGGCCGCGGTGTTGCGCAGGTGCGTCCCCGCGCGCTCGATCAGCGGCAGGACGACATAGCAGCCCAGTTCCGCCGCCACCTCCGCGACCGCCGTGAAGGTCGGGCCGGGAATGGGCTCGGCTATCTCCCACCACAACTCGCGCGTGTGCCCGCGACAGTTGAGGCCTTCGGGGAACACGACGAGGTCCGGCTTGGCCCGCCCCGCCTCGCGCAGGTGGGCGATGATGGAGTCGCGGGTGCGCTCGATCCAGTTCGGGCCACCGGCGCAAGCGGCGTAGGCGACAACAGAGACACGAGCGAAACGGGCCATAGATGCTCCCCGGAAGGCGCGTAGGCCCGCCGGTCCTCCGGCGGGCGATGCGACCGGATCAGTCGAACTGCCCCAACCCCTCGGCCAGCGTCGGGTACTGCAACTGCGGCAGGAGGTCCTGCTTCATCCGCGTCGTGTCGCCACAGTACGACGCCGCGCCGATGCGGATGAAGTCCCGGTGCAACGGCCCGGGCGTGCGGAAGACCGTGGCGAACACTTCGACGCCGAAGGCGGCCAGGCGAAACAGCCCCAGCGGCAGGCGCCACGGTCGTGGGGCGCCGTACTTGTCGGCCAGCCGGTCCAGAAAGGCCTGCAGCGTCGTCGGCCGGTCATCGCCGAGGTGGTAGATGCCCCGCGTCGCGGGCTTCTCGATGGCCGCCTGCATCGCTGCCAGCATGTCCGGCGTGGCGATCAGGTGCACGCCCGTCGGGCCCGGCCACACGGGCAGCAGCCGCCGCCTCAGCAGCCACCGCCCCGCCTCGATCATCAGGATCCCCGGCCCGTACATCATGCCCGTGCGCAGGATGACCGGCGTGGTGGCCGTGCCCTCGCAGCGCTCCAGCAGCAGCCGCTCCTCGGCCAGCCGCGACTGTGCATGCACGGAGGCCGGCGTCCCGTCCAATCGCCCCGTCGCCGGATGCTCCGGCGTCGTCTCGCCCTCGACTTGCGGGAAGCTGATGAGAATGACTTTGCCCACCCGCGCGGCCAGCGCGGCGTCGAGCAGGTTGCGGAAGTACTCCAGGTTGGTCCGCCACAGGAAGCGCTCGGGCCACGGCTTGAACAGCACGCCGGCGAAGTGGACGACGCAGTCCACACTCTCGCAGATGCCGGCCAGCGTCTCCGGCCGGCCCAGATCGGCGGTCACGACCTCGACGTTCTCGGCCTGCGCCAGGTCGTCGGGCAGGGGCTTGCGATGGGTCATCGGGCGCAGGCGATGCCCGGTCGGCAGCAAGTGCCGCGCCAGCATCGAGCCCAGGTTCCCGGCCGCGCCGGTCACGAGGATTCGGCTCATTCAGTGCCTCAGCATCAGTAAGTCGTGCGTCTCACCATCCAAAACGAAGCCGCCGGCGAAGGTGTACGCCACCGCGAACCCCGCCGCCAGCAGCGCCGTCAACTTCGCCTCGTCGCACGCGGCCACGAAGGCGTGGACCGGCGCCGCGTCCGCCTCCGCCGCCATCCCCAGCGTCTCGCCCAGCAACGTCCCGGCCTGCGCCTGGTAATGCGGGTGTACGGCGAAGTCCAGCGTGCGCAGGCGCGGCTCGTGCGGTGAGCCGAGGTTCAGCACGTAGGCGTACCCGACGATGCTGCCCCCGTCCGTCTGCATCACGGTCAACAACCCCCGCCCGTCCTCCACCTTATGCAGCGCCGCGATGTACGTGGGCACCGTGCTCGCGATGAAGGCGAAGTGCCAGCGCCGCCGCGCCTCGATCCACGCGGGCGAGAAGTCCATCAGGCGGTCTATGTCATGTCGATGCCCGATGTGTCCCTCCCGCACCCGCACCGGCCGTCCGGGCGCGAAATACCGCGCCTCCAGCTCGGCGAAGGTCTCGCCCTTGACGAGGCCCATCGCCCCGGACTCCGCGGTCGGCGGGATGAACTCGAAGCCGTACTTGCGGTAGATGCGCCCCGACTGCGCGCTCGCCGAACACAGCAGGCACTTGCCCGTCGGCTCAGCCTGGAAGTGGTCCACCAGCACCCGCACAATCTCCGACGCCACGCCCTCCCCGCGCCACTCCGGCTCGGTGTAGACATGCCCGAAGTTGCCGATGCCCCATGATCGCGTGGGCGGGTTCGTCCCCGAACCCGCAGCGGGTTCGGGGACGAACCCGCCCACGCGCGGCAGCCCGTACCACGCCTGCCCCACGATCCGCCCGTCCACCTCGCCGATGAAGTAGCGGTCCACGCAGTGCTCAACATACTGGCCCTGCACGCGCTGGCGGAGGCCGCGCAGGGAGTCGTTGTCCTTGTGCTCCAGGAAGTGCAGCAGCCGCGGCGCCAGGTCGTCCTGGGGCGGCTCGAACATGCGCAGGGCCATGGTCTGGCCGTGGCGGAGGGTGGCCTGGCCGAGGTCGGCAAGCATCAGCGGGGCGCTCGCTCCGGCGGCATGTGGTCCAGCAGCCGCAGCAGCTCATCGGCGCTGTAGCTCACGTCCAGTTCCACGCCGAAGGTTTGCGCCGTCCGCCGGTCCTTGGCCAACAGTTCCACCGCCTCGCACTCCTCGGTGCGCTTGGGGCACGGCGTCCTGGCGCAGATGTCGTCACAGCCCAGGACGACCTTCACCGGCTGTTCCGGGTGCTCGATGATCCGCTGCAGCAGGTCGTCGTGCTTCTGGGCGAACTCAGCCGTGTAGCCCTCCTTGATGCCGAACATCAGGCGGTAGTTGCGTTCGTGCGCATAGCGATACAGGTTGATCAGATGCTCGCCGCGCAGCGTGATCAGGTCAGCCATCGCTCATCTCCTCGGGGTGCTACATCACTTCCGCTGCAGAGTGAAGTCCGCGCTGAACCCGGTGCTCGGCCGCCGGTAGCGGATGCTCAGGCGGGCGCCGGGCGGCATGTCGGTCATGGCCGCAACCTGCGGGAGCGTCAGCCCGGTCGGGTCATTGCCGTTAATCACGAGCACGACGTCCCCGGCCTGCACACCGGTCAGTGCGGCCAGCGAGTCCGGCTGCACCCCGGTGACCGTGAGGCGGCCGTCGCGCAGCCCAAGCTGGAAGCCCAGCCCTGGCACGGCGATGTCACCGGCGGGGGTGGTCGTCTGGGGCAGCGCTGTGACCGGGAGCGTGGTGACGGTCGGCAGGTTCGCCGCCGCAGGCGCAGCGCCAGCCGCCGTCCCGAGCGCGCTCGGGTATACCTCCACCTCATCCAGGTGCAGGTAGTGCGGCGCGTCGTCGGCCAGGCGCAGCCGCACATGGCGCGCCTGTGCGCCCTGCAGCGGCACCACGAGCGCGTTGCCGTCCATGCCGCCGAAGGTCGGGCCCTGATGCGTGTACGCTGTCTGCCACTGCTGCCCGTCGAGCGACAGGCTGACCTCCAGATGCTGGGCGCGGTCGGCGTGTTGCAGGCAGTTGTAGACGACGACCTGCGCCAGCGCGCACGGCTGCCCGAGGTCCACCCGCCACCACGGGTGGACCTCCCAGTCCGTGTGGAAGCCGAACTGCCCGTTCTTGATGCCGTCTACGGCGCCCTGCGGGTCGTCGGGCCGCGAGATGCGGCTGCGGCTGCTCTGCTGGGCGGGCTTGCCGAGGGCGACGTTGGCCGGCGCCGCCGGCGGGTCGGGCAGCGGGTGCCGCCCCTGCGCCCCGGGGAGTGTGACGGTGGGGCCCGTCGTTGCCGGCGGGGTCGTGGCCGCCGGTGGCGCCGCGCCGCCGAGGCCCAGCGCCGCCAGAATATCCGGCGGCAGTTGCTCCACGGTGGGGACTCCCACGAACTTGCCGCCCCCGGCCTGGCACAGCAACTGCAGGAGGCTCTCCAACTCGGAGCCGGGCGGCACGGCCACCGCGAGGATGCCCAACATCGGCGCTCGCTTGACCTTTGCGGCCGCGGCCTCCAGTTGGGCCAGCAGGTCATCGAGCGACTGCGCCACGCTGCCCAGGCTCTGGGGCGCGCCCAGGGCGGCCCAGATCAGGCTGGACCACAGCCCCATGCGGGGTGCCGGTCCACGGCACATGCGGTCGGTTCCATGCGGCCGCAGGGCCTGGTAGGCCGTCCGCGCCTTGTCCAGCCAGTTCTTGAGACGATGGGCTGTCTTGGCGGTGATCAGGGGCTTGTCACCGCAGGTCATCGTCACCACACAGGGCTGTGCCTGGGCGTTGAGGTAGCCATGAAGCAGGGCCCGAGTCACCGCGGTCGCCAGGCGCTCCGTGGGGGTAGCCGGCGGCCCCGCTGGCGCGGGGGGAGGATTGGCCGCCCTGGCCTTCAGCCGCTCGACGACGTTCGCCACCGCCCCGCGAGTAGGCTCGGCCTCCATCGTGAAGTCATGCTCGAGCGTGATGTCGCTTCCGTCGTAGGTCATCAGGGCCCACTCAGTGGGCGGGAAGAATGGAAGCGTTGAACTGGCTTTCCAGTACTCGTTGTTGCGCGTCATTGTCTCCGCGCTGTGGACGAGGCCGTCGGCCCACTTCCGCACCGCCGCCGCGGACGCCAGGCCGCCGGTAATATCCACCAGGATGATGTAGCTGATCCTGGGCCTGACTTCGCCGCCGAGACTCAGGTCAAGGGAGGCGGCCAGTTCCAGGGCCTTCTCCCGCACCGACTTCCGTGTCTGCTCGCTGTCGGGCTCGTTGCGGGAGTAGGTCAGATAGACGCGCCGCCCGCGCCACCACCAACTGACCTTCCCCTCCAGGCTCGGCGGGGGGCCGGGCGCCGCCGCCATGGTCAAGAGCGCCTCGTGGGTGTTGACCATGACCCGGTCCGGAGCCGGGGCCTGGCCCCGTTCCCGCATCAACTCGGTGCGCGAACCCTCGGCGAACATGACCACCGCGATCGTCATATGGACGCCCGGCGGCCAGTCGCCCGGCCAGGTGCCATGCTTCTGTCGCATGGCGGCGTAGTTCGTCGCCGAGCACTCGATGGTCCCGTTCTCCAGGCTCGCCGCGTCGTGTCTGAAGGCGACGGTCGGCTGATCGAAGGTCTGCTCACACCAGGCCCGAATCTGCGCGAGGACCTCCGGGGCCGGTTGGGGCGCGTCCGATTGAGCCAGACCGGCGGCACCGATCGTCAGCACCAGAACGAGGCTCAACGCGACCTGTCGGGCCGTCATGGTCATCGCTCCTTCGGTACGGATGTCAGGTCTCGATGCCCGCCTGTCTCAGGTACTTGTCCCGCTCCCGCCGCGCGCGGGCCAGGTACTGCGTCCACGTCTCCAGCTCAAACTCCGCCACGAGGTCCTCGACCGTCACGTCGTCCCTCAGCGAAGCCAGCGTGAAGTGCGCCTCGGGGTAGTGGTTCTCGATCTCCACGCCCGGCCCGTACTTCTTCAGGATCT
>CAZZDO010000327.1:0-6090 GCA_964653205.1 uncultured Armatimonadia bacterium | reverse complement strand
GCCCGGGGACTGCAGACCGGGCCGGTCTCCGCCTCCGGCGCCGGCGCCACGATGCGCACAGCGAGACGCCCGTTGGCCGACCCGGCTACGGCGTGGAACTTCGGCGCGTCACCCACCTCGATGGTGAACGGAGAACCCGCCGGCAGACGCAGGTTGAGCACCGCGCCGGGGTGCAGGTTCAGGAGTTCGGCGATCGGGATCGCGGGTGGCTCCAGGCGGGCGGCCACCGTCACCGGGGTCCGCGCCACCGGCTCACAGGCCGGCAGGTGACTGGCGGCGTTCGGGGCCGTGGCCCCCGTGACGATCTCTTCGGCGGTGACGGTCTCACGCTCATCTCGCAGCAGCCGCTTGACCAGGCCGAGGGGCAAGCCCATGCGCAGCATGCCCTGGGTCCCAGCGAAGCTGCCTTCGAGCATGGCCGACAGGAGGCGCTCGTCGGCGGCGCGCAGGTCAATCCCGGCCGGAGAAGCGACGACGGACTCCACCTGCGGACGCAAGGCCTTCAGCCGGTCCCACAGTTCGCTCCAGGTGCAGAGCACCTCCTGGAAGAACCGCCGCAGCACGGCCCGCTCCAGCGGCGTCCCCTCGCCGAAGGGCCGCTCGTTCCCGGTTCCGGCAGGGCGCGAGGCGCCGCCCAACATGCAATGCAGGGCCGCGACCGCGAGGGGGGCGGAGACCTCCCACAGGGCCGGCGACGTGCCGCCCTCGAAGGTGACGACCGCCAGGACCGGCCGCGACGCCAGATTGCGCAGGTACTGCTCCGTGCTGGTCACGTCCAGGGAGTGAACACGGAACCGTGCCGGGGTGTCCAGGTAGAGGCTGAGGGTGCGGTGGAGGGTGCCCGCCAGCACGGCCAGGCGGCTCTGCAGCAGACGCATGTGATCCGGGGACATGCAGGCGGCGTGGCGGAAATCCACCAGGGCGGCGGTGGCGGCTTCGGAGGCCGGGCGCCGCCGCCGATCGGCCACCGCCAGCGAGGCCAACAGGCTGTCCAACTCGTCCTGGGTGATGATCTCCGTCGCCGCCGGCAGGCCGTCGCTCGTCATTCCACATACTCCTCCGCGGCGCTGCCCAGGCCGATCTCACCGGCCTCGGAGAGCTGCCGCGCGGCCTGGCAGATCTGCCGCTGGGCCTCCTGCACCTGCGACAGCGGCACCGGCCCGAGCATCTCGGCCTCCTCGTCGAGGCGCTCGCGACCGCGTTGGGACAGGTTCTGCTTGAGGCGCTCCCGCAGCTCCTCCGGCGTGCCCTTGAGCGCCAGGGCCAGCACCGACACGTCCACGGCGCGCAGCACCAACTGCAGGTCGCGGTCCGTCATGCTCACCAAGTCATCGAACGTGAAGACCTGTTCGGCCACTCCGGCCCCGAAAGCCCCATCCACCTCGTTGAGCGCCGCCAACACCTGCTTGCCCTGCTCGGGCGCCATGGTGTTGATGAGGTCCACGACGTACTGTAGCGACACCTCGGGGGTCTCGGCGGACCCGGCCCGCGAGGCGCGCAGCTCCAGTTCCAGCGCCTCACCGAGGGCCTGCATGGCGCCGGGCGACGGGCTGCCCAGCCGCGCGGCGCGGTACGCGATGTCCGCGGCCCGCCGCTCGTCGCAGTGCGCCAGCAGGTGGCCCGCAGTGGTGGGGGAGACATGGCTGAGCAGGGCCGCGATCGTCTGGGGCCGCTCGTCCTGGATCAGCCGCCACAACAGCGCCGGGTCCAGGCTGTCCAGGCGCGAGAGGATCGTCAGGCCGACCTCGTCCGCGTCGCGGCGGTATCCCGCCCCGGCGGCGCCGAGGGTGCCGGCCAGCACCGAGCGGGCATAGGCCCGCCCGCCGACGGACCCCGTCGAGCGCATCCGCCCCACGAACTCCGCCAGCACCTGGTTGATCTCCGCGGTTGGCACGTCCTCCAGGGCGGCCAGTTCGTCGCCCAGGGCCAGCACCTGGCTGGCCGGCAGGTGGCTGCAGACCGCGGTAGCCAGTTCCTCACCGAGCGCGGCGATGACAATCGCGGCGCGGCGCAGGCTGTTGCCGGGCAAGCTGTCCGTGACCCCGGCGGGCTTCGGGGGGGTCATGCCGCGGACGCCTCCTCCTCCGACTGCGGCGGGTCGTCAACCGGCTCCGCGGCCGGGGCGTCCTCGCCCGCCGGTTCCTCCGGGGCCAGTTGTTCCGGGGTGGGCGGCTCCGGCGCCGGCGGCTGCAGCGCCGCGGCCCGGGCGCTGATCAGCCGCATGCCCTCGGGCAAGGCCTCGGCCGGTTGCATCGCGATGCCGATGTCCATGTCGCCGAAGCGCGTGTACAGGGGCACGATCAGCATGGGGCTGACTTCCGTGAGCGGCTCGCCGAAGCCGTAGACCAGCACGGCCTCGTCCAGGTGGCATTCGCAGCCCTGGCGGCGCAGCCGTTCGACGCCACCTTCGGCAATGTCGCGCGCGGTCTGGAGGACCGCCTCGTCGGCCGCCCGGTCCAGCTCGTGGGCGCCGTCCGGGTCGGTCTGCGCCCACAGCTTGGCGGCGGTGGCCAGGGACATGCTGGTGCAGCACACACCCGCGAGGTCTCCCGCGATGGCCACCATGCCAGTTAGCTCGCGGGAGGAGTAGCTGGCGCCCCCACGCAGCACCGGGGAGCCGCGGTCTGGCCGCGCCTGTGCCTGCTCGGCCAGCACCTCGAAGGCGCTGATGAGGAACGCATCCACGTGTTCGGCCCGCAGCATGGTAGTCAGGCTGCTGCAATTCCCGTGCCACCGCGCGCGGGGTGCTCAAGTCCGGTCCGCCCCCAACCGAGGGGGCTTTCGACATGAGCCTACCCGGCTGCCATCTCCATCGTCCGGGCGTCCGGCGTCGCCTCCGCCGTCGCCGAGCCCGGGCCCTACTGTTCCGCAGTGCGCAGGTGCTCCTGAGCCTGGGCCTGTTGGCCTGCGTCCCCTGGGCGCTGGGCCGTCCCCTTCCGCAACCCGCCGACCAGGAGCCCCCGGCGTCGCCCGCCGCGACGCCTCGGGCCGACTACCGCGACTTCAGCGCCCAGCGGGCCCTGGCCACCGCCCGGTTCCTCTCGCGGACGATCGGGCCTCGACCGGCCGGCAGTGCGGCCGAACGCCGGGCGGCCCGGCATGTGGCCGCGCGGCTGCGCGCGCTGGGCTACGCGGTGCGCGTGCAGCACCTCAGCCTCGGCCCCGGCGGCGGACGCACCCAGAACGTCATCGGTCTGCGGCGGCACCCGCGACAGGCCGGACGGCTGCTGCTGGGCGCTCACCTGGACACCGTCGCCCGCGACCGCTGCCCGGGCGCCAACGACAACGCCTCGGGGGTCGGGACCACGCTCGAACTGGCGCGGGTCCTCGCGCGGGCGGACGTGCCCTGTAGCCTGGAGATCGTCTTCTTCGGCGCCGAAGAGCAGCAGGGCGCCCGCTCGCTGGTGGGCTCCAACGGCTACGTGCAGCGCTGCGTGGGCAACCGGCCCCGGGCGATGCTGTGCCTGGACATGGTAGGGCGCGGCGCCGACCTGCGCCTCGTCGCCGGCAGCGGCCGCGCCTCGCGCCTGACCGAACGGCTGCGCCTGAGCGCCCGCCGCCTCGGGCTGGCTTGCCGCTCCGAGACCAGTCGGTTCGGCAGCGATCACGCTCCCTTCGCCGCCGTGGGCGTGCCGGCCGTGTGGCTGCAGCGCGTGCCGGACCCCGACAACCACACGCGCCGGGACACGCTCGACCGGCTCGATCCGGCGGCCCTGCAAGGGACCGGGCGGCTGGTGGCGCACATGGTGCTCCACCTGCGGCCCGCCGACCTGGGGCTGCCCGAACTGCCGGACCCCGCCGAAAATCGTCCTCAAGTCGCCGTCACGACGCCCGATAACCCTGCCAGGAGGCTCCGGTCAGCTCGACGGAGTGTGGGAGGGTTTCATGGTCGCCTTGTCGGCGCACTTGGCTGTGGACGCGCGCCTGCAGCAGACCGTTTCGCCCCAGGTCATACTGCAGAGCCAGATTCTTGAATTGGCCGCCGACGATCTGCGCGAGCGGATCGAGGCGGAGCTACACGAGAACCCCGCGCTGGAGTTGCTGGACGATGTCCACGTGCTCCCGGCGCCGGCGGCGCCGCTGTGCGCGCCGGGCCCGGCCGCGGAGGCGATCGAGCGCCTGCGCGCCCCGCATCACCTGGCCGACGACCTGCGCCTGCAACTCGCCCCCGTGCCCCCACCGCGCCGCGCCATCTGTGAGGCGCTCGTCGAGTGCCTCGACGAGCGCGGCTTTCTGGACGCCGACCTCGCGGAGGTGGCGGCGCGGCTGCGCGTGCCGCTCGCGGAAGCCCAACAGGCGCTGGCGGTGCTGCACGGCCTCGAGCCGGCCGGCGTCGGCGCCCGCGACATCCAGGAATGCCTGCTCATCCAGCTCCGTCGCCTGCCCCCGCCCCGCGTGCCGCCACATGCCGAGGCCTTCATCACCCGCTTCCTGGGCGAGGCCCGTTCCCCGAACCGGCGCACGCCCCCCTCCGCGGTGCAGGTGGCCGCGTCCATGGGCCTGTCGCGAAGACAGCTCACGACCATCGTCGAGTTTGTGGGGCACAACCTGCACATGTGGCCGGCGGACTGCTTCGACGGCGACGACAAGAGCGACGCCGCCGACCGCGCCGTGCTGCCCGATGCCGCCGTCACGTGGGAGGGTGAGGACCTGCGCGTGCGGGTGGTGCAGACATGGGGCCGCAACCTGCGGGTGAGCGAGGCCTGGTCGCGGCTGGACCGGCAGATGCGTCGCAGTGCGGACGCCTCCGGGCGGGAAGCCGAGCGCATCGCCGAGGGCATCCGGCGCGCCCGCACTTTCATTGACTGCTTGAGCCGCCGGGAAGTCATGCTCAAGCGCATCACGGACGCGGTGGTGGAGTGCCAGCGCGAGTTCTTCATCCACGGGCGGCAGGCGCTGGTGGCGCTGACGCGCAAGGAGATCGCGGCGCGCCTGGGCGTGCATGAATCGACCGTCAGCCGCGCCACGGCCGGCAAGTTCGTCCAGCTCCCCAACATGCAACTCGTGCCGTACGACTTCTTCTTCGACGCGTCGCTGTCCGCCAAGTCCGTGCTGCAGTCGCTCATTGAGCGCGAGACGCCGCATCAACCTCTCTCGGATGCGGCGTTGGCCGAACGCTTGCAGGCGGCGGGTTATCCCCTGGCCCGCCGCACTGTGGGCAAGTACCGCGATCAGCTGGGCATCCCGGGGGTGCACCTCCGACGGGTCGCTCTCTGATCTGTAGAGCCGCATGACGGGCCGGGCCGAAGGGTGGCGCCGCTGCCGACGCACAGGCAGCGGCGTCGCTGCTTCCGCCGACCGGCGGGCCGGGAGTGGCACGCCAATTGCAGTTCATCCCCTGCCAGAGGTTGCTACCGGGAGGTGACCAACATGCTACGAGTTGCTTCGGATCTGACTGCGGCGGTGCTTGAGCAGGCCCTGACCGGGGAGGCGACACGCCAGCGCGTCACGGCGGACAACCTGGCGAATGTTGACACTCCTGGTTATCGGCCTCGCCAGGTCATGTTTGAGGACGAGTTGCGCGCCGCGCTGCGCGACTCGGACGAGGGCGTGACGACCGCGCGCGTCGCCGCGGTGCAGCCGCGCAGCGTCACCGCGGACGGGTTGCCGTTGCGGCGCGATGGGAACGCCGTGGACGTGGAACGCGAGGTGGTGCGGCTGGCGGAAAGCGAGCTGCACTACTCGGCCCTCATCAAGCTGCTCGCGCGCAAGTTCAGTCTGCTCAAGTCCGTCGCGACGGAGGGCAACAAGACATGAGCCTCTTCGGTGGCCTCAGAATCAGTGCCAGCGCGCTGACGGTCGAGCGCCTGCGCATGAACACCATCGCCGAGAACATCGCCAATGCCGACACGACGCGCACGCCGCAGGGGGGGCCGTACCGGCGGCAGGAAGTCGTAGTGGCCCAGGCCGCGGGGGGAGGCTTCGGCGCGGCCGCGCCGGACGGCGGCGTGCAGGCCGTCGCCATCGTGCCGGACTCCCGGCCCGACCGCATGCTGCTGGACCCCTCGCACCCGGACGCCGACGCCAACGGCTATGTGCGCATGCCCAACGTCGAGTTGCCCATGGAGATGGTGGACTTGATGGCCGCCA
>CAZZDO010000326.1:0-6101 GCA_964653205.1 uncultured Armatimonadia bacterium | reverse complement strand
CGGCACCAAGTATGCGCTGGTGACCAACAGCGGCACGGCCTCGATCCACATGGCCGTGGCCGCCGCCGGCCTGGGGCCGGGCGATGAAGTCATCACCAGCGCCTTCACATACTGGTCCACCGCCGCCGCCGTGCTCCACCACAACGCCATCCCCGTGTTCGTGGACATTGACCCGGTCACGTACACGATGGACCCGGCGCTGATCGAGGAGCGCATCAACGAGCACACCAAGGCCATCCTGCCCGTACACATCCACGGCATGGTCTGCGACATGGACCCGATCAACGCCGTCGCCAAGAAGCACGGGCTGGTGGTCATGGAGGACGCGTGCCAGGCGCACGGCGCCGAGTACAAGGGCGTCAAGACCGGGGCGCTGGGCGACATCGGCTGCTTCTCGTGCAACCGCAGCAAGAACCTGTCCGGCGGCGAGGGCGGGCTGTGGACGACCAATGACGAGACGTATCTGGCGCGCGCGGCCAAGCTGCGCGAGTTCGGCGAGGTCGTCGTGGCCGGGAAGGTCCGCGAATACAACGCCTACGGCCTGGGCTGGATGTACCGCCCCCACGAGTTCATCAACGCGTTCATCCTCAGCCAGCTCGAGCGGCTGGACAACCACAACGCGCAGCGCCGGCAGTTCGCGGCCTACCTGACGCAGGAACTGGCCGACATCCCCGGGTTCGAGGGGCCGGTCACGCCCGACTACGCCAACCCGTGCTACTTCAGCTATGTCGTCACGTTCCGGCCCGACCAGCTCGGATTGGACATGACGCCGGGTGAGTGGAAGCGCGCGGCGCAGAAGGCGCTGGCGGCCGAGGGTGTGGGCCTGGGGCAATGGCAGACGCGGCCGGTCCCGGCCCAGGACGTCTTCCACGACCGCGTGGGCTACGGCAAGGGCTGCCCGTGGACGTGCCCCTTCGGCAGCGGCGAAGTCACCTACGACGAGGACTATCCGCTCACGGTGGAGTTCATTGACAGCCACGCGTACCTGGGCGGCGTGTATCCGCCGAACACGATGGACCTGATGGCGCAGTACATCGAGGGCTTCCGCAAGATCAGCGAGAACGCGACACGCGTGGTGGAGTTAGCGGCGCAGTAGCGGCCGCGCACGACCATCCCAGCCTCGACCTACGGCAACGGGCCCACTGGCGACAGTGGGCCCGTTCGCCTGTTCGCATGGCGGACGGAACTCTCGCTGCCTCGGCCGCCACCAGTTCCAGGCAGGCCTGCCCTCGGGCGCCGGCGAAATGCCTGGTTCGGCTCAGACGGAGCCTCTGGAGGAGACCATGAGACCACTCGCCATCATCATCGCGCTGCTCTGCCTCGCCCTGGCGGCAGCCCACGCCCAACCACAGGTGCTCAACACCTGCGACGGCGTGGAGGGCTGGACTGTCAACCTCGCGGCCAAGGCGCCCGAGACGAAGCTGGAGGTCAGTACGGACGCGCGCTTCGTCGCGGAGGGCAAGGGCTGCCTGCACGTCGCGACCGTGTCGCCGAAGGGGGCGCAGGGGAACAGCTACCTGAGCATCGTCCTGACCACGCCGCCGGTGGACATGAACGGGAAGGCCCTGCAGTTCGAGGCCGCCACCAGCGACCCGAAGATCACGCAGGCGCTGTACGTCCGCGGCTACGACGCCAAGGGCCAGCCGGTGCTGTCATGGCTGAACTGGTCCGGGCCGCTCAAGAACGGGAAGACGACCTTCGAGTTGACGCCGGGCCTGAGCCTCGGGCCGCTGCAGTGGGAGCCTGGCTACCTGAAGAGCGACGACCGCAGCGCCGTGGTGAAGTGGGAGTTCTACGTCGGCGCCCACGATCCGGGCGTGCCCTTTGACCTGTATCTCGACAACGTGCGGGTGGTGGCCTCGACCATGAAATCGTTCGCGGAGACGAAGGCGGCCCGACCGCTGCACGTGCAGACGCCACTGGTGGCCAAGGGCGCCCTGCAGTTCGCGATCATGGCGCCGACGGACGCCGCCTGGCAGCCGGTGGCCAACGAATTGGCGGCGGGACTGGAGAAGGCGCTCGGCAAGAAGCCGACGGTGCTGCCCGGCGACGGTCCCGACGCGTTCAAGCCGCCGACGGCCCATGTCATTCTGCTGGGCAACGTCGGCAACAACCGCGGGATGCTGTATCCGTACTCGCATTACATGATGACGGCCGACGCCAACTTCCCCGGCGCGGGGGGCTATGAGCTGCGCAGCGTCAGCAACCCCTGGGGCGGGGAGAGCAATGCCATCGTCATCGGGGCGACGGACGCGGCCGGGGGCAAGGCCGGCGTCGCGGCGTTCCTGGCTGTCGTCGGCAAGGCCGTAGGAGCGGCTTCCAGCCGCGACTCGGTTGTACTTCCCCGCCTGCTGGACATCAAGCCCAATGACGAGGTTCGCGGCCGCTACTCGGCCTTTGGCGTTGCGCTGGATGACAAGTGGATTGCCGCCCAGCAGCAGAACGCCCAGCGGGCCCTGGAGGCCGGGGCGCACACCGGCCTGTTGGGCACGATGTCCGGCATCGGCGAGAGCTACGTCTTGACCGGCCGCGACGAGTACGCGAAGCAGTTCGCGTGGCTGGCCCGCAAGGCCAAGGCGTGGCGCGACAGCAAGCCCACGACCTACGGCGGGCCGTGGGGCATGGACTCGGACTTCATGGGCCACCGCGTCATGCCGATGTGGGCGAGCGTTGAGCAATCGCCGGCGCTGACCGATCAGGACCGCCTGGAAGTGGCCCGCATCCTCTTCGAGTACATCCAGGAGGCGGCGCTGCCCGAGGGCGCCGGGGCGGCCGGCACCGCCCGGGCCGGGCACTCTGTCTCCAACCACGGCACCTTCGCGGCCCTTGCGACCTTCCTGGCGGGCGACTACTACAGCAAGTACTACGACTCCGCCGAGGGCAAGGAGTGGGTGGCCCTCGGCGACCAGTGCTTCACGCTGCTGGCCCAGACCGCCAAGGCGCACGAGGACTGCAACGGGTACCAGTGGCTCACGAATGTGCACATTCTGCGCTACGCGCTGACCAAGCCGGACCTGACGGTCTTCGAGAACGGCAATGCCCGCACGATCGCCAACTACGCCATCACCACGATGAACAACCTGGGCTACCAGGTGCCCTACGGCGACACGGGGGCGTGGGTCTGCTGGTTCAGCGAACTGCCGGTGCTGCGCATGGCCGAGTGGTTCTACCGCGACGGCACGTACCGCTGGTGCGTGGACAAGAAGCTGACCGTGCGCAACTCCAGGCCGCTGTGGGAGTACGAGCCCTCACCCCCGGCCCCTCTCCCAGGGGGAGAGGGGAGCAAGGCTCCGGCCGGTGTGCAGGCACTCGCGAAGTTCATGCCGGTGCCGTTGGACGAGCACTGGTACAAGTCGGCCGGGGGTGAGAAGAGCGGCGTGTCCCTCGACCGCGCCTTCGACAAGATCGCCTTCCGTGACAGCTTCGACCCGCAGGGGGCCTATCTGCTGATTGACGGGCTCTCCAACGGCGGCCACCGCCACATGGACGGCAACTCGGTGTTGCAGTGGACCGAGAAGGACCGCGTGTGGATCGCCGACGCCGACTACATCAAGTCGCTGCCGAAGTACCACAACGGCGTGCTGATTCTCAGGGACGGGCAGTCGGCGACGATCCCCAACTTCGTGGAGACGGAGCACGTCGCGGACCTGCCTTCGGCGGCCGTCGCGACGACGACCTACCGCAACTACGCCGGGGTGGATTGGCGCCGCAACATCATCTGGCTGAAGGGCCGGATGTTTGTCGTGGCCGACCAGATGGTGGCGAAGGAAGCCGGCGACTACAGCTTCCGGGCGATCTGGCAGACGGTCGGCAACGCGAAGATCAACGGCAGCGCGATGGACGTCGAGCAGGGCGGGCAGTGGGCACGGTTCGCCACGACGGCGGATGCGCGGGTGCTGCTCGATGACGACGCGCTGACCGGAGCGAACTGGGCCAGCTATCCGTACGCGGGGAAGCCCGTGGTGCGGGTGATGCAGAATGTCTTCAACGCCCGGCTACAGGCCGGGCAGACGTTCAACATCTTCACCGTGCTGCAGGCTTCGGGCGAGCAGGCCTCCCAGCTCAAGATCTCACGGGTGGGCGGCAACCTGGCGGTCATCTCGGGCGCCGGCGACCCGGTGATGGTCGGCGTGCCGGACAAGGACGGCCGCATTGCGCTGTTGGGCCAGGCGCAGGGAACGCTCGGATTGGGCCTGTTCACCCCCCAGAAGGGCCTCGCTGTCGGCGTGCGCGATGCCACGCTGCTCGGGGGGCAGGAGAAGTTCCCCGAGGGCGCGGATGTGGAGATGGACCTGCAGAGCGGCCAGACGGTGCTCAAGATCCCGACCGGTGTGGGCCCCGGCACTGAGCAGAAGCTCGAGCGGCGCACCAGCGTCACTAAAGCGCCCGCGGACGAGATCCGTGGCTTCATCAACATGGCCCTGGCCACCGCCACACCACCCCCGCCACCCGGCGGCGGCGCCACGCAGGCGCCGGCCCTCAAGACCCTCTGGTCCTACGCCCAGAAGCTCGACTCCTATCTGCTGACCAACAACCCGGGGACGTTCGAGGCGGTGGACACCGGGCTGAAGCTCTCCTGCAGCCCGCAGCCGCTCGCGCAGAACGTCTTCGCCCAGGAGCCGACGAACACGCTGGACAACCTTGTGGACGGCGCGCTGCTCTCGACCGACGGCGGCGTCATGTGGGGCGATGACCAGCAGGTGACGATTGACCTCTCGCTGGACAACGTGTACGACCTGAAGCGGCTCGGCCTCAAGTGCTGGTTCGCCACTTCCTCGAGCAAGAGCAAGCTCTTCCAGCTTGGCAAGCTGCAGGTCATGGGCAGCAACGACGGGTTCCAGGCCGACAGGCGCCAGTTGGGCGAGTTGGCCGACACCGAGACCCACGGCAACTGGGGCCAGCCGGCCTACGGGCCGCAGACGTACACGCTGGACCTGTCGGGCAAGGCGAAGCAACTGCGGCTGGTGCTGACGCCGCGACCCGGCACGGCGATCTACCTCGCCGAGCTGCAGCTCTGGGGCAACCGGCCCGGCCTGGAGATTGACCTGGCCGCGAAGCTGGCGGAGGGCGTGCCCACCCATGTCTTCCAGGCCCTGCAGACGGCCGAACTGGGCGGCGACGGGCCGGCGGAACTCCTCGCCGGCAGCAGCGACGGCACGGTCACGTGCTTTGCGGCCGATGGCAAGCCATTGTGGAAGACCGACTGCGGCGCCCCGGTCAACAGCATCGCGGCGGTGGACTTCGGCGGCGACGGCAAGCGCACGGTCGTGGCGGGCTGCATGGGCGGGCGGCTGGTGGCCCTCGACGCGCAGGGCAAGGAGCTGTGGGTGTTCACACCCGCGTTCTACAAGGAAGCGGCTAACTTCCGCACTGTCTTCCCGGCGGACCTGCAGGGCAACGGTAAGCCAGTCGCCATCGCCGGGGCCGACAACTGGCACTACTACGCGGTGGACGCCAACGGCAAGGAGATCTGGAAGTACGAGAGCGTGCACGGCTCGACGGCGGGCGCGGCGGCGGACCTGGACGGTGACAAGAAGCAGGAGATCATTGCCGGGACCGAATACTACTGGTGGCATGTCATCAACCCGGACGGCAAGCGGCGCTTCGGCTACAGCGTGAGCGGGCCGACCGCCAATGCCGTGGCGGCGGGCGACGTGGACGGCGACGGCAAGCAGGAGGTCTTCTTCGGCGGGGCGGACACGATGGTCCACTGCCTGAACGAGGCCGGGAAGCTGCTGTGGACCTTCAACACCGGTGACGAGGTCGGGGCGCTGGCATGTGCGGACGTCAATGGCGACGGGAAGGCCGAGGTGCTGGTGGGGTCGCTGTCCTTCAACCTGTACTGCCTGGACGGGACGGGCAGGATGCTCTGGCGCCGGGACCTGGGGAGCCCGATCAGGGCGATGGCCCTGGTCAAGGCCGGGGGCAAGCCGGCGGTGGTGGCGGGGTGCGACGGTGGCATGGTCACCGTGCACGCTGCGGCGAGTGGAGAGCCGCTGTTCCAGTTCGCGGGGAAGGCGTCGGTGCTGGGCATGGTGGCGGCGGGAGCGGGGCTGGCCGTCTCGACGGGGGACGGCAACCTGACGGTGCTGGCGGTGCCG
>CAZZDO010000325.1:0-6124 GCA_964653205.1 uncultured Armatimonadia bacterium | reverse complement strand
TAGCCCGGGTGGCCCGATCAAGGCGTGGCCTGACTGGGTGTACGGCAAGGGCAAGCGCCCGGCCACCGGCCGCATCGGCTTCCCGACGTGGAACCACTGGACGAAAGACGCGCCGCTGCTGGAGTCGGGGCTGATCGGGCCGGTGACGCTGCGGGTGGGACGAACGGTCCAACTCGACGTGCCGAAGGACTGAAGCAGATGAGACAGGCCGCATGCGCAATCGCGCTGTTGATCGCCGCGCCGCTGTGGGCGCACGTGGACCTCACAGAGCCCTTCGCTCCTGACGCGCAGACCGTGCAGTTGCTGCACCTGGACGATGTCGCCGGGGGGCAGTGCGCCGACGCCGTCGGCGGTCCGGCCGGTACGGTCAAGGCCGGCAAGCCGGGCCTGGGGCGCTTCGGGGGCGGCCTGGCCCTCGATGGCGCGGAGGGCTGGGTGGACGTGACTCGCGACGGGCGGAGTACGAGCCCCCGCCCGACAGAGGCCATTACCGTCGAGTGTTGGGTGAAGTTCCGTCGCGCCGCGCAGGGCGACATCCTCTGCCGCAACATGGCCTACATGATGCGGATCAACGGCGGCATCACCGCGTACTTGAGCCTTGACGGCAAGTGGCGGCAGGTCGCCGGCTCGCGGCCGGTGCCCGTGGGGCGGTGGACGCACCTGGCGATGTCGTACGACCAGGCCGACCAGCTCGTGCGCATCACCATTGACGGGCGGCTGGATGTCGCCCGCAAGCCCGAGGGCATCACGGCTGGCAAGCTGGACGCCGGGTCGGAGACGCTGCGTTTGGGCACCAATGATTGGAGCCCGGGCGCGGGGGAACTGGACGGGGTGCTCGATGAGGTGCGCATTTCGTCAGTGGCGCGCACCTACATTCCGCTGCCCCAGCCCGGCCGGCCACCGGTCCCCGAGAACGTCAACCTGCTCCTGAACCCCGGCTTCGAGCTGGGCCGCCATGGCTGGCGTCCTGACGGTGAGGCGGACGGCAACCTGCAGTGGGAACTGAGTTCGGGTGACGCCGCCGAGGGCAAGCACTTCCTGCGCTCGCTGGACACGGATCGGGGGTACACGTTGCTGTCCTATCCGGTCGCCATCGTGCCCGGCAAGACGCACACGCTGTCGGTAGCGTTGCGCGCGGACCAGGAGACCAACGGGCGCCTCGCCCTGACGTCCACGGGCCTGGCGCAGGGCGCCAGGCTCACCGGCCGCAGCCAGACCGTGAAGATCGGGACCGCCTGGCAGCGCTTCTCCCTCAAGTACGACATTCCCAAGGACTTCCCGAGCGATCACGTCTATGTGCGGGTTGACAAGCCCGCTGGGGTGAAACTCGACGTGGACGCGGCATCGCTGGTCGTGGGCGAGGATGCGGACTTCGCCGCCACGGACGCGACGCAGTTCGGCGCGCGGCTCGACCTGCCGGCAGGGAACACGTTTGACCTGGGCAAGCCAGCCAGGATCGCGGCGACGCTCCTCAACAATTCCCAGGCTCCCCGCCAGACGGCGATGGGCTATCGCCTAGCCAACTGGCGCGGCAAACAGGTGGCCGCGGGCAGGCTGCGTGATGGGCCCCTCACGCCCGGCGATACCCCGGCGACATGCACCATCCCGACCGACCGTGTCGGCTGGTACACGCTGACCGTGGACACGAGTGTGGATGGCAAACCTGTCAGCAGCGTGCCCTATGTCGTCAATGTGGTCGAACCGCTGGCGCAGCGGGGCGAGGCCTATTCCTCGCCTCTGGGCATGAACACCCACATGGAGCGCGAGCCGGGCGCGCACCTGCAGCACAACCTGGGCGCGCTCGCGCGCTGCGGCGTGAAGTGGATCCGCGGCTGGTGGGGCTGGGGCATGGCCGAGAAGCAGCCGGGGCAGTTCGACTGGACCGAGTTCGATCGCCAGTACAACGACGTACACGCCGCGGGCATGGAGATCATGCCGATCCTGCTGCGCTACTACCCACAGTACGAGCAAGCCTGGGCGGGCAAGATGGACAAGATCCAGGAGCCGCCGTACGACGTGCAGCAGTGGGGCAACTTCGTCACGGCGGTGGTGAAGCGCTTCAAGGGTCGCATCCGGGCGTGGGAAGTGTGGAACGAGCCGCAGTACAGCATGGACGCAAAGGAATACGCCGGCATCCTGAAGATGACCTATGAGCGCGTGAAGGCCGCCGACCCGCAGGCCCTCGTCGTGGGTTTCGGCGGGGTGTCGCTGGACTTCATCCGCGACACCTTCGCCGCCGGCGCGGCGCAGAGCCTCGATGTGCTGTCCCATCACAGCTACTCGGCGCTGACGCAGCCCTTCGTGGCCGAGGAGAAGCTGCAGCAGGAGACGCTTGATCTTCTGAAGCAGGCGACTGTGAACGTGCCCATCTGGCATTCCGAACAGGGCTCGGGGGCGGACGGCGCGGGCTATCTGGGGATGGCGGCGACGGAGGAGGCCTGCGCGGTCAACCTGGTGCAGTCGTATCTGTCCACGCTGGCCACGGGCGTGCAGAAGTTCTTCTGGTTCAGCGCCCAGACGAGCCCGACGTATGGCTGGGCGGTCTACTACGAGGACTACATCGCCCGGCCGCGACTGGTGGCGCTCAACGGGCTGGCGCGGCTGCTGCAGGGGCGCGAAGTGAAGGGGCGGCTGCCGCTGGCGGAGGGGCGCGTGGCGGGAGTGCTGCTGGACGGCCCGGCGGGCCCGGCAGCCGCGGTGTGGAACCTGAGGGACTCGCTGACGCTCACCGTGGCCGGGCGCGGCCTGGAGGCAGCTGACATGCTGTGCAATCCGCTGCCATCGAGCGGCGAGAAGCAGGCCCTCAGCCTGCGCCAGGGGCGGCCGGTGTACGTGCTCGGCAAAGGCATGGCGCTGGCGGCGCTGCAGGAGCGACTGCGGCGGGCCGTGGTGTCAACGGCGGACGAGCTGCCGCTTGAGGTGACGCTCGCCGCGGACGGGGCCGAGCGGCTGCAGATCACCGTCAAGAACACGAGCGATCAGTCGCTGGATGCAGACGTGCAGGTGTCGGCCCCGGCGCAGCACGCGGGGGCGCCGCCGGTGGAGATCCGCGATCTGATGCCGGGCACTACGTCCACGGCGTCCGTTGCGATCAAGCCGGTTGCCGGCAGCAAGTATGACGTGCGAGTTACGCTGGGGGGCGTGGAACTGCGGCAGGTGACGCTGGTGCGGCAGCCGCAGTAGCGAGGCAGCGGAGTCGCTACTGGGACCCCAAAGCTCTACCTCGTCTCCGCCGCGAACACCTGGCACTGCACCCGGCCCTGCGCGCGGGCCGCGGCGGCAACGTCGGTGGCCTGCGCGAGCACCTTCGTGCCGAAGAACATGGCCGCCGGCTGCGGCGCGTCCCACCGCTCGCCCGGCTTGAGCGTCAGGTCCACATCGCGCCACACGTCGGGATGCTCGCTGCCCTTCGGCCCCGGGTCGCGCCAGTAGCTCATCCTGAAGTCGTCGGGGTTGAGACTGATGCAGCCCAGCGCCGCGCCCAGCTTCGTGTTCGTCCACGCCACCACCCCCGACGGCAGCTTCGTAGCCGAGACATCGTTGGCCTGGTCACCGCCGATGTTGGAGTGGGCGTAGTGGAAGTACTGGGCCAGGCGCCACGGCTCCGTGTCGGTGTTCTCGACCCACAGCAGGCGCGAGGTGAAGGTCGGCTCGCCGGGCGCGAGGGTGACGCGATAGTACGCGCAATAGCGGTGCGGCCGGACCTGCCGCGCCGCGTACGTGCCCTCCTTGTCCGCCGCCGTCTTCGTGTCCGCGCCGCCGGTGGTGCAGGCCACCGTGATGTCTGCAGTGAAGCGCACCGGGCCGTTGTGGCACTCGATCCGCTCCGTCCTGTCCGGCGCGACCCACAGGTGCTGGGCAAGTTCCTGGTGCACCAGCACCCCGAGCCGCCCTAGCAGCAGGTCCCCCGCCATGATGCTCGACAGCAGGTCCCCGCTGCCGGCCTCATGCTTAAGGGTGAGCAGTCCGTTGCTGACCTCGAAGCTGTTCTCGGCGACCGTGGCCTGCAGCGCGGGCGCTCCCTCTGGCGGTGTTGCGCTCAGCGGGTACAGGAAGAGCGTCTTGCAGCCGTACGGCGGGAGATCCCCCGCCTCGAGGCTCAACTCGCCCTGCCTGCCAGCGGCATCGAGTTGATAGACGACCGCACCGCCGCTCGACGCCGTCACGGCGCCATGCGTGAGGCCCGGCAGCATCACGCTCAGACGCGCCTGCGCGAGTGGCTGGCTCGAGGGGTTGCTCACGAGGATGGGAATGCGCCGCGAGTTCTCCTTGCTCGGGGGCGTAGGCCACTTCGCGCCGGGCGTGTAGATCAGTTGCGTTGCCGCGTTGTCACTGCGGTCCGTCTCCGCCAGCGCGCCCTCGGGGTCGGCCTGGGCCGCGACCAGATGCCCGCCGGGCGTGGCCGTCGCCTGTGTCGCCACCTTCGCCTTCGCGCCGGGGGCGAGGCTCTGCTTGCTCACCGTCTCCTTGCCATCCACCCACACGTGCAGCGCGAAGTCGGCTTTGCCGCCGCCGGTGTTCGTCAGCGTCACACTCTTGCCGTCCGGCGCAATCACGACCGCCACCTCCGGCGTTTTGCCGGCGTGGATCTCGTAGACACGCGCGTTGACCCGTGTCGCGGTCTGCGTCAGCTCCGGCCACGGGCGGTCGTCCACATCTACGAGCCCGTAGTTGCTGTCTTCCGGGAACGTGCTGGAGATGCCCAGCGCGGGCTCGTCCACCCACATGAAGTAGTTCGACCCGACCATGAAGGGAAAGCTCATCAGGGCTGTCTGGTAGATGTCGTAGCAGCGCGCCTTCTCGGCCTGCGTCGCCACGCGCTGCCCGGCCCCATGCTGGCAGGGCAGGCCGCTGTCGTAGGCGGGGAAGCTCCACTCGGTGATCATCATCGGCCGCCCGCAGCGGGCCGCGTAGTCGGCGAAGATCTTGGGCATGTCGGTGGTGACGCCGCGCTGCAGGTCCACGTGGCCATAGTAGTTGACCGTCACGATGTCGCAGACCGCGCCGCACGACTCGATGACGCCCGGGGGCATGCGCCCGGCAAACCGGCAGCCGAGGTTGAGATGATTCGGGTCATATTTCTTCATCGCTGCATTCGTGACGGTGAAGTATCTGTCGGCGATCAGGCGGATGAAGTCGAGGCGGTCCATGTTGGCCAACTCCGTCGCGCTGTCCAGGCCCGTGCCCTCGGCGAGGGCCTCCCAACTGGCGAGCTTGGTCTTCCAGGCCGCGTTGAAGGTCGCGACGGACGGATAGCGCCCCTGCAGGAAGGCGATGGCCATCGTCTTGGCCGTATGGCCCGCGGGCTTTTTGAGACACTCGTCGAACAGCCCCCAGGGCTTGCCGTTCTTGCCGTACCACTCCAACTCGTTGTCCAGAAAGGTCCCGATGACCCACGGGTCGTCCTTGTAGGCCGCGCAGTAGGCCTTCGCGCGCTTGTCGCGGTAGATCGGCCACTTGGGCGAGAAGACGTTGGGGAAGCCGGTCCAGTGCTCCTTGGGGGCGATGTCGTCCAGCCCCGCAAAGCCGCTACCGAAGCTGGCAAACTCGCAGCGCGGCAGCCCCTTCTCCTTCATCGTCTTCGACCAGCCGCAGCCGAGGGCATTGAAGTTCCACGCCACCAGCCGGTCGCGCGTGGACCGGCCCCAAACCTCCTCGTCGCCGTTGTACTTGGCGACGCAGTTCTTGTGGTACGGCGCATGGCCCAGCTTCTCGCACCAGTGGGCGTTGTAGCTGGCGTGGTCGGTGCCGAGGGCGTAGAAGCCCTCACCCCTGGGCGTGATGAGCCACCAGCGGCCATCCGCCTGCTTGACGTGGAAGAAGCCGGTGGCGGTGTCATGGACGGCGGCGTAGCCCTTCGCGTCACAGGGCGGGAAGGTGACGACGGGCTTCGGCCTCGGCGGAGCGGTCTGCGTGACGTTCACGGCGAAGTCGCTGAACTCCGCGCGGAAGCCGCCGCAGTCGAGGGCCGCCGTGCCCACATTCACGACCAACGGGTTGTCCAGCTTGAGGGCGATGCGCCCGCGCACCGTGCCGTCCAGCTCGCTGAAGGCGCCGGTGAGCGTGTCGGTCGCCAGCTCCAGCCGCAGCCGGTAGGGGTGGTTCTTCTCCCACTCAAAGCCCT
>CAZZDO010000324.1:0-6132 GCA_964653205.1 uncultured Armatimonadia bacterium | reverse complement strand
CTCGTACTCCTGCGGGTTCATGTCGTACTTGTTCTGCGGCGTGGCGCCCTTGGCGTAGCTGCGATAGATCCAGGGCTGGCTCTTCATGCGCTCCAGCAACATGCGGTGCTGGCTCTCGGACCACTCCTTGTACCGCGACATCTCCATGATGCAGTCCTTGCCGAGCTGCTCCTCGCCCGACAGGAAGATGAAGATGCCATCAAAGAACAGCTTCACGGCCTTCTGCGGGTCGCTGGCCTGGTCGGTGACGCGGGCCTGGAACTCCTCCAGAGTCGTCGGCAGTTCGGCATAGGCCGCGCCGGCGGCGACGGCGACAACGGCGGCTACGACGATCCACAGCTTGCGAATCATGTCTCACCTCGGGTCAATCAGAGATACATTCCCTACAGCCTGTAGTATATCCATTCGCCCCCCGGCCTGGCAACCCCTGCCGTGACCGCGCCTGGGGGAGGATTCGCCCGGCCCACGCCGAACTCCCGCCACCAACTCCGTTTCCCGAGGTGCCCCATGACGCCCCGCCCGCGCAACTGGCATGACGACGTCTTCTTCGGCATTCACTACGATCTGCACGCCAAGGCCACCGACACCGAGTTGGGGCGCGAACTGACGCCCGAACACCTGCGCGAGCGCCTGGAACTGGTCGGCCCCGACTGGATCCAGTGCGACTGCAAGGGCCACGCCGGCTACACGAGCTGGCCCACCGAGGTTGGTTCGTCCTCGCCGGGGATCGTCAAGGACGCCCTGCGCATCCACCGCGATGTGACGCAGGAGCTGGGCATCAAGCTCGGGATGCACTACTCGGGCGTGTGGGACACCCGCGCCATTGAGCTGCACCCCGACTGGGCTTGCCTCGGCGCCGACGGCCAGCCCAATGACCGCATGACCTGCCGCCTGAGCGGCTACGACGATGAGCTGATGATTCCCCAGATGCTCGAACTGGTCGAGAAGTACGATGTGGACGGGTTCTGGGTGGACGGTGAGAACTGGGGCGCGACGGCGTGCTGGTGCGACCGCTGCCGCGCCGAATTCACCCACCGCACGGGTGTGGCGGAGATCCCCGCCTCCGCCGAGGATGCGAACTGGGCCGCCTGGCTGGCCTTTCATCGCGATCTCTTCACCGAACATGTCGCCCGCTACGCCGACGCCGTGCACGCCGTCAAGCCCGATTGCCTGATCTGCAGCAACTGGATGTACACGGTGCGGCAGCCCGAACCCATCGCCGCGCCGGTGGACTACTTGAGCGGTGACTACGACCCCATCTGGGGCTCGACGCGGGCGGCCGTCGAGGGACGGGTGCTGGACGCGCGGGGCCTGACGTGGGACCTGATGGCCTGGGGCTTCACCCGTGTCTACGACGGTGGCGGCGAGACCCCATGGGTGTTCAAGCCCGTCCTCCACCTGTGCCAGGAGTTGGTGGAAGTCGTCGCTCTCGGCGGCGCGGTGATGATCTACAACCAGCCGCAGCGGTCGGGCTGGCTTACCGGCTGGCATCAGGAGCGCATCGCCGCCGCCGGGCGCTTCTGCCGCGAGCGCCAGGACGTCTGCTTCCGCTCCCAGACAGTCCCACAGGCCGCTGTGCTGCACTTGGCGGAGCATTACTACACCTGCAACGCGCCGCTGTTCAACTACGGCGACGCCATCCAGCCCGTCGAAGGGGCGCTGCACAGCCTGCTGGAGACCCATCTCTCCACCGACATCCTGCTGCAGGAGCACCTGGGGAACCGGCTAGCGGAGTACAGGCTGGCGGTGCTCCCCGAGCAGACGCACCTGAGCCCGGCCACGCTCGCGGCACTGGAGCAGTACGTCGCGGCCGGGGGGCATGTCATCGCGAGCGGGGCGCACCTGTCGCAGGAGGTGCCCGAGTTCGTTGGCGCCGCGCCGGCCGGGGAGACGCAGGCGTTGGCGTATCTGCGCAGTGGGGAAGATGTGCTACCCGTGACCGGGCCGTGGCAGCCGGTCACGCCGGCCGAGGGCGTGGAGATCATCGCCCGGCGCCTGGCGCAGCAGGAGCCGGGCAAGGACGAGACGGGGGAGGTCATCGTGACCCGCCGCCGCATCGGGCAGGGTACCGTCACGGCCATCCAGGGCCCGTTCTTCCGCCAATACTTGCGAGCGCACTACCCGTCGCAGCGGCGGCTGGTCGGCGCATGGATCGCGGCGCTGGACATCCCGTGGGCCGTGACGGTGGAGGCCTCGCCGCGGCTGGAGCTGATCTTGCGCCGCCAGGGCGAGAGGCTGGTCGTGAACCTCATCAACCGCGGCGCGGGCGAGATGACCTCGCCCCACCGCATCATCAACGAGGAGTTGCTGCCGGAGCGGAACGTGAAGCTGCAGGTGCGGCTGGAGACAGCCCCGCGCGCCGTGACGGCGGTGCCGGAGTGTGACTTCACCTGGGAGTACGCCGGGGGACGGCTTGAGGTATCGCTGCCGGAGGTAATGGTCCACACGGCGGTCGTGGTAGAGCCGTAGCCCGCCGCCCTCACCCGTCGAGGATCTCCCACACCCGCTGGAGGTAGTAGCGGTAGTTCGCGAGCGGCGTGCCGTTGGGGATGCGGTGGTCGAGGCCCAGGACGCAGCCGCCGGTGGCGATCATGGGCGGGAGCTTGTAGGCCAGTTCCGCGTCAATCTCGGCCCGCGAGCGGCGGATGACGTGCTTGTCCAGCCCGCCACAGAAGGCCAGGCGCGTGCCGTAGCGCTCGCGAATGGCGACGATGTCCATGCCCGCCGCCGGCTCCATCGGGTGCATGACGTTGACCCCGGCCTCCAGGAAGGCGTCAATGACGGGGTTCATGTTGCCGTCGGAGTCCTGGTCGAAGAGCTGCGCCCCGCGGTCGGACACGATGTTCCACACGCGGCGGTAGTACGGCGTGATGAACTCCCGCACATGGGCGGGGCCAATCATCGGGCCGTTGCGCCCGGCCATGTCCTCGTGCACGCTCAGGATGTCCACCGGCACCGTAGCCGAGACGGTATCCAGCACGCGCCCGGCCGTGTCGCCGACGGTCTTCAGGATGTCGTGGATCAGCTCGGGCTGCTCGATGAAGGCCAGGCAGGCGGCTTCGTCGCCCATGAGCTGCCGGGGGGTGTCGTAACCGCCGGGCATGCCGACGACGACGGCGCGGCCGGCCGCGCGGTGCTCGCGCGCCACGCGCTCCCATTCCCCCGCCAGCCGCCCCTCGCTGAACTCGTAGTGGTGCTTGACCCGCCGCCAGTCGTCCATGGTCTTGACGGGCCAGTCCAGCGGCAGGGGCAGCGTCGAGACATTGCGGGCCAGCTTCATCGTCCGGCCCATGGCGTCGCGCGTAATCAGGAAGCGCTCGGTGTCCTCGAGCACTTCCGTCTTCTGCCCCCCGACCCACCCCGTCGCCACGGGCACGTACCCGGTCATCGGGCAGCGGTAGCGGAAGGCGGAGAGGTCCAATTCCTCCGGCGTGGCGCCCTGCTCCTCCCATTCCTCCTTCAGGCCGACGATGGGGCCGAAGGGCTCGGTGAAGAGCGGGCGCTCATTGCGCCGGAAGGTCATGTGGTCGAGGTACTCCTCGCGGCGCACATCGCAGCCGAGGCGCACGGCGAGGTCCTCGTGGCGGCTCCATTTGAGTTGGGGCATATCGCTCTCCCCAGGAGGGCGGGGGTTGAAACCCCCGCCTATGAGAACCGTCCCTCCGGGACGGTCGCACGGCGGTACTGGCTAGAGCGGCAGGTCTATGCGCCGCCCCTCCTCCATGCTCTTGACCGCCGCCAGGTGGATCTCTGTCACCGCGCGGCCGTCGTGCCCCGTGGCCCGCGGCGTGTCGCCCGTCTGGATGCAGTGGATGAAGTTGTTCATCTGTCCCTGGCCCCACGTGTCGGCGTTGCGCGGGTTCTCGAACTCGAAGGTGTCCAGACCATCCGGGCGTGAGACGGTCGAGATCCACTTGCCGTCCTGGTTCTTGTTCGAATGGATGCACCCCTCCGGGCCGATGACGTCCATGCCGCCGAAGCCGGGCGCGGCGCCGCGCGGTAGGCTCCAGGACCACTGGATGAGGGCCTGGTCGCCGCTCTCGAAGTACAGGAGCACGATCGTGTTGTCCAAAACGTCGCCGTGGTGGCTCAGGTGGTCCATGTGCGCGCTGACGGCCTTCACATCGCCGAAGGTGTAGCGCACGAAGTCCAGATCATGGGCGCTGGATTCGGGTGAGGGGCCGTCGCTGAAGCGCGCGTCGCTGTACCACTCGCCGTAGTTCGGCGGGCCGGGGGCCGCGCCGGCCTGAATGCGCCGCCACATGCATGGCCGCCCGGCCTTGCCCTCCTGCACGAGCTTGCGCATCATGCCCCAGTCTTCGTCGAAGCGCCGCACGAACCCGATCTGCAACACCTTGCCGTTGTCCTCGGCGGCCTGGAGCATCTCGTCACACAGCTCCAGCGTTCGCGCCATGGGCTTTTCGCACAGGACGTGCTTGCCGCTCTTGAGGGCCTTGATGGCCGCATCGGCGTGGAACTGGGTGGGGATGCCGATGACGACGGCGTCCAGGTCGTCCATGGCGATCAGCTCATTGTAGTCGGCCACGGCGCGCGGGGCCTTGTACTGCTCGGCGCGGGCCTTGGCCTGCTCGAGGTTCAGGTCGGCAAGGCAGACGATCTCACAGTCCTCGCGCGCCTGGATTGCCGGCAGGTGGAGATTGGAGATGGCGCCGGCGCCGATCATCCCGAAACGCAGCTTCGACATCATGTGCCTCCTGGCATGGTGGCGGCTGTCTGGCCGACGGCGAACGGTGCGGCAACGTTCCCCGGACCGGCTCTCTCTGTGCGCCGCATGCCGGGCGGATACCTCCCTGGGCGAGATGGCTCTTTGCAGGATATCCTGACATCAGCGGGGAAACGGTCTGGCGACGTCTGCCGCTGATCTTGGAGGCCTCGCCATGCGTCTGTTCTGCCTGCTGCTCGCCGTGCTTGTCATCAGCGCCGCACACGCCCAGGAAGCACCTGCGCCCGCGCCGCCTGCGCTGCCGCCCCCCGGGCCCCCGGGGCCCCTGGCGGTCAACCTGCGCCTGCTCCTGCCCGCTGAGATCCCCGCCGTCCCCGGACGCGAGGTGAACCTCTACTTTGCGAACGTCATCCTCCACCCTCGGCCCGACCTGCTGCTCTACGACGTGGACTGTCCCAAGGGCACCCAGCAGGAAGAGCGCTGGACGTGGACTCCGAAGCCGGACGAGCCCAAGGACGTGGGCTCCTTCCCGCTGACGCTGAAGATCACCGACCTGCAGGGCAACCCGCTGGCCGAGGGCACGACGACCGTCCGCGTCTACCCGGCCGACGCGGGCGCGGGCAAGACGTTGTCCGCGCTCATCGTGGGCGATAGCCTCACCGGCGCCAGCGTCTATCCCGACGAGATCTTCAACCTGATGCAGGGCGCAGGCAACCCGCAGTTCACGATGCTGGGCAATGTCGTGCCGAACAAGGACAAGCCCGGCGCGAAGCATGAGGGCTATGGGGGCTGGACGGCCCGGGGCTTCGCCACCAACTGGGGCGCCGAACCCATTGTGAACAACCGTCGCGCCCGCAGCCCGTTCCTGTACGAACAGGACGGCAAGCCGGTGCTGAACTTCCAGAAGTACTGTGACGAACAGAACGGCGGCAAGGGCCCGGACATCATCACGCTCCTGCTGGGGTGCAACGACAACTTCGGCGCGAAGGACGACACCATCGAGGCGAGCATTGACAGCTTTCTGTCGCACATGGACATCCTGATCGCGGAGTTCCACAAGGTGCGCCCGGACACGAAGATCGGCGTCGTCTCGCTCATGCCCCCGGCCGCGACACAGGATGCCTTCGGCGCCAACTACGCCTGCGGCCAGACCCGCTGGCAGTACCGGAAGAACCAGCACAGGGTCATGGAGCGTGTGGTGGAGAAGTACGGTGGGCACGAAGCGGACAACATCTTCCTCGTCCCGGCGTACGTGAACCTCGACGCGGTCCACAACTACCCGACCATCGAGGTCCCGGCCAACGCCCGTGCCGAGGGGCCCAACTCGAAGGTCTTCCGCCTCAACAACGGGGTCCATCCGGCGCCCAGCGGCTACCGGCAACTGGCCGACAGCATCTACTGCTGGATGAAGGGGACGCTGAGCAGGTAGGGAGTAGACGGTAGGGGGG
>CAZZDO010000323.1:0-6153 GCA_964653205.1 uncultured Armatimonadia bacterium | reverse complement strand
GCCGTGGATCCAGACCATGACCGGCAGCTTCTCGCCCGTGTCCTGCGCGGAACTCCAGACGTTCAGATACAGGCAGTCCTCGCTCTGATTGAGGGTGGCTGCGTCGCGGTCGAGGGGGCTGTCGCCCTGCGGGCAACTGGGCCCGTAGGTCAGGCAGCGGCGGGCTTCGGTCCACGGCTCCGGCGGCTGGGGCGCGCACCACCGCAAGTTGCCAACGGGCGGCTTCGCATACGGGATGCCCTTGTAGACATGCACGCCCTCGGCGACGCTGCCGGTGATGGGGCCGGACGTGAGGCGGATGGGGTCCTGAAGGGGTGCGCAACTGGCGGCGGACAGCGTCGCCAGGAGGGTTGCCAGAGTCAGCCAACGCATTGGTACAGGCTCCTCGTGAAGTGTCATTGGGGTTCTGACGGCTGTGGCGTAGTCTGAATTCCCTGCAGGATTCCTGGCCTCGGCGCCGCAACTAGCTCGGCACACTCGCCAGGAGGCCAGCTATGTCCCCACGTGTGCTTGGCGTTGCTCTCGCGCTGTTCGTCCTGATGGCCGCAGGCCACGCCGCCGACAACCTCTGCTTCAATGGCGACTTCGAGCTGGTCTCCGCCGACCAGCCCCCGCCCGGCTGGGCGATGTGGGGGGCGCAGGTGTACAAGAACCCGGCTAACTACACGCGGGACACCACCAACCCTCACAGCGGGCAGGCCTGCTTCCGCCTCTTCCACCCGGCCAACACCGCCGGCTACATCGTGTCGGCGCCCGACAGGGCCCTGCACGCCGAAGCGGGCAAGATGCTCCAGGTGAGCTTCTGGGCGCGCACCGACAAGCCCGGCCCGTCGCAGTTCCTCTTCACCGCCTACGAGACGATCAACCCCTTCGCCGACGCTCCGTCGCCGGGCGGCTATGCCGTCAAGGTCGGGACGGACTGGCAGCAGTTCAGCTTCACCGTCTACGAGGGCTGGGACTACTTCGCCGACCGCAGCAAGCTCATCCTGCTCACGTTCATCCCCACCCGCGACCAGGCCCTGGAGAAGACGCTGTGGATTGATGATGTCGTGCTGACCCAGGAGCCAACCACGAAGCCCGGGCGCATGGTGGACGAACGGTCGCTCAAGTTCGCGCCCCTGCAGCATCGCCTCGAACAGGGCGAGAAGCTGGAGTTCACCGTGGACGCGAGCAAGCCGCTGCGCCCGGCGACCCGGGACGTCGGCGGCATCTCGTTCCACCGCGTGGTGGGCTGGACCGGCCAGCCGTACGACAAGCAGGGCGAGTACACGCTGAGCCCGGAGATCCAGGACGCCATCGAGGCGCTTGACCTGCCCCTGACGCGCTTCTATGCCGTGGGGGACGAACCATTCGGCGTCGAGGGCGCACTCGACCGCATCGTGGCGCTGGTCGGGAAGATCGGCATCCCGCAGGAGAAGGTCGTGCTGGAGCTGGAGACGCAGAGCGCCAACTCGAAGCTGCCGCCGGAGACGTGGGCGCGCGCCGCGAAGCATTGCACCGACAAGGGCTACCGCTTCCTGTACTGGGAAGTCAGCAACGAGCCGTACCTGCGCCGGGAGGACAGTGCCTTCGCCACTCCGGACGACTACGCGCAGCATGTGAAGGACGTGTCGGCGGCGATCAAGCAGGTGCAGCCCGGCGCGCAGATCGGGATCGCCATCACCGACAACCCGGGTTGGGGCAACGTCCTGCTCAAGCAAGCGGCGGGCAGCTACGACTTCGTTGTCGGCCACTACTACGCCGCCGGCAACGTCCACCGCCGCAAGTTCGAGGCCATTGCGCTCAGCGACAACTTCCGCGTGCTCGAGCGCATGTTGCGGGTCAACGCGCTCATCAAGGAGTACAACCCCGGCCGCGACGTGGTTCAGTTGGACACCGAATGGGGTTCCCACAGTGCCGGCCCTAACGGCGAGCGCGCGGACAACGTGGATCGCAACGGCAACATCTTCGGCGTGCTGCACCGCGCGGTGCGGCTGATCTACACGGCCCGCGAGGGGATGCTCGCGGGGGCCAGCGCCTGGCAGATGCTCAACCGCGTCAACGCCCAGGGCTTCGCCATTCTCTTCCAGCAGGAGCCCGAGAAGCGCTCGATGCTGTACTGGCTGTACTACTACTTCAACCGCCACGTCGGCGCGCAGGCGTTGAACACGGTCGGGACCGCCCCGTACTATACCCCGGCCGAGGGTGACGACCCGACGATGAAGCCCGGCGCCTATCCCGGGCCGATGACGCCGGTGCTGGCGACGCTCAGCGCGGACGGCAAGACGATGTACGTCGTGATTGCCAACGGGTCGTGGGACCAGACGGTGCCCTGCAAGATCGGCTGGTCGCACTTCACGGCCGTGGGCTCGGAGGCGTATGTGCTGTCGGACGGCAACCCGGACGGCAAGCCGCTGCTGGATAGTGACGATGCCTTCGTGTCGCTGGCCGACCCGCCGACCAAGCCGGACGGGCTGACGTACGACGTCCCGCCGCATTCGGTGACGTTCATCCGCATCGAGGGCAAGTAGTCGCCGAGCCGTTGTAGGGCGGGGGCTTGTACCCCGCCCCTCCGTTCGGGTAGTGCCATACCGGGCGGGGTACAAGCCCCCGCCCTACAGAACGGCACGGCACCCACCGCCTTCATACCAACACGCACATGGGGACCAAAGTGACAGACATCACGCTCAAGACGAAGCTGGATGCGCTCACCCTCGATCTCGACACCGGCCGGCTGGTGCGCCTGTCGCCGCTGGCCGATCCTGAGTGCAACCTGATTGCCACCAGCGACGACCATCCCGCCTTCGTGCTGCAGTATCTGGCCGACGGGGCGTACGTCACGCTGGACTCCCGGCAGGCGGAGCTGGCGGCCACGCGGGGTGACCACGCGCTGACGCTGCGGTTCTCTCGCGTCGGCGGGCTGGACCTCGATGTGACAATCACCGTTCAGGCCAACCGCGACGACCGCTTCAGTCGTTGGACGGCGACTGTCCGCAACGGGGCGGGGCTGCTCATCACCGACCTGCAGTTCCCCTTCGTCGTCGTGCCGAATGAGCCGGAGGCCACCGTCCTTCTGCCGGAAGTGCAGGGCGTGCTGGCCACCGGCGCCGCGCTGGAGGGCCGCCCGGCCGACGAGCCGCGCCGCTGGCAGTTCTGGCCTGAGAATGGCAACTCGCAACACTACCCCGGCCGCTCCTTCGCGCAGTTCATGGCGTGGTATACGCCGCGCGCCGGGCTGTACATGGCCTGCGACGACACTGCCGGGAATGTGAAGCTGCTGCGGGCGTTGAAGCGGCCCGAGGGCCTGCGGCTGGGCTTCGCGCATGTCGGCGATTGGCCCGAGGTGGGGGAGAGGACGCTGGAGTACAGCGTGCTCGTTGGCAGCTTCACCGGCGACTGGTATGACGCGGCCGACCTGTATCGCGCATGGACGCTGCAGCAACACTGGGCCACGCCGCTGACCGACCGCGACGACATCCCCCGCTGGCTGCTCGAGTCCCCGCCGCACATCACGATCCGGCTCCAGGGCTACGTGGACGTTGGCCCTGCCCCCCCGATCGAGGAGTTCCTGCCCTACGAGAAGTGCCTCCCGCTGCTGGAGCAAGTCGCGGAAGGCGTGCAGTCGCCGCTGGTGGCGGTGCTGATGTCGTGGGAACGCGGCGGGCCGTGGGTATATCCCGACTGCTTCCCGCCGGTCGGGGGCGACGAGTCCATGGCCAACTTCTGCCGCGGGGCGCGGGACCGTGGGTGGCATGTGGGCTCGTTCTGCAACGGCACGCGCTGGGTGATGAAGCACCTGTTCAACGAGTACGACGGCGCGGGGTTCTTCCGCGAACATCACGGCGAGCAGGGCCTTTGTATCCAGCCCAGCGGCGAGTGGTGGCATGAGAATTGGGATCAGTCCTGGCGGCCCAGTGTCATCACCTGCATGGCCCAGAGCCAGACGCGGCAGATCGCGCGGGACTTCGTGCGGCGGCTGATCGGCTGGGGCATGGAGAGCATCCAGTTCTTCGACCAGAACTGCAACGCCTCGACCTTCCCGTGCTTTTCGGACGCGCACGGCCACCCGCGCCTGCCGGGCAAGTGGATGGCGCAGGCGATGGCCGACATGATCGGCAACTTCCACGCCGCCGCGGCCGAAGCGGGGGAGGCGGAGGTCATCCACTCGACCGAGTGGCCGACCAACGAGTTCTGCCTGCCGCTCTTCCAGCAGAGTGACGTGCGGATCAGCGTCCCCACCAGTGGCGACGCCGCCTTCGTGCCGGTGTATCACTACGTCTTCCACGAATGCACACTAATGCACGGCATGATGAGCTATGGGCCCGAGCCGTTCTCCATTCCGGCGCGCACGGCGTGGGAGTGCGTCTGGGGCGAGATCGTCGGCGCGGTCATGACCGGCGACGGGACGCTGCTGAACCGCGAGACGGTGAATTGGGCGGACTGGGAGCCGAAGGTCGGCAACAACGATGATGCACTCGAGATGATGCGAGTCGCGACGGCCCTGCGGCGCGGGGCCGGGCGGGACTTCCTCGTCTACGGCCGCATGATGCGCCCGGCGGAAGTGGCCGCGCCCGTCCGCGAGTGGGAGCACAACGGCAGGCGCCACGCGGTGCCGGCAGTAGCGCACTGCTGCTGGCAGGCGCCCGACGGGCGGCATGGCGTGGCGCTGGCGAACTGGACGACTGAGGCGCAGGAGATCACGGTGCGCGATGCGCGGCTGGGGGCGCAGGCGACGCTCGACCTCTGCGCCGCCGTGGACGGCTACCGCCCGGTCGAGATGACTGACGGGCAGGCCACGTTCACGCTGCCGCCGTTGAGCTGTGCCGTGCTGTCGAGCAAATAACTGTCGAGGAACCCGAACATGACCCATCGCGAAGTTTTTCGAGGTATCAATGCCTTCGAGCCGGTGGACTGGGTGCCCAACTATGAGTTGGGCGCATGGGGGCAGGCCGTCGAGCGCTGGATCGGGGAGGGGATGCCCGACAACTCCGACTATGTCCGCAACTGGTTCGATGGCGCGCCCGGCCTGGGGCTGCTGGGCCGGGGCTTCGCGCCGGTCATCACCAGCATGATGCCGGGCTTTGAGTACGAGCTGATCGAGGAGACGGACCGCTATGTCATCGCCCGCGGCGGCACGGGGATCGTCACGAAGGCGCTGAAGGAGGGCACCGTCCGCGGCACGCGCTGGTGCATGGACGAGTACATCGGCTTCCCCGTCACCGACCGCGCCTCGTTCCGCGCCCTCAAGCACCGTTACGACCCCGCCACACCGGAGCGCTACCCCGCCAACTGGGAGGAGCTGAAGGCGCAGTGGGCCGCACGCGACTACCCGCTCTTCCTGCAGACCAACGGCGCGTTCGGCTTCTATTCGCAGTTGCGCTCGTGGGTGGGGACGTTGCCTCTGTCATACCTGTTCTACGACGATCCGGCGCTCATCGAGGAGATGGTCGAGTTCATGACCGACTTCTTCCTCGCCACGGTCGAGCGAGCGCTACAGGAGGTGCAGTTCGACTGCTTCAACTTCTTTGAGGACCTCGCGGGCAAGGGCGGGCCGCTGATCTCCCCGGACCTGTTCCGCAAGTTCCTGCTGCCGGGCTACCAGCGGGTCATCGAGCGGCTGAACCGGGCGGGCATCCAGTATGTGTGGGTGGACTCGGACGGGGACTCCTCGCCGCTGTTGCCGCTGTGGCTGGAGGCGGGCGTCACGGGCCACTGGCCGCTGGAGCAGGCCTCGGGGATGGACCCGCTGCGGCTGCGCCGGGAGTATGGCAAGGACTTGTTCCTGGGCGGCGGCATAGACAAGCTGGAGATCGCCAAGGGGCGGGAGGCCATCCGGCAGGAACTGGCGGCCAAGCTCCCGCCGCTGCTGGAGTTCGGCGGGTACATCCCGTTTCTGGACCACACCTTCCCCCCGGACATCTCGTATGACAGCCTGCAGTATTACCTGGAGGAGAAGGCGCGCTACCTCACATGACAACGGGCGACCCTAACGGGCCGCCCGGTGTTTGCGTCTATGTGAAGGCCTCGCCGGTCCTCTGCGTCTCCAGCCGGGCCTGGCTTCTCAACAGACGACGATCGCGTCCTCGCGCTCGTCATCGTGCTCCAGGGCGCCGACAATGACGTCCGGCGTCCAGGCGCAGTGCTCGCAGGGGAAGTGGCTGTTCATCTGACGGC
>CAZZDO010000322.1:0-6163 GCA_964653205.1 uncultured Armatimonadia bacterium | reverse complement strand
ATGGCGCTTCGGGTGGGAAGGTCCCGCGTAGCGCGGGAGGAACGGGGCTGTTGCCGGCCCTGGTCCATCCGCATACCGTCCGTCGCCATTCCCCAGATGAGGCATCGCATGGCCCACGCCAACCCTCGCCTGACGCTCATTCTCCTCGGCCTGCTCGTCACGGCGGCCGCCCACGCCGCCTCATGGCATCACCTGAACGATGTCGTGCTCTTCGACCCGGAGGCTTCGGGGCTGCAGGGCTGGGAGCAGCCCCGCGGCCTCGCCCTCGACGCCGCCCCGGGCCTGCTGAAGCTCACCGTTGCGCAGCCGGACTCGTTCATCGTGCGCCGCGGCCTCAAGCTGGACCCGGGCATGGTCGAGTGGCTCCACGTGCGCTATCGCGCCTCCGGCTTCCAGGCCTCCGCCACCCGTGGCGAGCTGTTCTATGAGAACGCGGCCCACGGCTTTGCCGACCTCCAGTATGTCCACCTGCCCTCCCTCGTGACCGATGGGCAGTGGCACGACCTGTGGGTCAACCTCCCCCGCGCGATGCGCACCGCCGGGGACGACTGGTGGGCCCACGGCCCCGTCACGGCCCTGCGCCTGGACCTCGTGGATGAGGCGCCCGGCCACATCGAGATCGGCGCGATCCGCCTCACCGCCCAGCGCGATGACCTGCTCGTAGCGGGCGGGGGACGCTGCCTGACGCGCTGGGAACAGCCCTACGGCCTGACGATGAAGTCCGAAGGCGGGCCTCTCGCGCTCGACATCCACGAGCCGGACTGCCGCCTGTACAGCGCCGACGTCCCCCTCGACCCCGCTACCGCGCGCTTCTTCGCGCTCCGCTATCGGGCCTCGGGCTTCGCGGTCGCGCAGACCGGCGGGCAGATCTTCTACGCCAACAGCCGCCACGACATCGTCGCCGAGCACCGCCTGCCCGTCCCGTCGCTGGTCACTGACGGCCAGTGGCACGATCTCGTCATTGACGCGGCCGAGGCGCTTGGTCGGGGCTACCAGGATTGGGCGCTCGGCGGCCCGGTCACGAAGCTGCGGCTGGACCTCGTGGATCAGGCCCCCGGCCGGGCGGAGATCGCCTTCGTGTTCGTGACGCCGCGCCTGCAAGTGACCTCCGCCGCCGACTTGGCCTTGCCGCCCGGGAGGAGCTACCTGCTCCCGGCCTCCGCCTTCGCCGGCCCGGCGCACACCTGCGCCCTCGCCCTGCCGCCGGGCCAGCACGGCCTCTGGCTGCGGATGCTCAACGTCCCCGAAGCGCAGGAGGCGTGGCGGCAGGTCCGCCTCACCGGCACGCAGCCCGGCACCGCCGGCATGCCCGCCCCCGCCGGCCCCGGCGCAATGCACTGGGTGCATCTGGCCAGCAGCCCCGGCGGGAAGATCACCATCACCCGCCCGGCCGACGCCGGCGTGATGCTGGACGCCGTCTGCATCACCGACGGCGGAGAGGCGCCCCAGGATCGCCCCGTCGTGGCGATGCAGCCCGTGACGAGCACCGTCCGCCCGGCCACGCCGCGCCGCCTGAGCCTCCAGCGGCCCTACTGGCGCGGCGACATGCTCGCCTGCCCTCAGTCCGGCGAACTGGACAGCAAGCTGCAGGCCACACGCACGGTCTTCCGCCGCTCCTTCGACGCCCCCGCCGACCTGACCGACGCCTGGCTGCAGATCACCGTGGACGACTACTTCCGCCTGTATCTCAACGGTGAGAAGATCGCCGAGAACCTCAAGTCCGACTCGTGGATGACGCCGACGCTGCTGGACGTCACGGCGCGGCTCAAGCGCGGCCAGAGCAACTGCGTGGCCGTCGAGGCCTACAACGTTCGCGGCCCGGGCGGCGTGCTGTTCGACCTCATCATGAACCAGCCCGACCGCTCGTGCGTGCGCGTCGTGTCGGACGCGCAGTGGCGTTGCCTCGGGCAGGCGCCGGAGGGCTGGACGGCCGCCGTCTTCGACGACACGGGCTGGCCCGCGCCCGTCCTCCAGCCCGGCCCGCCCAACGCCCCGTGGGTCGTGACGATCCCGTACGTCAACAAGGCCTGGGAGCCGCCGACGCGCCTGCTCTCGCTCACCGTCAAGCCCGTCGTCACCGGCGGGGAGAGCCAGGACTTCACCTGCCGCTTCCAGTCCGAGAAGCCCGTGGGCGCCGGGGATGTCCTGCTGGCCACGCTTACCCGCACCGACACGGGCCAGGCATTGCTCGAGCGCGAGTTCGTGCTGGCCGCCGACCAGTGCCGGGCCGCCGCCGATGGCGGCGTTACCGTCTCCGGCCTCAGCCTGCCCCTGTCGCGTTGGTACCCCTCGATGCCCCTGGAGCTGAGCGTGCAACTGCTCGGCCGCCGCCTGGAGGACACGCCGGAGCGCGCCGCGCGGTTCGCCCTGCGCAGCGACCCGCCAGCCGCGAACCTCACCAGCGAAGTACGGCCGCTGAACGGCGTGCCTCACCTGTTCGTCAACGGCCAGCCCCTCTTCGCGATGGTGGGCAATGGCGAGGGCCGCGACCGGGCGGGCACCGCCGCGGCATACAAGGCGGCCGGCTTCAACGTGGCTGCCATCTGGGTGGACCCGATGGGCCAGCCCCAGTGGTGGGCGGGCCCGGACCAGTACGACTTCGCCCACGTGGACGAGGCCATCATCGCGCAACTCGACCATGACCCGGCGGCGCTCGTCCTGCCGATCCTGTGGGCCTCGCCGCCGCCGTGGTGGGGCGAACTCCACCCCGACGAGATCGCGAAGTTCAGCGACGGCACGTCGTGGGGCTACTACAAGAGCACGGCCTCGTTCAGCTCGCAGCGCTGGCGGGAAGACGCCGCGCGCGCCATGACCGCGTTCGTCAAGCACGTCGAGGGCACGCGCTACGCCTCGCGCGTCCTGGGCTACTGGCTCGTCGGCGGCGTGTCGGCCGAATGGCAGGGCTGGGGCTGCCACGGCAGCGCCGCCGCCAACCATCTCATGGACTACTCCGCGCCCGAACAGGCCGCCTTCCGCGAGTACCTCAAGGCGCACTACCCCGGCCACCCGCAGTGGGCGCGGGCCGGCATCCCCGACCTCGCCACGCGCCTGGGCCGCGAACTGGGAGTCTTCCGCGACCCCCAGCAAGCCGGGCCGTCCATCGCCTACAACCGCATGTATTCCGATGCCGTCGTCGAGACGATGCTGACCTGCGTGCACGCCGCGAAGCAGGCCACCGACCGCCGCAAGATCACCGGTGTGTACTTCGGCTACTCGCTTGAGTACGCCAACATGGACTGGTGCGTGCCGATGAGCGGGCACAACAACCTGCGGCGCGCGCTGGACTCGCCCGATGTGGACTTCTTCTCCGCCCCGCACAGCTACGCCATCCGCCGCCTGGGCGATGACATGGGCTGGATGTGGCCCGCCGCCTCCATCAATCGCGCCGGCAAGCTCTTCTGGCCCGATGATGACAGCCGCACCCATCTCTCCGGCGCCGTGGACTACAACCCGACCATCAACCCCGCCCAGACGCGCGAGGCCCTCCGGCGCAACTTCGCCAAGGAGCTGTGCCATCTCAACCCCGTCGGCTTCCTGCAGCTCGAGTCCGGCCACGAGTTGGCCTCCGACGCCATCGCGCGGGATTGCCGCCTCACCCGCCGCGCCGGGGAGTTCGCCCTCCGCACCGGCGTGCGCCGGCACGCCGAGATCGCCGCCGTCATTGACGAGGCGACCGTCAAGTACCTGTCCTACGACATCGGCCGCTTCGCTTCCGGCCAGTTCGAGCCCGTGACGGCCTGGAACGGCGACCAGTGGCTCTACAACCGGCGCGTCAACAACCTCGCGGCCGAGCTGGTCGGCCTGCAGCGCAGCCGCCTGGCGCGCATCGGCGCCCCGGTAGACATCATGCTCCTGAGCGACCTGGTCAAGGGCCCGCTGGACTACAAGTTCTACATCATGCTCAGTTGCTGCCAGTACGACGACGCCACGCTGGCAGCCGTTCGCAAGCAGATCCACGAACGCGGCGCCACCGTGCTGTGGTGCTACGGCCCCGGCTTCATCAAGGACGAGCGGGCCGACGTGCGCCACATGCAGGCGCTGACGGGCCTGAACCTCCAGCGGGTGCCGGGGCCGTCCACGCCGGTCATCAACGTGACCAACCTGCAAAGCCCACTGACCGCGACGGGCCTGCAGTCGCTATCGTTCGGCGCCCCGTATGAACTGGACCCCCTCTTCGCCGTGGACGACCCGAAGGCCGAGACGCTCGGGGTCTATCGCGACAACGGCCGCGTGGCTCTCGCGGTCAAGCAAGTCGGCCGCAGCCGCACCGTGTTCTGCGGCTCGCACCTCCTCCCGCCGGACTTGCTGAGGAATATCGCGCGCGCCGCCGGGGTACATATCTATGGCGATGCGGACGATGTGCTCCACGCCAACGACCGCTTCGTGCTGCTGCACACGAGCACAGCCGGGGAGAAGACGGTCCGCCTGCCGCAACGCGCCGATGTGGTGGACGTCTACGAGGGCAAGGTCCTCTTCCGCGACGTGGACTCGTTCACGATCAACGAGGCGGCGAGGACCACGCGGCTGTTCTACATCGGCCCGGCCGACGAGTTCCTGCAGGCCATGGACTACGGCAGCTTGTAGCCGCCCGGGACTGGGGAGGAAACGCGTCCCCCGAAGGCGAATCAGACAGCGCGCCCGCCGCCCGTGCGGGCGCGCAGGCCGCCTCCGAACCGAAGGCCGTTCCCACCACGAGGAGATCGCGATGAGAACGCTCGCCCTGTTCCTGCTGCTGCTTCTGCCCGTCATGTTCATCGTCGGCTGCAAAGCCAAACCGCAGGCCGCCGCCCCCGCCGCCTCAGCCCCTGCCGAATCCGGCGCCACGCCCTCCGCACCGGCGGCTACGCCGGCCGCCTCCTCCGGCGGCAACAACACCGAATGGCCGCGTTTCCAGGGGCCCTATGGCAACAGCCTCGCCGCCGCCCAGGAGTTCAACACCGACTGGAACAGCCAGCCGCCGCAGAAGCTATGGGAAGTCGCCATGGGCGACAACGGCTTTGCGGGACCGTCGTCGGCCGGCGGCAAGGTCTACATCATTGACCATCAGGGGCAGGAGGACATCGTCCGCTGCCTGGACCTGAACTCCGGCAGCGAAGTATGGACCTACCGTTACAGCGAGGGCGGCGGCGATAACTACGGCTTCTCGCGCGCCACGCCCTGCGTTGACGGCGGCAAGGTCTACACCATCAGCCGCTCCGGCCTCGTCAACTGCCTCGACGCCGCCAGCGGGCAGAAGGTCTGGTCCAAGAGCCTCGCCTCCGATCTGGGCGGCAGCGCTCCCCAGTGGCTCTACGCCCCCTCACCGATCGTGGATGGCAACGCGCTCATCGTCATCCCCGGCGGCGGCAAGGGCGCGGTGGCGGCGCTGGACAAGGCCTCGGGGACGGTCCTCTGGCAGGGCGGCGGCAGCGACAAGTGCAGCTACGCCACCCCCGTGCCGGCCAAGATCGGCGGAGTGAAGCAGTACGTCATCTTCGGGTCCAAGTCGCTCTTCGGCGTGCGCGCCGACAACGGCAAGCAACTCTGGCGGGTCGGCTGGGAGACAGGCTGCGACGTGAACGCGGCGACTCCGCTGGTGGATGGCAACCGCGTCTTCATCACCAGCGGCTACAACCACGGCTGCGCGGCAGTGCAAGTCAGCGGCAGCGGCGCCAAGATCGTGTGGCAGAACAAGGCCATCCAGGCGCACTTCAGCTCCTCGGTGCTCTATCAGGGCAAGATCTACGGCATCGGCGACCCGGGGAATCTGGTGTGCCTCGACCCCGCCAACGGCAAGACGCTGTGGCAGAAGTCCGGCTTTGAGAAGGGCGGCCTCATCGTCGTCTACGGCAACCTCATGGCCTTCCAGGGCGGCGACGGCGCGCTGGTGCTGGTGAAGGCCGCGCCGACGGCCTACACGGAAGTCGGCCGCTTCACGCCACTGGGCGGGCAAAGCTGGACGGCCCCGATCGTCGCCGGCGGCAAGCTCATCGTCCGCAACAAGGAGAAGCTGGCGGCGTTCACGCTGTAGGGACGGCGCCCCGGCAGGCGTGACCGTCGCGGGTGGGCCGTTCTGTAGGGCGGGGGCTTGTACCCCGCCCCGTATGGCGGCAACCGAACGGAGGGGCGGGGTACAAGCCCCCGCCCTACAGAACGGCCCTCACCCAGCGATTCGCGACCGACA
>CAZZDO010000321.1:0-6163 GCA_964653205.1 uncultured Armatimonadia bacterium | reverse complement strand
CCGGCGCTCCTGGCGATGGGCTTTTCGGCCCTCGTCAACATCTTCGTCTCGGCGTACCTGTTCCGGATCGCCAAGCGCCATGACTCCGTGGCCCTGGCCGCCGACGCCTGGCACCTGCGCGCCGACGTCTGGACGTCTCTGGGCGTCTTTGCCAGCCTCGGCCTAATTCTGCTCACCGACTGGCACTTCTTGGACCCGGTCGCCGCCCTGCTGGTCGGCTTCCTGATCCTGTTCCAGGGCGGGCGCATCGGCCGCGAAGCGGTCAACCAGTTGCTCGACCGGGCGCTCCCCGAAGCCGAGATGACGTTGATCCGGGAGACGCTCGCCGAACATGACGACATGTTCATGGAGTACCACAAGCTGCGCGCCCGCAAGGCGGGCCGCGAGCGCCAGATTGACTTGCACCTGGTGACTTGCCCGCGGGTCACCGTCGAGGAAGCCCACGCGGTGACCGACCACCTGGAGGAGGCCGTACGCGGCCACTGGCCGGCCACCCGCGTGACCATCCACATCGAGCCCTGCGCGGAGCAGCGCTGCCCGAACCGGGGGGCCGACGCCCGCGATCCCGAGGTGTGCGCGCTCCGGCAACGCACCGCCGCCCGCACTCAGAAGTGAGGAGCCCCATGGAACACATCCTACGTCTGTTGGCCCAGGACAGCCGCATCACCGCTGACGAGATCGCCACCCGCCTGGGGCGGTCCGCCGAAGAGATCCGGCACACCATCCAGCAACTCGAAGACGACGGCATCATCGTCAGCTACGGCGCGCTCATCAACTGGGAGAAGAGCGCCGACAACAAGGTCTTTGCCTTCATCAACGTCGAAGCCGTGCCGGAGCATGGCAGCGGCTTTGACTCGGTCGCTGACTACATCAGCCGCTTCCCGGAAGTCCACTCCTTGTACTTGATGTCGGGCTCCACGGACCTCCAGGTCGTCGTCGAGGGCGACGACTTCCGCGAAATCGCCCGCTTCGTGGCCGAAAAGCTGGCCCCTGCTCCCGGCGTGCGCTCCACCTCCACCTCCTTCGTGCTCAAGAGCTACAAGATGGAGGGCATCCTCCTGGGCGAGCAGCCCGATGACCAGCGCCTGGCGGTGTCGCCATGACCGACCGCTCCCTCCCCCTGAGCCAGAAGGCCATTGGTCTGGCCCCCTCCGGCATCCGCAAGTTCTTCGACCTCGTCATCGGCATGGATGACGTGATCTCCCTGGGCGTCGGCGAGCCGGACTTCGCCACGCCCTGGCACATCTGCGACGCCGCCGTGGCCGCCCTGCGCCGCGGCGTCACCTCCTACACCAGCAACGCGGGCCTGATGGACCTGCGGGAGGCCATCGTCGAGGACCTCCAGCGCCGCTACGGCGTCGGCTACGACCCCGAGCAGCAGGTGCTCGTCACCATCGGCGTCAGCGAAGCGCTGGACCTGGCCATGCGCGCCACGCTCAACCCCGGCGACGAAGTGATCGTCCCGGAGCCTTCTTATGTCTCCTACATGCCCACGGTGGAGCTGGCCGGGGGTGTGGCCGTGGGCGTGCCGACCGTCGAGGCGAACGACTTCAAGCTGCGGCCCGAGGACCTCGAGGCCGCCATCACCCCCCGCACCGTCGGCCTGCTCATCGGCTACCCGAACAACCCGACCGGCACGACGATGAGCCGCGAGGAGTTCGCGCCCATCGCCGAGATCTGCACCCGGCACAACCTGCTGGTCTTCTCCGACGAGATCTACGCACACCTGACCTACGAGGGTGAGCACGCCTGCTTCGCCGCCCTGCCCGGCATGGCCGAGCGCACGGTGCTCTTCAACGGCTTTTCGAAGGCCTACGCGATGACGGGCTGGCGCCTGGGCTACGCCTGCGGCCCGGCCGAGATCATTGGCGCGATGAACCGCATCCACGCCTACACGGCGCTCTGCGCACCCGTGGGGGCCCAGATGGCCGCCCTCGAGGCCCTCCGCCACGGCGAGGCCGAGATGCGCCGCATGATCGAGGAGTACGACCAGCGCCGCCGCCTGTTCGTCAAGGGCCTCAACGACATCGGCCTGCCGTGCTTCATGCCGCGCGGCGCCTTCTACACCTTCCCGCGCATCGCCCATCTGGGCCTGACCGCCAGGGAGTTCTCCGAGCGCCTGCTGTTTGAGCACAAGGTCGCCGCCGTGCCCGGCACGGCCTTCGGCCAAAGCGGCGAGGGCTACCTCCGCTGCACGTACGCCACCAGCGCCGAGCAGCTCAAGACCGCGCTCGACCGCATGGACCAACTTGTCGCAGACATCAAGGCCGGGGCACGCTCTTGACCGAACCGCCGCCGGGGATGCTGGACCTGCGCACCCTCGTCCCGCCGGGACGCCGGTGGGTGCTGCTGCTGCTGACGGTGCTCTCGGCTCTGGCCACGTGGACGGCCTTCCCGCCCTTTGAGCTGACCGGTTTGGCCTGGGTCGCCCCGGCGCTGCTGATGCTCACGCTCAGCCAACTCACACCCCGCCAGGGCTTCCTGCATGGCTGGCTCTTCGGCACGATCTTCATGGGCGGCATCGTCAGCTTCGTCGCTCCTTACGGCGCCCTGCCGTGGACGGTCCTGTCCGCGGTCATGGGCCTGTTCTACGGGCTCTTCGGGCTGGCCGCCGCGGCCCTGCGCGGCGCGCCCCCGCTCTGGCGCGTGCCGGCCCTGGCGGGCGCCTGGTTCCTGATCGAATTCCTCCGCGGGCACGTCGGTTCGCTCTCCCTGACCTTCGGGGACCTCGCCTACAGCCAGGAAGCCAACCTGCCCCTCATCCAGATCGCCTCCGTGTTCGGCCACTACGGCGTCAGCTTCCTGATGGCCCTGCTCAGCGCCGGGATCAGTTGCCTGCTCGTGGCGATGCTGCCGCTGACATGGCTGCGCCCCACGGACGCCCTCGGCCCGCTGGCCGGCTCCCGCGTGGACTCCCTGCGCCGCTTCAACCGTGACGCCGGCCGCGTCGCGCTGGCCTGCTTCGCCCTGGTGATCGCCGTCTACGTCGGTGGCCGGTTCGTCGGCGAGGCGGGCAGCAAGCGCGTGCGGGAGACGCCCTCATCCGGCGGCGCGCGAGTGGCGATCGTGCAGGCCGAGGGCGTACCCGCGCCCGGCGGGCGCAGCAGCGGCGCGCTGATGGCGGAGTACCTCCGCCTCTCTGCAGAGCACCCCGCCGACCTCATCGTCTGGCCGGAGACGGCCATCGGCGCCGCGCTCAATCTCGACCCGCCCCGCCAGCAGCAACTGGCCGAGCTGGCCCGGCGCAAACACGCGCACCTGATCATCGGCGCCGGCGAGATGACCGGCGGCCGCGTCTACAACAGCGCCTACTTCATCCGCCCCGACGGCGCCATCGCCGACCTCTACCGCAAGATGGACCTGGTGATGTTCGGCGAATACGTGCCCGGCCGCCAGCGCTTCCCATTTCTCAAGCGCTACCCGATCCGCCCCTTCGACTACACCGCCGGCCCCGGCCGCGTGCTCTTTGAGATGCCGGGCCTGACGCTGTCCCCGCTCATCTGCTTCGAGGGCATCTTTCCCGAGCAGACGCGGGAGATCTGCCGCCTCGGCGCGCAGGCGGTCGTCATCCTCACCAGCGATGCCTGGGCGAAGGGCCCGAACGAGACGCGGGTTCACTCCGCCGTCGGCCCTTTCCGGGCCATCGAGGCCCGCAAGGTTGTCATCCGTTCGGCCTCGATCGGCCGCTCGGCCATCTACGACCCGTACGGCAGCACCCTCTCGCAGGTGGACTGCCACGCCAACGGCGTGGCCACCGCGTACGTGCGGCCGCGGGACGGGCTGTCCACCTATCACTATTGGGGCGACTGGCCGCTGCTGGCCCTGTCGCTGCTGGCCCTTGGGCTCGGGCTTTGCCGCGGCCGGCGCGGCACGTTCACCGTCGCCCTCTGAATCTCTGACCCTCCCATGATCCATCACTTCCGCCTGCCGACCTTCCTCGTCACCTGTTCCTCCTCGTGGGAGCGGCAGGCCACCCGTGAGTTGAAGACGCTTCTGCCCGACTGCACCTGTCGCACGCTCTTCTTCCCCGGCAATCTGCTCATGAACGCCGAGCAGCCGCGCGCGGAGGTTCTGGCGCTGCTCGAGGAGGCCGAAACGCACCTGATCGGCCACGTCATCCCGCTTGATCTGCGGGTGGACATCAGCAAGTCGGCCGACAGCCTCCCGCTGCTCCTGGAGGGGGCGTTGGCGCTCACACCCCTCGACCCGGATTTCACCTTCCGCGTGACGTGCAACCGCCGCGGCAACCACGAGTTCGGCTCGCGCGAGGTGGAGTACTTCGTCGGCGACCGGCTGGCCGATGAATGGGGCGTGCAGGCCGACCTCGACGAACCCGAGCAGATCGTCGGCATCGAGATCTTCCAGGACCTGGCCTTCCTGAGCGCCTGCTTTGCCGACGAGCGCCTGCAGAAGGACATCAGCCAGATGCGCCGGCACGCCCCCGGCCGGCGCCCCGTCAATCGCGCCGAGAAGAAGCTGCGCGAGGCCCTCAGCAAGTTCCGGATCAAGCTCCCGTCCGGGGCCCGGGCCCTCGACTTCGGCTCCGCGCCCGGCGGCTGGGCCAGGGTCCTCGCCGAAGCCGGCGCCGACGTCACCGCCGTGGACCCCGCCGAGATGGACGAGCGCGTGCTCGCCCTGCCGAACGTCACCCACGTCCGCCGGCGCGCCGAGGAGTATCTCCCCGATGCGCAGGGCCCCTTCGACCTCATCACCTGCGACATGAACGCGGAGTCCGACGTGAGCGCCCGTCTCCTCTGCGCCGCTGCCCCGCTCCTGCGCGAGGGGGGAGAGGCCATCCTGACCGTCAAATTCACGAGCCGCCAGCGGCGCCTGCACGTCCGGCGCGCCCGGGAAATCCTCGAAGCGTGCTACACGGATTTTGACGTGAGGCATCTGCCCCACAACGGCAAAGAGACGACCCTGTACATGCGCAAGCGGCCGGCCTGAACGCCCGCTGACGCGTCCGCGATCTCATCTTGAGCAGTTCCTGACCCTCGACTTACCTCCCCTTGACCCTGCGCGCTAGACTTGGTAAGGAGCACAACGGCATGACTGCCGCCAGCGTCACCACGCGACCGGGGAGAGCACCATGATTGTTGAGAATGTACCGCACGGGGTCCGACCGGAGTTCGTTCACAAGCTGGAGACCGCCCTGTCGAGCGTCCGGATGATCTCGTATCTGAGCATCCTGGGGGGCGTCTTCGCGCTGGTCTTCATGCTCATCGGCGCCTGGCAGTTGGGCATATCACTACTCACCATGGCCCACGTCGCCTTCCTGGTCGGGGGCGCCATCTGCTTCGCCATCGGCATGGGGCTGCTGAACTTCTCGGAGGCCGCGCGCCAGGCCGGCAGCGTCTGGATGCTCGCCTGGGGCATCGTCAACCTGATCGTCGGCTTCACCGCGGCCTGGCAGGGCCAGTTGATGATCGGCATCTTTTGCATGTCCAGTGGCGTCATCCAGATCGTCTTCGCCGACCTGTTGCACCTCCCGGCCGAAGTCTTCGTCTGCGCCTATACGAGCGGCGAACTGACGGCCGTGCTCATCCAGGAGGGAATCCTGAAGGCCGGAAGCGACACGCATCATCGCGGCATGGCGCAGTTCGTGGCGACCGCGTACGTCGCCGGCCCGGAGGCGCCGCCGAGCAACCAGCCGGCCTAGTTCCGCTGGAGCGCCAGGGGAGAGGCTCCACGCAGCGAAACGGCCTCCCGGCAACGGGAGGCCGCTTCGTGTCGGCACGGCGGCCGGCACGTCGTTGACGTAGGACCGCCGGCTTCTCGCGAGGCTGCGCTTGCCGAAGCCCAGCCGGCACGCCGTTGAACAAGGCCCAACCCCATTCCTCTGCGTGATTGACTCCTCGCCGCGCATTCTCTAAACTCCCATCACACACTGACTCCAGCCTTCGGAACGGATGACGCACGTGAAGACGCCTCTGCTCAACCGGCTGCAAGCCGACATCCTGATCGCCAATGGCGCGATGGGGACGGCGCTGGCTGCCCGCGGCCTGACGCTCACGAATTCCGCCATCGCCAACGTCGCGCACCCTGACGCGGTGCGCGACATCTTCCGCGAATACCGCGACGCCGGCGCGCTCGTGTTCCAGTCGAACACCTTCGTGGCCAACCTGCCGATGCTGGAGCACGCCGGATACGGCGAGCAGCACGA
>CAZZDO010000320.1:0-6186 GCA_964653205.1 uncultured Armatimonadia bacterium | reverse complement strand
CGCCGGCCGGGCTCGTCGGTCGTCGTACAGGCGATGGACCTGAGCCGGTATGTGCAGTTGGCCGAGGTGCGCGGGGTGCTGGAGAGCTATGCGGCCCGGCTGTTTGTCCGCAACGCCACCGAGGCGGACATGGCGGTGCTGGAGCAACTGGCGCGGGCGGTGGACGAGGCAGCGGCGGAAAACGCCCGCGCCGAACGGGTGGTAGCGAATGAGACGGAGTTCCACGGCTTCCTGGTGAAGCGGTCCGGCAACACCGAACTGGCCAGCATCCTGGAGCAGACGAGCCTGCTGACCACCTTCATGGGCTTGCCGGCCATCCCGCTGTCTGAGCCCTTAACGGCAGGCTCAGCCACACTCCACCAGAACCTGGTGGCGGTGTTTCGGCGGCGCGACCCGGACGAAGCGGAGCGAGCGATGCGGACCCACACCGGAGCGTACTCGCTCCCGGGACCCGAGCGTTAGCTCATGCCGGCGCTGGTCGAGCAGAGGCTGGATGCGCCCTGTGCCCTCCCTGTACTGTCGGAGGAGGCGAAGCGGCGCGGCTTGCCCTGGCAACTGGCCCACAACACCCTCAACTCCGTCTTCGCCTCCCTGACGGTCTTCGGCCCCGTGTTCGTATTGTTCCTCGATGAGTTGGGCCTCCCCAAGACGCAGATCGGCCTCTTGTTGTCCCTGCTCCCATTCAGCGGCCTGTTGGCGCTGGGCTTCTCGCCGCTGGCTACCCGCTGGGGCAGACGACGCGTGGTGCTGGTCTGCTGGACCGCGCGCAAGCTCTTCATCGCCGGGCTGCTGCTGCTGCCGTGGATCCTCGCCCAACACGGCCACACGGCGGGGCGGGTCTACCTGGTCGCCGTCGTGGCCGCCTTCGCGGTGATGCGCGCGCTGGCCGAGACGGCCTGGTACCCCTGGGTGCAGGAGGTGGTCCCGGACCGTCTACGAGGGCGCTTCGGGGCCAATTCGGCGGTGTTGGGCACGGTCGCGGCCTGTCTGGCCCTGGCCGTGGGTGGGCAGGTGCTCGACCGCGGGGCCGGTCTCGACCGCTTTCTGCTGCTGATCGGGATCGGGTGTGTGTTCGGGCTGGCGGCCGCGCTCGTCCTGATCGGGGTTCCGGGAGGCGAGCCCCGCCCGGCGGGCGGGCCCCACGAGCGACACTGGGACAACATGGGGGCCGCGCTGCGTGACCGCAACTTCGTGCTCTACCTCTGGGGTCTCGCCGGCGTCACTCTGGGAACCTTGCTGTATCTCACGTTTCTCCCCCTCTTCCTCAAGCAGCGTCTGGGCCTGCCCGTCAGCACCGTCGTGACCATGGAGACGGTGGTCATGGTCGGCGGCGCCCTGTCGGCACTGGTATGGGGACGGGCTGCCGACCGCGTCGGCAGCCGCCCGGTGCTCATGGTCTCTGTGGCGCTCACGCTTCTGGTGCCGCTGGGCTGGTTGCTCCTGCCGCGGCAGGCCCCGCATCTGCTGCTGTGGTGTGGGGCGCTGTACTTGCTCCACGGCATGGCTTTCAACGGCTGCGCCATCGGGGCGGGCCGGCTGCTGCTCAACGGGGTGGTCCCGCCGGAGCAGAACACGGCCTACATGGCGGTCTTCTACTCCTGGCAGGGCCTGGTGGGCGGGGCGGCACCGCTGCTGGCCGGGGCGCTGCTGCAACTCTACCGGCCCTGGCAGGGAGCAGTCGGCGTACTGACCGCGGACGGCCACGCGGTGCTCTTCCTACTGGCCACACTGGCGGTGGCCCTGGGCTGGGCCTGCTACGGGCGGGTGCGGCCCGATGATCGCTACCGCACTCGCGACCTGATGCAGAGGCTGCTCGTCCGGGTGCCGTGGTTCGCGCTGCGCGATGGTCTGAAGTGAGCGGGCCTCCCCCTACGGGGACGGCAAACGATGGCTTTCTAGGACCCAAGGAGACTGACCATGCTGATTGACGTTCACGGCCACATCGGCCGCATCGTGCCGGATCGGCGCGAGTTCATTGATGTCACCAACCTGATCGCGAAGATGGATGCCTGGGACATTGACGTCACCTGCGTCCTGGCGCTAAGCGAGCATCCCGAGGGAGCCTATCTGGAGAGCGGCACCGAGGACGTCATCGCTGCCTGTGCCAAGTACCCCGACCGGTTGGTGCCGTTCTGCCTCATCGACCCGCGCTACGGCAACCGGGCTGACATGGACTTCGGCCACCTGCTGGAGGAGTACAAGATGCGCGGCTGCAAGGGCATCGGGGAACTGCTGCCCAAGCTGGACTTCGACGACCCGCGCTGCCTGAACCTGTACCGCCAGGCAGGGCAGTTCGGGCTGCCGGTGCTCTTCGACATGCAGGATCGCCCGGACGGCTACGGCCTGCGGGATGAGTTCGGCCTGCCGCGGCTGGAGCGGGCCCTGCAATCATCCCCGGAGACGGTCTTCATCGGCCACGGTCCCACCTTCTGGGCGGAGATCTCCGGTGAGGTGCCGGCGGACAACCGCTCCGGCTACCCCTCCGGCCCCATCGCTCCCGCCGGGGCGGTGCCGCGGCTGATGCGCCAGTACCCGAACTTGTGGGCGGACACCTCGGCGGGTAGTGGCAACAACGCCCTCACCCGCGACCCGGTCTTTGGGATCGAGTTCATGGACGAGTTCCAGGACAAGCTCATGTTCGGCACCGACTCCTGCCTGCGTGGTGACGTGGACTCGGTCTGGATCACCGTGGCCACCATTCGCGACCTGCGGCAGAACCGCCAACTCAGCGAAGAGGCCCTGGAGAAGATTGAGTGGCGCAACGCCGTGAGGCTGCTGGGGCTGAGCCCAAACAGAGGAGAAAGACGCTGATGGGTCTGATGACGTCGAGGGAGCATGCGCTGGCGATGGTTGACGAGCGGAAAGAACTGAGGTGGTTTTGTGACGATCATTGACGTCCACGCCCACTTGGGCAAAGTCATCTACGGCTACTCGCCGCTGACGGTGGAGAAGCTGCTGCGCTTCATGGACGACCATGACATCGAGTGGTCGGCCATCCTGCCGCTGGTGCATCCCGAGGAGGAAGACTACTACTACACCACCGAGCAGGCCCTGGCGGACTGCGCGCTTCACCCCGACCGGCTCATCCCCTTTGCCAACATTGACCCCCGCCGCAGCTCGAACGATGGCCACTACGACTTCTACCCGGTCCTCAAGGAGTATGCGAACCAGGGCTGCCGGGGTTGCGGCGAGTTTCTGTGCAACCTGCCTACCAACGACCCGCGGATGAAGGGCATCTATCGCGCATGCGGTCAACTCGGCTGGCCGGTGGTCTTTGACTTCCGCTGGCAGCGCACCTCCGGGGTGCTGGAGCCGGTGGGGATGCCGTGGCTGGAGGAGTGCCTACGGGAGTTCCCGGAGACGATCTTCGTGGGTCACGGCCCGGCCTGGTGGGCGGAGATCTCCGCTGACGTCACGGACGACCAGAAGGCCGGCTATCCCGAGGGCCCCGTGGTTCCGGGCGGTAGCATCGACCGCCTGCTGGCCCAGTACCCCAACCTGCACGCCGACCTCTCCGCCGGCAGTGCCCTCAACGCCTTTCGGCGCGACCTGGCTCATGCCCGGGAGTTTGTGCTCAGGCATGCGGGCAAGCTGATGTTCGGCACCGATCGCTTTGTGCGGGAGGAGGACCCGGAGATGATCAAGGTGCTGCGCGACATGGCCCTGCCGGCCGACATCGGGCTAGCCGTGTTCCGGCGCAATGCCGAGCGCATGCTGGGGATCAAGCAACCCGAGGGAGGCCAGCCATGAAGCAGATCGTGACCGTGGCAGCGACCACACCGGAGTACACGCGCAAGAGCGAGGGGGATGTCGTTGAGCTGGCTGATGGGCGGCTCTTGCTGGTCTACATGGAGTTCAGCGGCGATGGCAGCGACTTCGCCTGGACGCGGCTGGTGGCGCAGGAGTCCGCCGACAGCGGCCTGACCTGGGGCGGACACCGGGTGATTACGGACACCGCGCCGGGTGATGTGAACGTCTACTCGCCCAATCTCATCCGCGCGGCTGACGGCGGCATCCTGCTGCTGTTCCACCGCTACCACGGCACGACGTCCGGCGGCGAACCGCGGTTCACCCTGCATGCCTGGAAGTCGACTGATGAGGGGCGGAGCTTTCTGCCGTATGCCGAGTTCGCTGCCGGAAGCGACTTCTCGCTGTGCAACGCGGTGGTCAAACGCCTCGATTGCGGTCGCCTGCTACTCCCGGTGAACCCGCCCGTGCCTGGAGATCACGGTCCCTGGGGGCAGTACGCCGTGACAGTGCTCTGGAGTGACGACGACGGCCTGACCTGGCGCGAAGCAAGCAGCCGGGTGATGCTCCCCCTGCGCGGGGCCATGGAACCGCATGTCGAGGAGACCCGCGACGGGCGGGTGCTGATGGTCATGCGCAACCAACTGGGGTCGTTGTTCCTGTCGGAGTCCCGCGATGAGGGCCTGACCTGGTCGCTGCCCCAGACCACCGGTTTGCGCACGCCGGAGTCGTGCCCGGAGTTGACGCGTATCCCGGCCACCGGCGATCTGCTGATGATCTGGAACAACGCCCCCTACGACCCGGGCTTCCGGTCGCACTACGGCAAGCGCAGCCCCCTGACCGCAGCCGTTTCGCGCGACGAGGGCCGGTCGTGGGAGCATATCCGTGACATCGAGGACGACCCCGCTCGCGCCTTCTCCAACCCCGGCTGCCGCTTCACCAGTAAGGGGCAGGCCCTCGTCAACTACTGGACCTGCGAGTACCTGCCCGACTGGGCCATGCAGGATGTCATTGATCTGCGGGTGGCGGTCATTGATGCCGAGTGGTTCTACGGGCGCGAATAGGAGGCTGCCATGAAGATCACAACCATCGCACGGGTGTTGTACACTCCCGGCGAACTGGAGTACTTCCAGTTCATCCGCGGCGGGGTCGGGGCGGACTACCACCAGAACCCCGGCTTCACCCAGTTCGCCGACGGCCGCGTCCGGATGATCTGGGGCGCGTACGACTTCGACGAGTGCTCCCCGAACTGCGTCACGCTGTACTCGGACTCCCGGGACCGGGGCCTGACGTGGTCCGACCCGCAGGTCTACATGGCCGACTACGCGGCGGGACCACTCGGCGGGCCGGTACTCATGCTGCACGGCGGCCGTGAAGCGATCATGGTCGTGGTGCAGGCCCGGCATGAGATCGAGGTGGATGAGGCCACCCGGGTCGCCACCGCCGGCTCCAACTACTTCAAGACCCGCAGTACTGTCTACGTCCGCCGCTCCACGGATGGCGGGCACACCTTCGATCACGGGCGGGAACTGCCCTGGCAGGAGATCACCGGGGGCAAAGGCCTGGAGGGCGGCGGGATGTACTACGGCGATGTCAGTCTGGTGCAGTTGGAGAGCGGGCGGATCCTGGCAGCGGGGGACTTCCTGGACCCGGCCCGTGCGGACATGAACAAGGGCTCCTGGGAGGGCCAGCACTTCACCGGCGTGTGCATGATCTCCGATGACGGCGGCCAGAACTGGCGGCGCAGCGGGGAGATCACGGTGGACACCCCGCGCGGAGTCATGGAGCCGCGGATCGTTGAGACCGCGCCCGACCAGCTCTTCTGCCTGTTCCGCACCAAGGGCGGGTACCTGTACCAGACGACTTCGGGGGATGGCGGCGAGACCTGGAGCGCGTCCGCCCCCTCCCCGCTGACCGCGCCCGAGTCCATGTGCCAGCTAGTCAAGCTGCAGAGCGGCAACCTGCTGGTGGTGTGGAACAACGTCTCCTCGACGACGCAACAGCCGCGCTATCCGCTGGTGGCGGCGGTGTCGCAGGACGGTGGAGCGAGTTGGGGCCAGCCTTTGGTCATCGCCACGGAGACAGGTGGCAACCAACTCAGCAACCACGGGCTGATCCAGCTTGACGATGGCCGGATCCTGCTGGGCATCAGCCACTACCGCGATGTGCGGCCGATGACCAGCGACCTGGACCTGGCGATCTTCGACGAGGGGTGGCTCAACTCAGGGACGCAGGACTGAGGCCATCATCGCTGGTGGTTGGCGTCTACCATCCGGATCCGCACGGGGATAGCCAGAGGCGCAGGAAGAGAGACAGCCATGCTTGAGGCAACCCGTGGTGCGGATGTCGGCCAGTCCCCCGGGGGCGGTGGCGCACCAGGGCGCCTGCTGTTCACCTCCGGCGGCAGAACGTGCCTGATCAACGCCGATGGCACAGGGC
>CAZZDO010000319.1:0-6199 GCA_964653205.1 uncultured Armatimonadia bacterium | reverse complement strand
GCTCAATGAGAGTGAAACCGCGGCGCATGTGACGTGCCTCCTTGGGTGTAGTCCCGTCCCCCATAGCGTTCTTTTCGGCATCCGTGCAGCCACTTCCTGCTCTTGCGGAGAAGTTACGCGCGGCGTTTCAGCCGCCCGAATGGTACAGCCGCGCCAGTTGCGCCGCCGCGTCGGGGCCGGTGTAGAGCAGGCGGCCCGGCGCGCTCGGCGCCGACGGGGAGTTGCTGGAAGTCCGAGCGGTAGAGGACGGCGGCGTGGGCGGAGAGGGCGAGGGTGAGGGTGAGGAAGGCGAGGGTGGGACCTGCCGTTGCCGTGGGAGCGCCAGCTTCCAGCTGGCACGCTTGTCGCCAACCCCCCATGCCAGCTGGAAGCTGGCGCTCCTACGGACACGGCCGCATCGTCCAACCCAATTGCCCCCTCCCCCACCCTCGCGCTATACTGTGTCCGTCAACCCATCCGCCCTCCAGGTGATGCCATGATCGCTGAACGCACCGAAATCGCCGGCCTCGCCGACCTCCCTGTGTATGTTGTCCCCAACCTCATCATCGGCACCGGGGCCGCCGGGCTCAACTGCGCCGAGCACCTGCACGAACTCGGGCGGGAGTACGCCGTCGTGACCGACTGCCTGGGCGCCGGCACGTCGGCCAACTCCGGCTCCGACAAGCAAACCTACTACAAGATGGGCGTCTTTGGCGATGTGCCCGACAGCCCCATCGAGTTCGCGCGGTCGCTGTTCAGCGGCGGGATGTGCCACGGCGACCTGGCCTATGTCGAGGCGCTCGGGTCCCTGCCGGAGTTCTTCCACCTCGTCCGCAACGGCGTGGAGTTCCCCTGCAACCGCTACGGCGCGTACGTCGGCTACAAGACCGACCACGACCCCCGCCAGCGGGCGACATCGGCCGGGCCGAAGACCTCGATGCAGATGGTGGACCGCTCGCTGGCGCGGCTCAGGCAGATGGGGGCGCAGGTGTTCGACGGGTATGAGGTGGTGCGGCTGCTGACGCTGGGAGCGCCGGCTTCCAGCCGGCACGGGCGCGCGGACGGCTGCCGGCAGGATGCCGGCGCTCCCAGGGTCGTCGGTGCGCTGGCGCTGAACCTCCAGCGCCTCGAAGCCCCCGACATGGGCCTGACGGTCTTCTTCGCCGAGAACGTCATCATGGCCACCGGCGGGCCGGGGGAGATGTATGAGCTGTCGGTCTACCCGCACGGGCAGATCGGCAACCACGGGCTGGCGCTGGAGATCGGGGCGCAGGCGAACAACCTGAGCGAGACGCAGTTCGGGCTGGCGTCGGTGGGGTTCCGCTGGAACCTGTCGGGCACGTACCAGCAGGTCATCCCCAGCTACTTCAGCACCGACGACAGCGGGAAGCGCCATGACTTCCTGCCGGAGTACTTCGAGACGCCCGAGCAGATCGCCGGGGCGATCTTCCTGAAGGGCTACCAGTGGCCGTTCCACGCCGCGCGGCTCCAAGAATACGGCTCCTCGCTCGTGGACCTCGCCGTGCACGAGCAGATGCAGCAGGGGCGGCGCGTGTACATGGACTTCACGGCGAACGGCGGAAGACGGAAAGCGGAAAATGAAAGACGGGGAACGGCGTGGTCAGTTGAGGCCTTGCCGGCTGAAGCGAGGACATACCTGGAGCGGTCCGGCGCGACGCAGGAGACGCCGTACGAGCGGCTGCTGCACATGAACCCGCTGGCGATTGACCTGTATCACGAGCACGGGGTGGACCTGCGACAGCCGCTGGAGGTCGCGGTGTGCTCGCAGCACTGCAACGGCGGGCTGACGGTGGACCTGTGGTGGCAGACGACCGTGCGGCACCTGTTCGCCATCGGCGAGGTGGCGGGGACGCATGGCATCCGGCCCGGCGGCAGCGCGCTCAATTCCGGGCAAGTCGGGGGGCTGAGGGTCGCGCAGCACATCGCCGCCCACGACGTGGCGCCCGTGGAACTGCGCGAGTTGCTGACGGTCACGCGCGATCAGATCGCCGAGGAGATCAGCCTGCTCAAGGGGCACCTCACCGCTCCGCCCCGGGCGCCGCGCAGCGCTGACGTGCGCCGCGAAATCCAGCAGCGGATGACGGAGGACGCGGCCTTCGTGCGGACGCCCGAGCGCGTCGCCGAGGCGCTGGATGATGCCCGCAAGCTGCTCAAGCGGGTGCGCAACGGGCTGCGGATTGCCGGCCCCGAGCAACTGCCCGAGGCCGTGCAGAACCATCACCTGTGCCTGACGCACGTCGCGTTCCTGACGGCGCTAGACCACCTGCTGTCGCGCGGCGGGGGCAGCCGGGGGGCATACATGGTGCTGGACCGCGAGGGGAACCGCGTCGTCGAGACGCCCCAGGGGGCGCGGCTGCCGCACCGGCCCGAGAACATCGAGATGCGCCAGGAGATCATCGAGGTGCGGCTGAACGAGCGGGGGCAGTTCGAGGCCTTCGTGACACCGGTGCGGCCGCTGCCGGAGGACGACTCGTGGTACGAGAATACGTGGCGGGAGTGGCGGGAGAGAAGGGGCGAGTGGTAGATCAGCGCTCGGGTTGGTCGCCAAGCCACTGGCGCGCTGCTTCGAGGACCTCGGCGGCTAGTTGCACCGCCCTCGCCGGGGGGACGGCGTAGGGCCCGACATCAAGCGGGTAACGACCTGCTATCGCATACTCCGTCACCAGTTTCGCCTCCGACCATCGCTCGGCAAAGGCAGGGTCGAAGGAACGGACGAGGCGCAGTAGGTAGCCGAGGTCATGTGTCTTCTCGAAGGGGACTCGCTTGAACACGCACATCGCCTTGAGGCATTTCTCGATAGCCTGCTGGGCGTGAAAGGCAGCCAGGTCCGCCAGGTCCGTGGCGTCCACCCCGATGCGCGCGACCTTGAGGTCCCGCTCGGCGTAACTCAACCACTCGTCCGCGGGCGCGTCCAGGGAGTCAGGCACGGGAATAGAGCACCCTCCCCTCGCGATGGGCCGGCTCCTCGATGGTGCCGATGAGGTGCTTGCGAGCCTCAAAACGGGCCGGGAAGGAGTACAGGATGTCCTTGGGGACTTCCAGGTCGGCCAGCGCGTCCAGCGCCCGGACACGCGTCTGCCGCCCGAAGTTGGCTTCATCCACCACCACGAGGAAGTCCAGGTCGCTGTCCTCACCGAAGTCCCCGCGCGCGGCGCTGCCGAACAGGATGATCTGCTCGGGGTCAACGGCCTCGACGAGGGCCTTGACCGCCCGCTCGAGGATGGCTTCGAGATCAACAGTCTCCGCGCGTGACATGTCAGTGATTATACCACAAGGCTACTTGAACTTCTCCACCCGCCGCTCGGTCGCGTCGTGCCAGTCGTCGTAGAACCCCGTCATGCCCCCGTTCCACGTCTGCTCCATGGTCGGCTTGAACTGCCCGTTGCTCTTCAGATCATTGAGCATCGCCAGCAGGCCGTCGCGGCCCATCACCGACAGGGCGAAGCGCACCATGGCGTAGCCCTGCGGATAGGCGTCCACGGCCGTCTCCGGGTCGCGGTAGACGGTGTCGTCGGTGATGACGTCCAGCGGCATGATGCGCCCGGCGGTCCACATCCGCGTGATGGCGATGTCATTCTCCTGAACTTCAGCCTCGCGCACCAGCGAGGCGCAGTGCATGGCGAGGCCTTCGTCGAGCCACTTGGGCATCGCGGCCGTGCCCAGGACGCGGTGGGTGAGGCAGTGGCTGAACTCGTGGGCGACGGTGTCGGGCAGTTGGCTGGCCGATTGGCGGGTCTCGTAGCCGGGGGCGTACGGGCAGAAGAAGAGCATGCCGTTGGCGCCGCTGGCCCAGGCCCACTCCGAAGGCTCCTGGCCGAAAAGGACCCGGCTGAACGCCGAGCGTCGGTCCTTGTCGGCGAAGACGAACACCGCGGTCTGGGTCATGCTCGTCCCGTAGAAGTCGGACACGACCCGATGCGCGTCGCCGAGGGCGGCGATGAGCGCGCGCGTCCACTTGTCGTCTTCGTCGTAGTACACGCGGAAGAGCACATCGGGGCCGTCGCGCACTTCGTGGATCCGCTGGGGGCCGATCGCGCGCAACTGGCCGACCCGGTCCACGACCTTGGCGGCTTCGGGCCACTGCCGCGCCCGGTCTCCCTCCGCCAGCGGCGCCATGTCCGCCTCGGCTTGCGCGAACCACCCGATGTTGTAGGCCGCCATCCCCCGCATGTACTGGTAGTACGGGTCCGGTCTCTCCGTCGCCTCGATGACGTCGGAGGTGAGGTTGATGACGGACTCGTACTGGCCGCGCCGGTAGGCCTGCTCGATGTCCCGGCGCAGGTCGGCCGGCCGCGCGGGCGTCTCGCGCTCCTGGGCCCAAAGGCCGGTCGTGGCCAGCGCGAGCAGTAGTATCCGCAGCATCCAGCGAGTCGGTCGCATCGGTGAGAACGCCTTCCGTAGTGTGCTGTCCATTGGATTCGCCTGCCGTCGGCTGTGTTCCTGCCATTTCCCCGGCGCGGGACGCAGGGAACCGGCAGCCGTGCCGCGAAGTCGCCGCTGAAGCTACGAGGCGGGTGACATCATGGCGAAGCTCATCAAGCAAGTCGAGGCCGGGGCCGGCGTGATCCGGATTCTGCAGGGCGACCTGACGGAGGCACAGACCGAGGCCATCGTCAATGCGGCGAACTCGTACCTGCAACACGGCGGCGGGGTCGCGCGGGCGATCGTGAAGCGCGGCGGCGAGGCGATCCAGCGCGAGTCTGACGCCGCGGGGTTCGTGCCCGAGGGCAAGGTGGCCGTGACGGGAGCGGGCAGGCTGGCCGCGCGCTATGTCATCCACGCGGTCGGACCGCACGGCGGCGACCCGGAGGGCGATGAGAAGCTGGCGAGCGCGGGGCGGGAGGCGTTGCTGGCGGCGCACGACCTGGGGCTGGCGAGCATCTCCTTCCCGGCCATCTCCACCGGCATCTTCGGGTTCCCCAAGGAGCGCGCCGCGGAACTGCTCATTGGCGCCGCGCGGGACTATCTGCAGGACACGCCGGAGCCGACCGTCAAGCAGATTGACTTCGTGCTGTTCGATGATGACACGACACGGGTGTTTGCGCGGGCGCTGTGAGCGGCGGCCGACGCACAGGAGCACACCGATGCCCGAGCCCGATCACACCAACCGGCTGATCCACGAACAGAGCCCCTATCTGCTCCAGCACGCCCACAACCCCGTGGACTGGCACCCGTGGGGCGACGAGGCCTTCGCCCTCGCGGCGGCTGAGGACAAGCCGATCTTCCTGTCCATTGGCTACGCGACGTGCCACTGGTGTCACGTCATGGAGCGGGAGTCCTTCGAGGATGAGGGGGTCGCGGCGCTGCTGAACCGCGATTTCGTGGCCATCAAGGTGGACCGCGAGGAGCGCCCGGACATTGATGATGTCTACATGGCCGTGTGCCAGGCGGTGACCGGAAGCGGGGGCTGGCCGCTGACGATCGTGATGGCCCCCGACAAGCAGCCCTTCTTTGCCGCCACGTACATCCCCCGGGAGACGGCGTATGGGCGGATGGGGATGCTGGAGCTGCTGCCGCGTATCGCCGAGTACTGGCGCAGCCGCCGGGGGGACGCGCTGGGGCTGGCCGAGCGCATCCGGGAGGCGTTGCAGCAGCGGACGCCTGCCGGGCAGGGCGGGGAGTTGGGCGAGGACGTGCTACGGGCCGCCTACCGGGAGTTGCAGGGGCGCTACGACCGCCGGCACGGGGGCTTTGGGGAGGCTCCCAAGTTCCCGTCGCCGCACAATCTCATGTTCCTGCTGCGCCAGGGCGAACGGACGGGCGAGGTTTCGGCCCGGGAGATGGTCGAGGGGACGCTGCAGGCCATGCACCGCGGCGGCGTGACCGACCAGATCGGCTTCGGGCTGCACCGCTACTCGACCGACGCGCAGTGGCTCGTCCCCCACTTCGAGAAGATGCTGTACGACCAGGCGCTGCTCGTGCTGGCCTGCCTGGAAACGTTCCAGGCCACGGGCGACGAGCAATACGCGCAGATGGCGCATGAGGTGCTGACGTATGTGCGGCGGGACATGATCGCGTCGGAGGGGGGCTTCTATTCGGCCGAGGACGCCGACAGCGAGGGCGTGGAAGGCAAGTTCTATGTCTGGACGGAGGCGGAGATCCGTGAGGTGCTGCCGGCGGAGCTGGCCGATCTCGTCGTGCGGGTCTACAACGTCCGCCCGGAGGGCAACTTCCACGACGAGGCCACGCGGCAGGCGAC
>CAZZDO010000318.1:4905-6219 GCA_964653205.1 uncultured Armatimonadia bacterium | reverse complement strand
CTCGGGCATGGTGCCGTGGCCGATGGGCGTGATGAAGAAGGCGCCGCCGGCGGCGAGGCTGTCGGCGATCATCTGCCCGGCCTGCTCGATCTTGGGCAGTTCGGCCTGCTCGATCTCGTCGAGCAGTTGGCGGATGCGGTCCAGGTAGCGTTGGGATAGCATGATTTCACCTTCGATGGTTGGATGGCTCCGGTCGCGGCTGGAAGCCGCTCCTACGGCACCATTGGTGGGGTGTACGAGCGGTCACCCGCGGACGCTCGCGTCCGCAGCGCGACCCTCAGCCCACCTTCGCCAGGAATGGCCTTTGCGTCTCGACGATCCTTGCGACCAGCTCCGGCGTCCACGCGAGGCCCTCATGCTTCATGGCCAGCAGCGCGGCGCCGATGACCGGGCGGACCTGCGGGACGATCGGCTCGGCGCGCGGGGCGACGGCCAGCACCCGCTCGCACAGCCGCTCCCACCACAGCCGCGACTTCTGCGCCACGCTGCCGATGGCGATCATCGGGAACGCCAGGTCGTGCATCTTCAGCTCGTTGATGACATCCAGCGCCAGCGCCGCCAACTCGTCCGCCGCGCCGCGCACGCAGCCGCTGGCGACCTTGTCCCCCGCCTCCGCCTGCTCGTCCACGACGCGCGCGGCGGCGGCGATCTCCCGCCGCGACAGCCCCTCGCCATAGACGCGATGGAAGACCGCGTACAGGTCCGGCAGGTCGTAGACCTTGGGCACCTCGGCCTCCAACGACGTCTTACGGGCGGCGGTCCAGCGCGATGAAAACGCCGCCCGCAGCCCGTACAGGCCGATCTGATAGGCGCTGCCGTAGTCGCCCAGGATGGGGCCGACGCCGCCGAAGTGGCGGCTCTGGCCGTCGGGAGTCAGCCCGTACACGAACGAGCCGGTGCCCGACAGCACGACCATGCCCCATTCCCGCTGCACCGAAGCGAAGGCGGTGTCCACTTCGCCACAGGGGACGTTGTGGACCTGCGGGACGGTGCGGCCGGCGATCTGCAGGATCTGGTCGGGATGGGGCAGGCCGGCGATGGTCAGGGCCGGCAGGTCGTGCCCCGCCAGCGCCCCGGCGACAGCCTGGCTGTACGAGGCGCGCACTTCGTCCGGCGTGCTGTAGAAGCCATGCACCGGGCCGCCGCGCCCCCAGCCCAGCACGGTTCCGGTCTCATCGAGCAGTACGGCATCGGTCTTCGAACCGCCGCCATCCACGGCGAGGAAGTGTGTCATGGGTGAACCTTCGTGTTGCGCGTAGGCGGGTTCGTCCTCGAACCCGCAGCCCAGACCAGCGGGTTCGAGGACGAACCCGC
>CAZZDO010000318.1:0-4805 GCA_964653205.1 uncultured Armatimonadia bacterium | reverse complement strand
CGAACCCGCAGCCCAGACCAGCGGGTTCGAGGACGAACCCGCCTACGCGACCGTCTACTCCAGCGCGAGGCGCTTGATCTCCACGATCGCATCCTGATGGTCGGTCGGGTCGAAGCGGAGGCTGGTGAGGCACCCGCCCCACGTCTCGTTCTTGCCCACCTCGAACACGAGGCGGTGGAACTGGCCGTCGGCCGCGACGGTGGCATGAGCGCTGGCGCTCTCGTTGGCGTGCGGCGTGAGGGCGTTGGTCCAGAAGACCTGCGCGCCGCCCGGCCGGCTCACGCGCATCTCGACGACGAAGCGCGTGAACTTGCTGCCGCGCAGGCGCAGCCCCGGGGAGGACATCGCCGGGTCGCGCGTGGCGGCCGTGAACTTCAGCACGCCGTCCACCACGCCGTAGTCCTTTGTGCCCATCATCCCCGACCACTGCGCCAGGTCCGCGCCCTGCCATGATGACTGCTGCGAGGTCTGCTCCAGGCCGGCCTGCTTGGCCGCGCGATACCACGAGTCGTACGGCCCGAGGCCCACGTCCTCGGGCGCGAGGTCGGTGTGCTCTTTCGGGGCCTTCGTGAAGACCTCGCGGATCGTGTCCACGTAGCTGAAGCCGTAGCCGCGCGTGGGCTCGATGTAGTGGCCCTCGCCGAACTCGTTCCAGCAGCAGAAGATGATCGTGCTGCGGTCCGGGCCGCTGCCGGGGCGGCTGTCCATGACGGCTTTGGCGCGCACGCACAGGTCGCGGAACTTGGCGGGGGTGTTGTCAGCCCAGTAGAAGCTCGAGGACTTCCAGGGCCGGGCGTCCCAGCCCATCATCGCCGCGGTGATGTCCGGCAGCGCGCCGACTTCCTGCTTGGCCTTCCAGATGGCCTCCTGCTGGACGGCGAAGCCCTCGGCGGGGGCGTACATCAAGTCACCGGCGCGGACCGTGTCCTTGGGGTAGGTCCAGCCGTTGCCATAGGCGGAGGTGGCGTCCCAGCCCTCGGCCTTCATGCGCTCCAGGGAGGCCTTGTCCGCGCCGCCACAGCAGCCGACGAGGTAGAGGCCCTTCAGACCGCGCTCGCGGCACTTCTGACGCATGATCTCGAACGTCGCACGCACCTGGTCGCTACCGCCGAGGTGCTTGGTCACGTTGCCAGGGACCCAGACGTACAGCACGGGCTTGCCGTCAATCTTCACGTACGAGGGGTGGGTGAAGTAGTTTTTGAGCCAGTACGGGAAGACGTTGTTCAGCAGATCGTCCGCGTCCTTGACCCCCGCGCCGCAGCCGTTCTCCCACATGATGCCGTAGTGGATCATGTTCAGATAGCGGGCGTGGAGCAGCCCGTCGTTGAGCGCGTGGCCGATGTGCTCGTGGATCTCGGGATCGAGACTGGCGCGATACCAGCAGTAGATCACGGCCGAGATGCCGTGCTCCAGCCAGGTCTTGATGTGCCAGTCGGCGACCTCGGGCTCGCCCTCGTTGTACCAGCCCAGCACGGGCTTGCGGTTGGGCCATGGCTCGATCATCTTCCAGCCGTAGTGGGTGCCCTGCTTCCACAGCGGGCAGTAGTGCGTCCAGAGCGTGTACGGGCCGGTGTCCACGGGCTCGGGGACGGGGACGTAGGAGGCTCTCGGGAGCTTCACGGAGGGCAGGAAGGCGATGGCGCCGGACAGGGCCGCGCGGTTGGTCGGCGCGCCGGCGGCCGTGACGGTGAAGTCGGCGCAGAGCGGCTGCTTCACCCGCACCGGCCAGACCAACTCGCGCTCCTGCCGGTAGGCCAGCGTGGGCACGGCCTGCGTGGCCGGGCCGAGGAGTTCGACGCCCCGGGGCGCCTGCAGCGTCACCTTGACGCCCTGGGCCGGGCCGCCGCTGTTGGTGAGCTTGACGGCGACCTTCTCGGCGCGCCCGGCGCGGGGGAGAGTGGCGTCGGTCGTCAGGCCACTGAGGGCCAGTTCGCCCTCGCCCTCCGGCTCGGGCGTGACGCGGACGTACTGCACGGTGCCGGTGGCGCCGACCTGCTCGGACGGGATGAGCCCCAGCAGCATGAGCTTGCCGCCCCAGCCGGGGCGCTCCCACGGCTCCATGACGTACGTGTGGGGCCTGCCGTCGGCCTGGATGGCGAAGGGCGCGCGGCCGGCGCCCTGGCTCGTGACGAAGACGAGCGTGGCGGTGCTGCCCTGGTCCACGGCCATCCGCAGGGAGAGGTAGTCGAGCTTGCTGACATCCACGTCGAGGTTGTCGTGCATGATCCCGGCGAAGGGGCTGGCGCAGGTGACGGCGAGGCCGGAGGCGACGGGCTTGACCGTCGCGCCCTCGCGGGCCTGCCAGCCCTGCGGGCCCTTCGTGAAGTCGAAGCGGCTCTGCGCCGTCGGCGGCGAGAGCGGCTTGCCGTCGGCCCCATAGGCGGCCTTGATGATCTCGGCGGTGTTCAGGGCCCGGTTGTAGACCTTCGCGTACTCCAGGTCGCCCACGAGCCCCTTGCCGAAGCCCGAGGTGGAGCAGATCAGGAGGGGGTTGTTCGTGGGCGGCGGGGCGTCGCCGGTGCGGGTCCGCGTGTAGGGGAGGCCGTTGACCCACAGCGTGAGTTGGAGGCCGTCCCAGACGGCGGCGAGGTGGTACCAGTTGTTCAGGGCGGGCTTGAAGGCGCTGGCGCGGGGCTCCCAGCCCTGCCCGAGATTGACAAACCACGAGAGGGCCTGGCTTTCCACGGGCCAGTCCACGCGCAGGAGGTACTCGTTGTCCTTGAAGGCCAGCAGGCGGCCGTCGGACAGGTCGGCGATACGCACCCGCATCTCAATGGCGAAGCCCCGGCGCAGGCACAGGTCCGGCGCGGAGGGGACTTCGAGGCGCGTGTTGCCGTCCATGTGCAGGAAGCGGCGGGCGCCGTCGGTGAGAACCTGCCCGCCGGTGAGGGTGGCGGTGTGGCCCTTGCCGGAGAGGTCGGCGACCTGCGGGCCGGCGCTGTCAAAGCGCCAGTGGCCGACGAGGCCGTCGTCGGCGGGCCAGGCGAGACCCACCAGGAGCAACAGCAAGCCGGCTATCAGGTATCTCATCGGTTCAGAACCTCCGGAAGCTCTGCTGCACGTCGCCCGTGTCCAAGTGCTTCGCCATGTCGCCGCTGTCAGTGGCCTCGCGCACGACCGCGAGTGACTCGTCCAGGGCGGTCAGCGTCTGCGCCACGGCTGCGTCATCGTGGCTGAAGGTGATGAAGAGCAGGCCGCCGCGGCGGATCAGGACCCCTCGTTTGGCCATCTCCTGCAGGAGCAGCGTCCAGCAGTCCTCGTTGAGCTTCGCGTCGTCGTAGGCAAAGCGCTGGGCGCTCATCATGACCGGGCCGGAGGCGCAGAAGGGGACGCCGTGCTTCTCGCCGAGAGCGTTGAAGCCGTCCACGAGCTTCTGGCCGGTGGCGCGGATCGTGTCGTGCACGGGCCTGGCGCGGTACTCCTTCATGCAGGCCACGGCCGCGGCCAGCGAGAGGGCCTCGCCGCCATAGGTGATGCTGATGAGGAGGTCCTTGGCCAGTTGCATGACCTCGCGCTTACCGCAGACGGCCGCCAGCGGCATCCCGTTGGCGATGCCCTTGGCGAAGCAGGCGAGGTCGGGCGTCACGCCGTAGTACTCCTGCGCGCCACCGGGGGCCATGCGGAAGCCGCTGACGATCTCGTCGTAGACGAGGAGCACGCCGTACTTGTCGCACAGCTCGCGGCGGCCCTGGACGACCTCGCGGGGGGCTTCGCTGCCGCCGGCCTCGTCCACGAAGACGGCCGCGACCTTGTTGCCCCACTTCTTCAGGAGATCTTCGAGGACGTTGAGATCATCGCGGGGGAAGCTCTTGACGAGAGCGCGGAGGCATTCGGGGATGCCGCGGCCCAGCGGGGGCTCGTGGGCGGCGGACCAGACATCCGCCCAGCCACGGTAGCCGCTGTTGAGGATCAGTTCGCGGCCGGTGTAGGCCCGGGCGATGCGCGCGGCGGCCGTGGTGACTTCCGCCCCGCCCTTCAGATAGCGCACCATCTCGCAGCACGGCACCATCTCGGTCAGCAATTCGGCGCACTCGACTTCGAGCGGGCTGAGCAGCCCCCAGACAATGCCCTTGCCCAGTTGCTCGCGGATGGCCTCGTCCACGGCCGGGTAGCAGTAGCCCAGCGTGATGGGCCCGAGGCCCAGGACGTAGTCCACGTACTCGTTGCCGTCCACATCCCAGAGGCGGCAACCTTGCGAGCGGTCGGCGTAGATGGGGTAGGCGCCGGGGGCGTAGGCGCTGGGGCGCTTGGAGTTGGTCTGCGAGCCGCCGGCGATGAGTGCCTCGGCGCGCGACCAGATCTCCAGGGACTTGCTGACGTTCAGTCGGTCCGGCATGGGGAGCCCTCCACGGTGTCGCGTGTCGGGCTAGCGGTTCGACCCGCGCGGGGCGTTACCTTCCCACGGAAACGAAGACGCCCGACACCGCGGGGGCGTCGGGCGTCAAGGGCGTCTTGGCCTTAGCTCACGATCGGAGGCCCCGGGGGGCCGCCGGTGCCGCCACCGGTGCCGCCGCCGCCGCCACTGACAGGCGGCGCGGGCGGGCCACTTGAGCCGCCCCCACCGGTGCCACCGCCACTACCCCCGCTGCCCGACCCACCATCGTAGACGGGAGGATCGTCGTCACCCGCGGCGCCGGCGCCGCCGGCAACGCCGCCGCCGGAACAGGACGTGAGCAGGAGCGTGACGAGGATGATTGCCAGCAAGAGCATCAGCGTGCGCCGGACCATGGTCTGCCTCCAGGTTCGGGATAGTGGGGCGATTGTACCGCGCGGCGGGAGGTCATGGCAAGATCCGCGTTGCGGTG
>CAZZDO010000317.1:0-6219 GCA_964653205.1 uncultured Armatimonadia bacterium | reverse complement strand
ATTGGGAATTGGGAATTGGGAACGACAGAGGCCCCCTCCACCACGGCGGGGGCCTCTGTCGACTCTTCTGGGGCTCAGATGAAGCTGACGCCGATCTCGGCCGCGATGCCACGGATGTAGTCGGCGGCCAGCACGTACTCCTCTTCGCTGGGCAAGTGCTCGATCATCAGACAGACATCGGGCTCCAGCTGCGACAGCTCCTCCAGATAGACCCGGTAGTCCAGCCCGCCCAGGCCCGGCCGCACCTCGTTCAGATGCGTCGTGAGCTGCTCCTCGAGGCGGATGTCCTTGGCGTGGCAACTGCGGATCATCGGCCCCAGGAGCGCGAAGCTCTCGCGGATCATGGCCGCGTTGCTGACGTACGGGAGCACGCCGTTGACCATGTTAACCGGGTCGAGATGCACGGCGCACTGCGGGCGGTCAATCGCCGCGATGAGGTCGGCGTATGACTGCGGCGTGTGGGGCGGTACCCACGGCATCGTCTCGAGCGTGTAGAACGAGCGCGTCGGCTGGACGGTGTCAATGATCTCGCGCACGCTCTGGACGATCAGGTCGAAGGTCGCGGGATTGAGGTTGTCCGGGTGCGGGCCGTCCCACTTCTGCCCCCGGGCGCCAGCGATGTTCACGCAGCAGCGCGCCCCGATGCGGTCGGCGAGGGCCAGCCCCTGCATGCACTTGTCCATGGCTGCGGCGGCCTCGGCCGCGTCCGGCGAGATCGGGTTGCTCCACGCGCCCACCTCGGCGATGATGATGTCATGGCGCGCCGCGGCGTCGGAGTAGGACGCCACGGTCGCATCATCGGCATCGGGCCCGACCGGGCAGTAAGCGGCGCTGTAGCCGTAGCCCTTGACGACGGCGGCCCATTCCTCAGCGTTGCCAAACGGCTTGTACAGATGTCCTCCCAGGCGCATGGTTGCATCTCCTCAGTGTGATGGGTTGGGCCGCCAGGCCAGCCAGTGGACGGCCCCGGGCAAGTCGGTGAGTTGACGCGGTGTCCCCCCGTCCGCGGGCATCACGAAGAGCTGCGGGTACCGTCCGGTCCACGACACGAACGCCAGGCGCGTCCCATCCGGACTCCAGGTGACACGCCCGCAGGGCTGCGGGCCGAAGGTCAGTTGCGTCTGCTGCGACCCATCGAGCCGCATGGTGTGCACCTGTTCGACGCCATCCCGTACCGCGATGTAGGCGATACGCGCGCCGTCGGGCGAGATGGCCGGCGGGTCACTGGAGCCGTGTTGGTCACGGGGGGAGAGCCGGAACTCCACATGTTGGCTCCCCGTCGTCAGGCGCCGCAGATTGCTTGCGTCTGCTCCCACGGAATACACGTCGCCATCCCGCCGGAAGAAGACGAGTGTCTTGCCGTCCGGCGTGAATTGCGGACAGAAGGACTCCGGCAGGTCGGGCGTGAGTGTCAGCAACTCCCCCGTGTCCAGATGCTTAAGGCAAATGACGTAGCCCCGGGCAGTGTGCGCAAAGGCGACGCTCTGGCCGTCGGGGCTGATCTCGGCCATGTAGTGATAGCCGATGTCGGGAGCGATCAGGAACGGGTCGGAGCCGTCGGCATTCATGATGGCCACGCGACCGATCTGGCCCTCGTGAACGATGAAGGCGAGGCGCCTGCCATCGCGCGACATGCTGCGCCCGAAACGATCGGCCGGGGGCTGGTGGGCGCCGGTCAGGTTGCGCAGGTCGGAGCCGTCGGCGCGGCAGCGGAAGATCTGCGCCTGGCCGTCGGCGGGGGCCTGGAAGACGATGAACTGCCCGTCCGGCGTGTAGGCCGGCGCGTCGGCACGCCCACCCACGTCAATGAGCCGGCGCGGCGGGGCGCTGCCGTCGGCCGGGACGACGTAGAGCGCACTCGTGAAGGGTGTCGCGGCCACGCCGCCGGGGACGTCGCTGGTCGCGTACTCCCCCTCCCACTGTCTGAGCGAAAACACGATCATGTCGGAGCTTCCCGCTGCACAGGCAGGCGTGGTGAGGCCAAGGGTCAGAAACGCCAGCAGTACGGCCGTAGGTGCCGCGCCGTGTGCGGCGGGCCCCACGGTCGGTCGGGCCGCCCTCACAGGCCCGCCTCGCGCACGAAATTGTCCCCCAGGATGGCGCGCTCCTGATCGGGGCTGAGGCCCAGGGCCGTTAGCCCCTCCAGCGCCAACATCTGCGTCTGCCAGGGGAAGTCGCTGCCCCACAAGATCCTCTCGGCCCCGTGGGCTAGGACGATGCGCCGCAGTTGCTCGACGGGCGCCTTGTCGGTCGTGTAGGAAATGTCAAAGTACAGGTTGCGCCCGACGAGGGCGCGCTCGACCTCGTCCCACAGCTTGTACCCGCCCGCGTGCGCGGCGATCATGCGCAGCTTCGGGAAGCGATCGAGCACCCGCGCCAGCCGCTCCGGCGTGGGCTGGATCTCCGGCAGCGGGAAGATCTCGTCCCCGGCGTGCATCAGCACCAGGAAGCGGTCGCTGATGAGGTCGAGCAGGCCGGCCAGCCGTGGATCATCGAGCAGGAACTGCTGGAAGAACGGCTGGAGCTTGAGGCCCTTGACGCCCGCCTGTTCGAGACGATCCAGTTCCGCCGTGGCGTCGTCGCAGTGCGGGTGCATGGCGCCGAAGGGCATCAGCTTCGGCTCGTGCAGCGAGAGCAGCCAGTCGTTGATCGGCTTGACCTGCGAGGGCTTGGTGGCGACCGGGCAGATCACGGAGATGTCCACACCGGACTGCGCCATGTGGGCGAGCACGCCCGCCACGGTCGGCAGGGCCACGGGCTCGGCGCGATAGGCCGCGTGCAAGGCCTCCATGGCCTTGGGGGCGATGTCGTCGGCGAAGATGTGCGTGTGGCAGTCCACGATCATGCCGGGGCAGTTCGCGCTCGCCGCCCCTGGTTCCTGCGCGCAGGTGCCGCGCCAACGGGGGCCGAACCTGCGGACAGCATGACCGCGAGGTGCCCGATGGCTCTGGTCTGGAAGCCCACCGAGTTCGACTACGTGAACCGGCTGCTGCGGGTCGAGACTGAAGATGAATCAGTGCGACTCGTGTTGGACATGACGCTGCAGGCCGACGGGACGGAGCACAGCCTCGCGCAGGCGACGATTGAGGCGGGACCAGAGCGGGGTGCCGCCACAGGCGCCGGGCACCCCGCCGACCTCCCCGTCAAGTTCTGGTCGCCGGACCTGGACTGGAACATCCGCCTGAACCGCAGCGACGACGGGCGCAGGCTGCTGATCTCTTCGGAAATTCGCAACGCCTCCGAAGCGCCGGTCCGCCTCGGCGAGTGCCGCCTGCTCAGCATCGCGGGCGACAGGGGCGAGGCCGTCCTGGCTGGCGACGACGGCAACGCCGTGTATCTGCATGTCTCCGGCACGACCGGCCCCACACGTGTGCATCGCGCCGATGAGGCGGAGGACAGCTTCTCGCGCATCCTCCTGCAGTTCGTCAGCCCCGCGGCCGGCCGCGCGCTGCACCTGGGGTTCGTGCCCTTCACCCACCAGCACACCATCCATCGCTTCGATTACGGGGCCGACGGGTTCGCCTCGCTGCAGTGCGTGTGCGACTTCCAGGATCATGTGCTGCAGCCCGGTGAGAGCATCGTGACCGAGACGCTCACCATCGAGGCCAGCGAGGATTTCCACGAGTCGCTGCATCGCTGGGCCGACCGGGCGGCGGCCTACTATCAGCCCCCGATCTGGCCGAAGACGCCCGGCGGGTGGCTCGGCTGGTCGTGGGTGGATGCCTTCAACACCGAGGCGTATGAGGACGTCGTGCTCCGCAACTGCCGGGCTATCCGCGAGCGCCTGCCGGGCTGCGACATCGAGTACGTGTGGGTCAGCATCGGCAACCTCAAGGACGGCTACCCGGGCAACTGGCTCGAATGGGACTACGGCAACTTCCCCGGCGGGCCGGAACATCTCGTCGGCGAGTTGGCGAAGCTCGGCTTCCAGCTCGGGTTCTGGTGCGGCGCGTTCTGGATTTGTGCGGGGGCCGAGGCGAAGCTCGAAGAACTGAAGGACGCGCGGCTGAAGCTGCAAGGCGAGCCGGCCGTCGCGTTGGCGCACTGGAACTACGGGGCGGCGGCGCGCCTGCCGCTCGCACAGCGCCCCCCGATCTACTCGCTCGACCCCACGCACCCCACCGCGCGCGAGTTCATCCGCAATGTCTTCGCCACCTACCGCGAGTGGGGCATCCGCTACTACATGATGGACTTCCTCAACGCCGTCGCCCATCCCGTCGAGGGCGCGGTCTATGACGAGCATCATGATCCGGCGGTGCTGCGCGGCCCGGACCTGCTGCGGACGGGGCTGGAGATCGCGCGCGAGGCCGCCGGGCCGGACACGTACCTGCTGTCCAGCTCCGGGCCGAACTTGTGGGATGTCGGCCTCGTGGACGCCTGCCGCATGGGCAACGACTACGGCGAGGGCCGGGCCATCAACCCCGAGAGCTACTTCTACCCCGCCACCTTCGTCATCAACGGCGCGAACTTCTGGACCTCGCACAGCTACGCCTCGGGCAACATGGCGGGCTACTACTTCACCCACCGCAAGCTGTTCGTCAATGACTCGTGCAACGTACTCACGCTGGACCAGCCGATTCCGCTATGCGAGGCGCAGATTGTGGCGAGCCTCTTCGGCATCTGCGGCGGGCCGGTCATGCTCGGGGACGACATCGCGACGATCTCCGAAGAGCGCCTGAACCTGATCCGCAAAGTCTTCCCGCGCACGCCGGAGATCGCGACGCCGGTGGACCTGTTCGAGCGCCCGCTGCCCGCCTATCCGCGCGTGTTCCACAACCACGTGCAGGCCGACTGGGGCGAGTGGGACATCGTGACGGTGCTCAACTATGATGACGAGGCGCTGGCGCTGCCGGTGTCGCTGGCCTCACTGGGGATCGCGGGGCCCCGTCCGCCTGCGGCCGACACCCCGCGACTCTCCGCACAATACCGCCTCTTCGAGTTCTGGAACGAGCAGTACCTCGGCGTCGTCGAGGAGGAGTTCACCGCCGTCGTCCCGCCCCGGTCGGTGCGCGTCTACCGGCTCTCGCGCAAGACGCGGCACCCGTGGGTGCTGGGGACGGACATGCACGTCATGCAGGGCCAGGTCGAGCTGAGCGACGTGCGATGGGACCGCGAGACGCTGACGCTGTCGGGCACGGCTACGCGCCCGCCGGGCAGCAGCGGAACGGTCTTCGTCTCCGTCCCGCGCGGCCTCGCGATGACGAACCCGCGGGGCTTTCACATCGCGCGCGATGCGCACGATCAGACGCTGGTCGTCTCGCGGCAGTTCACGTTCGGCGACAAGCCTGTTGACTTCAGCCTCAGCTTCAAGGTCTATGACGAGAAGATCGCGATGGAGGAGTTGGGCCTAAGGTGAGCGAGACCACGGACTTTGCCGCCCACAACGAAGAGCAGGCCGCCGTCTGGAAGGCCTTCCACGAAGGCCGCCCGACGCGCGTGCCGATGACGGGCAACTGCTCGGCCCGCAACACGATCTTCAACCCCATCGCCAACCCCGAGGGCTACGACTTCGAGCAGTTCTTCACCGACCCGCGCGCGATGTTCACCCACGGCCTGCGCCGGCAGCACTACATCCGCCACTTCCTGTACTTCGACCAGGAGATGGGCCTGCCCGAGCGCTGGGCCATCGGCGTGGACTTCCAGAACTCGTGGGAGGCGATGTGGTGGGGCTGCCCGCTGCACTTCCGCGAAGGGCAGGTGCCGGACACGACGCCGCTCCTGCGCGCGGACAACAAGCGGATGCTCTTCGACCGGGGGATGCCCGACCCGTTCAGCGGCTGGCTCGGGCGGGCGTGGGAGTACTACGAACAGTTCCAGGAGTGGGCGCAGACCGAGGAGTTCATGGGCCGGCCCATCGCCATCGGTGGCTTGCCCGGCGCAAGCTGTGACGGCGTCTTCACCGTTGCCTGCGCGCTCATGGACCCGACCGATCTGATGATCGAGATGCACACCGACCCGGACTTCGTGCACGAGCTGTTGGGCTTCATCACCGAGGCGAGCATCCGCCGCATCAAGGCCTTCCGCCGGCGCCTCGGCCAACCCGAGACGAGCGCCGCCACTGGCCTGGCCGATGACGCCATCCAGATGCTCTCCCACGAGCACTACCGCGACTTCGTGCTGCCATGTCACAAGCGCATGGTCGAGGAGTTCGGCGCGACGGGGCCCAACTCGATGCACCTGTGCGGAGATGCCACGCACCACTTCAGGTTCATCCGTGAC
>CAZZDO010000316.1:4475-6226 GCA_964653205.1 uncultured Armatimonadia bacterium | reverse complement strand
TCCAGGTCCGCCCCCCGCGCCAGCCAGCGGTCCAGTTCGGACTTCAGGAAGCGCCAGGTGCGGCCGACCTTCGCCGCCGGCATGCGCCCCTCGCGGGCGCGCTGCTTGACTGTCTGGACGCTCAACCGCAAGTATGCGGAGGCTTCCTCGGTAGTCATAACGTCGGGCATGATAGGCACCTTCTCGACTAATAGCGGATATTAGCGATAAGTATACACTCAACGCATCGAGAAGATCAAGCCGCGGAGTTGGTGTGCCGGGAATGATTCCGTGACCGGCCCACACTAAGCAGACAGTTGGGCCATGGAGCCCATGCCCAGGAGGCGCAAGATGCGTACCACTCATTTCCCGTTGTTCCTGATCGTCGTACTGGCCGTGTCGGCCCTTGCTCTGGCCGGACAGGCCCTCGCGGCCGACCACCCCGCGCCCGTGCAAAAGGCCATTGAACGCTTGGCGAAGGTGGCCGAGGTCGAGGTGGCCGACATCGAGGTCGTGTCCTGCGAGTTCGTCACGTGGCCCGACACGTCCCTGGGCGCCCCGCGCCCCGGCTACTTCTATGCGCAGGTGCTGACCGGCGGCTACAAGGTCGTGCTGCTGGCCAAGGGCCGGCGCTATGAATACCACACCGATACCAGGAACCGCGTCGTGCTGGCCAACTCCGGCGACGATGAGGGCGAGGGCGCTGCCGCGCCCAGCGTCGCTGTTCCCAACTCCATGGCCGCGAAGTGCTGCGCTGATCTGGCCCAGCGGCTGAAGATCAAGCCCGAGGCCATCAGCATCGGGAAGACCACGCCGGCGACGTTCCTGGACGGGTCGCTGGGCTTCCCGCGCCCCGGCGAGGTCTACACCAAGGCCATCACCCAGGGCGAGCGGCTGACGCTGGTGTACCGCAACCGCGAGTATCTCTATGCCGCCAATGACACCGTCATCCGCTACGGCGGGCCGGCCGATGCGCGCGACTTCTCGGCCGTGTACATCGAGCCCATTGAGAACGAGCCGAACATGAACGGGAACCTGGTGCAGGTGGCGCTGGCGGGCGACAACCCGCGGGTGTTGCTGTCGGGCGTGGACAACTGCCGCCCGCAGGCGGACGGCTCGATCATCGGGATGCGCCGCACGTCCCGCTCCGGCTATGACCTGCTGTACCTGGCGCCCAAGACGATGGGGGAGGGCGTGCGGCTGGCCAGCGGGCTGTACTTCGTGGACGCGGCGGTGACGCCGGATGGCAAGCGCTGGGGCGCGATCTACCGGCCGGGGCTGGGCAGCGGGTGGAAGCTCATCACCGGTCCCGTGGCCGGGCCGGCTGAGGGCGAGCCGGTAGCCTTGCCGGACGGGCTGCCCATGCCCCAGCGGCTCTACCTGCACATGCCCCACCCGGTGGTGCGCGTGCTCAGGGAGGGCGTGCCCGTGCACTACGAACTGGTGGACGGCAACTGGAAGCCGGTGCAGTTCGATGCGCCTGAGACCGAAGAGATGCTGATGAGCCGGAGCACGAGCCTGAACGTAACCACGAAGGAAGTGGACGGCAAGCCCGTCACCGAGGTGGTGACGCTGTGGTGGCATGGCCAGCGCGACCCCATCGCCACGATCCCGGGCTTCGCGGCCACGGAGGTCTCGCTGACGCCGGGGCGCCCGTTCCTGCTGCTGTCGGGGAAGAGCGGGGAGGAGCATCAGGCGTACACGGTGGACATCGTCACCGGGGAGGTGCTGGCGACGGCGGCCGGTGCTCAGGGCCCGGTACGGCTGATGCT
>CAZZDO010000316.1:0-4375 GCA_964653205.1 uncultured Armatimonadia bacterium | reverse complement strand
CTCCAGGCACCACACGCCCTTGCCCGTTCGCACGTACAGCCGCCCGTCCACCGGGGCGAGCGAGGCAGAGATCGACTCGCCGAGGTCGTTCGTGGCGAGCAGGCGGTATTGCGCCGCGGCGGCGATGACGCGCGTCTTGCCGGCCGTGTCAGTGAACAGAATGCCGTTGCCGACCGCCAGCGGCGAGGCGTAGTGCTGCTGGGGGAAGGACTGCTCCCAGACGAGGCGGCCGGTGGCGGCCTCGAGGCAGTAGAGCGTGCCGGTGTCGGAGACCATAAAGAGCAAGCCGTTGCGCAGTACCGGGCTCGCGCACTGCGGGCCGTCCGGGTGCTCGGTCTTCCACAGGACGGGCGAGCCCGGCTGGCCGAGGCGATCCAGGGCGAGCGCGAGGGTGTGCGTGGCGCCGGACAGGTAGAGCCGCTTCGCGTCGGCGACGGGGCAGGCGACCGGGTTGGTGCTGCTGCCGAACCCGCCGATGTCGTGGGTCCACAGCTCGCGGCCGGTGTCCGGGTCGTAGCCGCTGATGTCTTCCAGGCCCCAGATGAGAAGGGTTGGGCGGCCGTGGACGGGCCAGACCAGCGGGGTGCGGCAGTTGCCGGCGTACGCGTGCATCTTCTGGGTGCGCGCCGTGCGCCAGCGAAGATGGCCGGTCAGGCTGTCGAGGGCGACGAGCCACTGGCCGGCCTGGGACTCGCTGAGGACAACCACGGAGTCCTTCCAGACGATGGGCGAGCTGGACACGCCCTCGGTGGACAGGAACGGTAGCTGGCTGTAGGTCCACAGCAGCCTGCCCGTGCGGTCCACTGCCATGACGCCGGCGGTGCCGAAGTAGGCGAAGATGCGCTCACCGTCGCCAACCGGCGTGGGTGTGGCCGCGGAGTTGTCCGAGTGCATGACGCCGCGCGTCGCTTGCAGGCCGAGGGTCTGCCAGCGAACGGCGCCGTTGTCGCGATCCAGGCAGATGACGCCGCGGGCGAACATGCGGTCCTTCGGCACCCACAGCACGTACGCGAAGCAGGCGGCGCCCAGCAGCACGGCCAGGAGGGCCGGCAGGCCCCGGAAGGAGGCGGCCGCGGCGGGGCGGAGCTTCGCGATGACGAGCGCGACCGCCAGCGCGGCGATGGTGGCCCCCGCGAAGATCAGCGCGACCCACGGTGCGACTATCGGGTGGTAGTACGGCTGGCCGACGACGTAGACGAGATAGGGCGTGCGGGCGATGACGCGCTCGAGGCCGAAGCCCAGCGCGACGAGCATGAAGCTGACGAGTGAGAGCACGGACAGGAGGTTCAGCAGCAGCGCGCGCGGCCACAGCCGGCGCAGGCCGAAGCAAAGCAGCGTCAGCGCCAGCAGCCCCACGGGCAGCCACCACTTCAGGTGCGAGAAGTAGGGCGCCGAGGTGCTGACGACCCCGCGGGTGTTGTGCTGGGCCCGCAGCACGGCGAGGACGACCACCGTGCCGCCGACGGCCATCAGCAGCCAGCCCGGCAGAGCCAAACCCCAGGCGAGGCTGGGCCGCGAGCGGCGGAAGCTCAGGGCAGCGAGCATCAGCCCCAGGAAGAGCGGCAGAACCACGACCCCGAACAGGAACAGGGATTTCGGGTGGGCCGGGCCATAGTCGAAGGCGTGCGCGCGGTCCGGGATGAGGAGATAGGCGAGGCCGGCGACGGCGATCAGGCCGAGGGCGGCCCAGACCGAACGGCGCGACGCGGCGGGCGAAGTCTCGGCTGTGGCGCCGGCGCCGGTGGCCGAGATCACCAGCACGAGAGCGAGGACGAGGGAGATGACGGCGGCGACCCAGCCGCGCTCCAGAGCGCGGTCGAACGTCAGGACATTCTCACCGTACATCACGAGCAGGGCCATCGCCACGGCGAGCCCGACCATGCCCCCCAGCGACAGCATCCCCCGCCAGGACAAAGACTCGCGACAGCGCGCCGCCACCGTCCACAGCGCCGCTGCCAAGAGTGCCCACGCCAGCACGAGCAGGCCGACGCGGACGCCGGTCAGGAAGTGCGCGGGCTGGGGCTGCTCGACGGCGTAGCTCAGATAGACGGCGTCGCCGAGTATGACCGGAGAGGAGTGGCCTTCGCCGGGGAGGGGGGTGTGCCAGCGGACGTTCTCGGTGCGGGACCAGTGCAACGGATACGTCAACGGATATGCCGGCTGGAAGCCGGCGCTCCCAGGGATGGCATTCTGGCGTTCCACGCCGCGGAAGCCGGGCCAGTCGGCGGCGGAGGCTACACTCGTGAGAACGGCGAGCGCAAGGGCGACGGCACAGGACCGCATGGCGATGACCCCCTGTCAAGGGATGAGGCGACTCGCCGCCTCAAGCGCGCGCCTGGCCGCGTTCACGGGCGTCGCGGCTGGCTCGGTCTGAACCTGGGCGTAGGTGAAGCCCGCCAGGGCCGCGTTGAGCTGCTGCAGGGCGGCCTGCGCGGCGGGGTCCTGGCTCTGCCCCAACTGCTCCCGCACAATCCTGATCTTCTCGTAGTCCTGAATGCCCTCGCGCAGGCGCTCGAAGCGGATGGAGCTGCGCGCGCCGGGATAGACCAGGAAGCAGTCCCCCGCCGGCCATGTTACGTAGCTTGTATCATGCAGCGGGTCCTGCGTCCAGCTGTCGTAGGCCCAGCGCAGCAGGCCGCTGTAGCCCTGCGCGGCGCAGTACCAGCCGAGCCATGTCGCTTCGACAGGCGGCGAGAAGGTGAACGTGTTCGGGCGGCCCGGCCCGCAGCAGACGTACGTCGTCGTGGGCAGGCCCTTGGCCGCGCGCTGCTTCGCGATGGCCGGGTCCAGTGGCGGCGTGATGAACACGCACCAGTCGTCAATCTTGTCGGCGAGTTCGGGGTGGTTGCCGCCCGCGAGCGCGATCTTCAGGTCGGGCGCGGCTTGCCGCAGGAACTCGATCATCGGCAGCATCCGGTCCAGTGGCCACTCGTCCATCGCCAGTGCCGTCCTCCCCAGCCAGCCCTGCTGCTTGAGGTGAGCGGTGAAGTCCGCAAGGAACGGCCGCCATGTGTCTTGCAGCGACAGCCCGCTGGTCGTGTGGTCGCCCGTGGCTTCGTCCAGCACGCGTGGTGAGGCGACCGTGTAGCAGTTGATCGAGTCGGTGATGCCGCAGCGCAGGGCGAGGGCGACGTAGGTGTCGAAGGCGGTGTAGTCGTAGCGCCACGTGCCGTCGGGCTTGCGGATCCACTCGATCATGCTGTCGTAGGGGTCGTAGGTCTGCGTGCCCCACGGCCGGTGGATGATGCTGGTGGTGACGCACTTCTGCCCCGCGTCGGCGAGCAGGCGGAGGTGGGGTTCGAGCAGCTTGAGGTGCTCATCGGACCACGGGCGCACGTCATGATAGCGGGCGAGGGCGAAGGGGTTCTGCCACAGGTCAAGACGGAACTTCCACTGCGCGGGCGGAGGCAGCACGGGAGGCAACACCTCGAGGGACAGGTGGGCGGTGACGCTCAGATTGCCGTCCGCCACGATCTGCACCTCGCCATTGTAGCGTCCCGGGCTGGCGTCGGGCGGCACGTCCACCGTGATCCAGATGGGGCGCGAGGTCTGCGCCGAGATGTCGAGACGGTCGAGGGTGTCCAGAATGTCCGGGACGAGCTTGCCGTCGGCCAGCACGTAGCGGACGAAGCGCGCGTTCACGCATTGGGCGGGGATGGGGGCACCCTTGTCGTCGCGCGTCAGTTCGGATGGCCGGAGGCGCACCTGCCGAACGCCGGTGCGGGAGGAGAGAACGAATTGCCCGTGCACGCTCTCACCCCGCCAGGCGACGCCGAACCACCTGAGGCCGTGTTCGTGCGCAATCGCCGACCGCCCCTCGTCCAGCATCGGCAAGTCCCGGGCATAGCGCGAGTCCACTGAGCCCACGTACGCCGACAGAGCCGGCCAGCGCGCCCACGCCTTCTCGCGCGCGGCGATGGCCTCGGCCTGCGCGGGCGGGAGGTGGTAGCCCTCGATCTCCACGATGTGCCCGCCGGTGACGTTGCCGACCGAGTTGTTCGTGAACGTGGTGCGGACGTACTTGAGCTTGAGAGCGGGGAAGAGGAACGTCTCGCCCGCGTCGGTCTGGGGCGTGGCGTTGGTGCGCTTGTCGCCGAGGATGGTCCAGGTCGTGCCGTCGAGCGAACCCTCGACGACGTACTGGTAGACCCGCCGGTTGTCCCAGAAGGTCCAGAGGCGGAGGAGGTTGAGGTCACGAGGCTCCGACAGTTCGACCGTCAGCCAGACGGGGATGTTCTCGGCGGCCCAGTGCGAACCGGCGCTGTCATGGCGGCCGTCCACGGCGCGCTCGGCGACACAGCCGTCCCAGTGGGGTGAGGACGTGACCTTCGCCTTGAGGAGGAGGTTCTCGCCCAGGCTGGCGGCGGCCGGGGAG
>CAZZDO010000315.1:0-6238 GCA_964653205.1 uncultured Armatimonadia bacterium | reverse complement strand
GCGGGGCCCCCGTCCCCGCCACGATACGGCTGTGGCGGGTCCACCCCGCAACTAGGCCAACGTTTCCAACGCCATGAACAAATACCCTCGACCCAACCCCTCCGGTAGCGTGCGCGGGGGCAGGTGCATCGCCTGCCCCTCGCTGCTGTCGCTGCCGGCCTTCGGCCTGCTGGTGGTCGTCCTCGTGCTGCTCGCCTCCGCTGCGTTCGGGGCTGAGAACTTCCCCCTGCCGGAGTTCCGCGGCGGCCAGACCTTCCCCGAACAAGTCAACCCCATCCCCCGCGCCCAGTGGCTCCTGCTCGTGGACGCGGCCGTCCTGCTCGTGGCGCTCGTGCTCGCGACTGTCTTCAGCCTCAAGCTCCGCTCGCGCGCGCACCTGTTCATGCTCGCGCTCTTCTCCATCGCCTACTTCGGCTTCTACCGCCACGGCTGCGTGTGCTCCATCGGCGCCATCCAGAACATCGCGTATGCGCTGGGGGCCAACGGCTACCGGCTGCCGCTTGTCGTCGGCCTGTTCTTCGTCCTGCCGCTGTTGTTCGCGCTGTTCGTGGGGCGGACGTTCTGTTCGGGGGTCTGCCCGCTGGGGGCGCTGCAGGAAGTCCTCGTGCTCCGGCCGGTGCGCGTCCCGGCGTGGCTGGACACGACCCTCAGCCAGATCCCCTTCCTCTTCGGCGGGCTGGCGGTGCTGTACGCCACCATCGGTAGCACGTTCCTGATCTGCCGGTACGACCCGTTCATCGAGTTCTTCCGCTTCGGCGGCACGCTGCCCATTTTGCTGTTCGGGGCCGGGCTGCTGATCCTGGGCATCTTCGTGGGACGGCCGTACTGCCGCTACCTCTGCCCACTGTCGGCGCTCTTCCGAGTCACGGCGCCGCTGGCGCAGTGGCGGCCGCGAATTACGACCGCCGATTGCATCAACTGCCACCTGTGCGCCCGCTCGTGCCCGTACGGGGCCATCAAGCCCCCCTCGGAGGCCGAGCGGGGCTTCAACCGCCGCACCGCCCGCCGCTCGCTGGGCTTCCAGTTGCTCCTGCTGCCGCTGTTCGTGGCCGCCGGCGCGGGGCTGTTGCGGCTGAGCAGCTTCTCGCTCGCGCAGCTCGACCCCCGGGTGCGTCTGGCCGAAGAAGTCTGGATGCAGGAGCAGGGAATCATCCAGGAACCGACCGACTCGCTGGAAGCATTCGGCAACCTGGGGCAACCAAACATTACGGCATACAAGACCGGGGCCGCGGTACAGCGGTGGTTCGACACCGGCTCCTGGGTCCTGGGGGGCTGGATCGGGCTGATCTTCGGGCTGAAGCTGGTGGGCATGTCCCTGCGGCGGCGGCGCGAGACGTACACCATTGATGTCGCCTCCTGCGTGCATTGCGGAAGGTGCTATAATGTGTGCCCCCTGACACGCGATGAGAAAGATGGGGTCTGACCCCATTTTTCGACGGAGGGTAAGATGACTGACGAACTACCGCCGGTTCCGGTCCGGCGTGACGATAGCGAACTGTACCGCCTGGTATGCCTGCTCGTGGCCGGCATCGCCCTGGTGTTCTGCCTGGTCATTCTCGGCCTGCTCATCAACAACACCATCCAGGCGCGCTGGTATGACCCCCTGATGTCCGGCCGCATGGCCTCGTTGAAAGCCGATCTGGCCAAGGACCCCTCCAACGCCGTCCTGGCCGAAGAGGTCCGCGCCCTGGACTGGTACCTGCGCCAGCGCTTCTTCACCGCCCGCTATCAAGCCGTCGTGGGCTTCTACGCCCTGCTCGGCGGGCTCGTGGTGCTGTTCCTGGGGCTGCACTTCGCGGACGTCTTCCGCCGCAAGCTGCCCTTCCCGCTGGGCCTCAAGCCCGCCGAAGCCTGGCTGCAGGCGGCCATCAACCGCCGGGCCTTCGTCGTCTCGGGGCTGGTGCTGGTGGCGGGGATGGTCGTGCTGGCGGTCGTCTCGCGCCACGACGCCGTGGCCGCCTATGTGCAGGCGGCGCAACAGCCGGGCGCGACCGACGTGCTCGCCCAGACGCTGCCCAACGTGGACCCGGGCCTCACCCCACCGACCACGACGCCGGGCCTGCCCGACATGCCCGGGATGCCCGGGGCTGAGGGGACGGCCGGACCGCCCGGGCCGATGGGCCCGGCGGGGCCCGCCGGACCGATGGGCATGCCCGGACCGGCAGGGTCCTCGGGACCGCCCGGCCCGCCGGGACCGCCGGGACCGCCGGCTCCCCCCGACCACGGCGGCGGCAAGCCCGGACCCAAGCCCCCGCAAGGCGGCGTCTCGCCGGGCGGTAATGTCCCCGCCGGGGTCGTGACGGGCGGGCCGACCGTGGCCGACCTCGCCAAGAACTGGCACGTCTTCCGCGGCCCCTTCGCCGGCATCGCCGGCGGGGAGAAGTACCCGACCGCCTGGGACAACGCCACCGGCAAGAACGTGCTGTGGAAGACCGCCGTGCCGATGAAGGCGCCCAACTCGCCGATCTACTGGAACGGCAAGCTCTTCATGAGCGGGGCGGACGTCACGCGCCGCGAGGTGTACTGCTTCAACGCCGACACCGGCAAGCTCGTCTGGAAGAAGCCGGTGGAAGTCAAGGGCGGCAAGAAGCAGGACGCGCCGCAAGTCATGGACGAGACGGGCTACGCCGCGCCGACCATGGCCACCGACGGCACGCGCGTCTTCGCCATGTTCGCCAACGGCGACGTCGGCGCGTTCGACTTCGACGGCAAGCCGCTGTGGGCGCGCAACTTCGGCGTGGCCCAGAACCCCTACGGCCAGGCCTCGTCGCTGGCCCTGTACAAGAACCTCCTGCTCATCCAATACGACCAGGGCGGCAGCGCCGACGAGAAGCTGTCGGCGCTCATCGCCTTGAAGGTGGACGACGGCAAGACCATCTACCGCATCAAGCGCCCCGTGCCCGCCACGTGGAGCAGCCCGCTGGTCATCAACACCGGCAAGCGGGATGAAGTCATCCTGTGCGGCAACCCGTTCGTCATTTCCTACGATCCGGCCAACGGCAAGGAGTTGTGGCGCGTCGAGTGCCTGATGGGCGAGATCGCGCCCTCGCCGTGCTTCGCCGGCGACATGGTCGTCGTCGCCCAGGACGGCGCCGGCGTCATCGCCATCAAGCCCCCCGCCGACGCCAACGGCCAGGCGGAGATCGCCTGGACGTCCACCGATTGGGCGCCCGACACCGTCAGCCCGGTCAGCGACGGCAAGCACGTCTGGATCATCGCCAGCACCGGCATGCTCATCTGCCTGGACCTCAAGACCGGCGAGAAGCTCTACGAGCACGACCTGGGGATGCCGTGCGAGGCGTCGCCCGTCATCGTCGGCACGTCCCTGTACATCACCGACACCGCCGGCGTGACGCACATCGTGGGCACGGGGCCGGAGTTCAAGAGCCTCGGCTCGGGCAAGGTCGGCGAAGCCGTACACGCCACGCCGGTGCTCGTGGACGGCCGAGTGTACCTGCGCGGCGACAAGAACCTGTACGCCCTCGGCACGAAGTAGCGTCGTTGTAGGGCGTAGCGCCGCCGGCGGCTGGTGTCCCGCCGCACCAATAGCCGGGTAGAGCGGGCGTCTCGCCCGCCCCGGCGACCGTTGGCGGGCGAGACGCCCGCTCTACCATAGTGACCGGATGGGCCGGGTGCGAGTTGCGGACGCGCCATCCGCCGACCCCGCCCTACAGTGACGGACACCGCACGAGGAACAGCACGATGCCCTCCCCCACCCTCAACCTGCCGCCGGTCGCGCTGGCCGGGGCCTATGACGTGATCGTCTGCGGCGGCGGGCCGGCAGGCCTGGGCGCCGCGCTGGCCGCCGGGCGCGCCGGCGCCCGCACGCTCCTGCTCGAGCGCCTCGGCGCCATCGGTGGACTGGCCGTCCACTCGCCGATCAACACCTGGTGCGACACCCCCGGCGGGCGCCTGTTCAATGAACTGGAGGCGCGCCTCGCGGCGCTGGGCAAGGTCCGCCGCGCCTTCAGCCCGGACCGCCACGTCTACCCGCGCGGGCGGGCGGTGCTCGAAGGCGAGGCGCTCAAGCTCATCGCCATGGAGATGCTGCGCGAGGCGGGCGTGGAGGTGCGTCTCGGGACGGCCTTCGTCCAGGCGCTGACGGAAGACGAGCGCGTGACGGGCATCGTGGCCGCCGACAAGAACGGCCTCTATGCCCTGTCGTCCCAGGTCGTGATTGATTGCACCGCCGACGCCGACGTCGCCGCCAGTGCCGGGGCCGAATGCCTCAAGGGCGACCCGGCCGACGGCCGTCTGATGCACGTGAACTTCATGTTCCAGATCCTCGGCGCCGACCGCGAGCAGTACGAGGCCCGCAAGCCCGCCACCGACGACCTGCTGGCGCTGTTCGCCGCGGCGCGCGAGCGCGGGGAGTTGACCGTGCCGCCGGGCTGCTTCCGCCCCCAGGCCGACACCTTCCCGTACGTGCCGGGCGAAGATTGTCTCGCCCTCAACTCCTGGGAGATCGAGGGCGTGGATTGTTCGGACTGGGCGGCCGTGAACGAACTGCTCGGCCAGTGCCAGGTCGCGGCGTTGCAGGTCGTGCGTTTCGCCCGCGCCCATCTGCCGGGCTACGAGAACTGCGCCGTGGGGCGGGTGTGGGATGTGTTGGGCACACGCGAGTCGCGGCGCCTGGTGGGCAGGGCGACACTGACGGGCGAGGACGTGCTGGCCGCGCGCAAGTTCCCCGACGGCATCGCCCAGGCGACCTTCTTCATTGACTTCCATGACTCGCCCCCCGGCCGGAGCATCCCGTACACGCAGGACTTTCGCGTGAGCCATGCCCCGCCGCTGGGCGATTGGTACGAGATACCCTATGGCTGCCTCGTGCCCGAACGCGTGACGGGGCTACTGGTCGCGGGGCGCTGCCTCTCGGCCGCCCGCGAAGGCCTGGCCTCGATGCGGGTCATGCCGTCGTGCATGTTCACCGGCGAGGCCGCCGGGACGGCCGCGGCGCTGGCCGTGCAGCGCGGCCTCCTGCCCCACGAACTCGACGGGCGGGAGCTCAAGCCGCTGCTGATGACGCCCGACCAACTCATGTAGCGCCGCACCCGTTTCTGGCCAGGAAATCAAGCATGAGCCTGACCCTCCCCGATGCCTCCTGCGCGTGCCCGGACGCCTCCCCGGCGGACCTGGCCGCGGTGGACGAGATCGTGCGCGAGCACGGCACTCGCCCCGAGGCCGCCATCCCCATCCTCCAGGCCCTCCAGCGGCACTACAACTACCTCCCCGAAGCGGCCCTGCGCCGCGTCTGCGAACTGACCGAGATCACGCCCGAGCAGATCGTCGGCGTCTCGACCTTCTACCCGCGCTTCCGCCACGTGCCCGCCGGCAAGCATGTCATCAGCGTCTGCCACGGCACGGCCTGCCACGTCAAGGGCGCCCCGCAAGTCAGCGAGGCGCTCCAGCGCGCGCTGCAACTCCGCGCCGGTGAGGACACCAGCGCCGACGGCCTCTTCACCCTCCAGCGCGTGGACTGCCTGGGCTGCTGCACCCTCGCGCCGGTTGTGCAGATTGACACCATCACCTACGGCCACCTGACCCCGGACCTGGTCGAGACGACGCTGCAGGACTTCCTGGAGATGCAGCGCCGCGCCGGCGCGAGTGGCGCGTGGGCGGGTGCGTCCTCGCACCCGCGCGGGCGCGGGGACGCGCCCGCCTACGCGGAAATCCACATTGGCGCGGGCTCGTGCTGCCTGGCCGGCGGGAGCCTGCAAGTACGCGAGGCCCTCGAGGAGTCCGTGCGCGACTGGGGCCTCCCCGTGCTCGTCAAGCCCGTGGGCTGTGTGGGCATGTGCCACCAGACCCCCCTCGTGGAGGTGCACGTGCCCGGCCGCCCGTCGGCCATGTACGCCCGCGTGCAGGCCGAAGACGCCCCCGCCATCGTGCAGCGCCACTTCGCGCCCCAGGGCGCCCTGCGCCGCGCCCGCAGTCTCGTCCAACGCGGCTTGGACTTCATTCTCACCGACGAAGTCTGGGAGCCGGTCACGCGCTACTCGATCCACACCCGCGACGGCGCGGTCGGCGCCTTCCTGGGCGGGCAGCAGCACCTGGCGACAGAGCTGTACGGCGCGCTGGACCCGCTCGATCTGGATGACTACCTCGCCCACGACGGCTTCGCGGCGCTGCGGCGTTGCCGCGTAGGTGCGCCGGTCCCCGGCGCACAATCACCCGCCGACGCAACGCCCGCCGCAGGACCGGCGGGCCCACGCGACGGCGAGGCCCCGCCCCTCTACCC
>CAZZDO010000314.1:0-6283 GCA_964653205.1 uncultured Armatimonadia bacterium | reverse complement strand
CCGCCTCACCGTTCCCGCCGTTGCCGTCCTTGCCCTGCCTGCCCCATAGGGGCTATAAGAATAGCATCTTTGCGGCGAAATGCGTAGGAGATGATGCTGTGAAACTGACAGTCGGCTTCGTGGCTGCGCTACTTGGCTTCGGCCTGCTCGGGGGCCTGATGTCCAGCCTGCTGGGCATTGGCAGCGGCATCATCATGGTCCCGATCCTGAGCGCCCTGTGGGAAAAGACGGTTCCCGAGGCTCAGAAGGTGGCCCAGGGCACCGCGTTGGCGATGATGGTGCCCATGACCATCGCCGGCGCGCTGAGCTACCACTTCGGTGGCGAGCAGGCAGACCCGCGCTTTGGCGTCCCGATGATCCTATGGTGTCTGCTCCTGGCCTTCATCGCGCTGGCGGTCCCGCTGCGCGTGTTCCCACTGGTGGGCATGGAGAAGGCGCTGGGCTACGTGAATTGGGGCTATGTCGCCATCCTGGCCGTCGGCGCCGTCATCGGGAGCACGTGGTTGGGGGCCCCCGCGGCGCTGGCCCTGCCCGTGGACTTGCTCAAGAAGGTCTTCGGCGTCTTCGTGATCATCGTCGGCCTGCGTATGGTCGGCGCCTTCGCGCTCGTCGGGGCGTTGTTCACCAGGTCGTAGCGGCGCGATTTATCGCGCCCCAAGGCCCGCCAGGCGAGATGAACCGCGCCACTACAGGAGGCCACCCATGCGGACCATTGTTGTCGTCCTGCCCTTGTTGCTGCTGTGCCTTCCGGCGCTGGCCCGGGAGGTCACGCTGACCGTCCGCAACCACACGGGTGTGGCGCTCTCCGCCCAGCCCGTGCGCGGCGGCGTGCCGTTTGCGTTGGGTGAACTCAAGGAGCCGCAGGCCGGGCTGCTCGATGAAGCGGGCAAGCCCCTGCCTTGCCAGACCCGTGCGACAGCCCACTGGCACGACGGCAGCGTCAAGTGGCTGCTGGTAGACACGCAGTTGAGCCTACAGCCGGACCAGGAGCGGAAGCTGCGGCTCGTGCCCGGGGCGGGCGAGACGCCCGCTCTACCCCAGGGCGGGGTGTCGGCGAAGCCGACAGGGACCCCGCCGGCCGTCCAGGTCGAGGATCGCCCTGACGACGTCGTCGTGGACACCGGCGTCGCTCGCCTCGTCTTCTCGAAGAAGGCCTTCGGCTGCCCGTCCGCAGTGTGGCTGGACCTGAACGGCGACGGCAAGGCGGAGAAGCAGGCCACGTCCGGCCCGTCCGCGTTCGTCTGCGAGATCGAGCACACGCCCCCTGGCCCGCCGAATGAGGAGAACTGGCTGCGCGACAGCGCCGGCGGGGTGCGCGAGCAGTTCATCGCCCGGCCCGACGCGGACTATCAGGTCAGCGTCGAGCACGCCAACGGGCTGCGGGCCGTCATCAAGCTCAGCGGCTGGCTGACCAACGATGCGGGGCGGAAGCTCATCCAGTACGTCATCCGCGCCCACGCCTGCGCCGGGAAGTCCGAACTTCGCCTCGTCCCCACCTTCGTCTACGCCGGCAAGCCCAAGGAGGACTTCATCCGCGCGATGTGGCTGCGCTTTCCGCGCGCGGCCGACAGCGGCGCGACGTGGGCGCTCGGGGGCGCAACGCGCCACGCGGGCGCCCTGGCGAACAAGGCCGCGGTCAGCCTCACCACCATCGGCCCCGAGAAGATCTACCACATGGCGCCGTATGACCAGGACAAGACGGTGACGTACACCGTCACGCATGATGGCAAGGAGACCGCGAACGGCAAGGAAGCGGCCGGGTGGGCGCGCGTGGCCGACACGTCCGGCAGCCTGGAACTGGCCGTGCGCGACTTCTGGCAGATGCACCCCAAGCAGGTCAAGCTCCAGCGCGACGCCGTGACGCTGTACCTGTGGCCGGAAGAGGGCCAGAAGGTCCTGGACCTGCGCCGCCGCTATGACGAAGTCGAGAACACCTACCACTACGACCTGAGCCTGTGGCCCCACGGCGGCGAAGGCGTCGGCGTAACCCACGAGATCGCCCTGCGCTTTGGCAAGCCCACCGACGACACGGCCGCCACACTATCAGCGGCCCTGAGCAAGCCGCTGCTCCTCCAGTGTGACCCGGCGTACCTCGCCGACACGCGCGCCTTCGGCACCTTCGCGCCGGTGGACCGCCAGCGCTTCCCGCACCTCGAGGGCGTACAGGAGGTCGGCGTGGCCTGGATGCAGCGCAACCAGGCACAGTTCCACTGGGACGGGATGATTGACTACGGCGACACGCTCTTCCACGGCTACAACACGCCCAGCCACTACGGCTACATCCAGCCGAAGGGGTGGTGCAGCCGGGGCTATGCGGGCTGGCTGAACGACGACGGCGGCCTGACGAACGCACTATTCGTGCAGGCCCTGCGCTCGGGCGACTATGAGACCTTCCTGACCGCCGCGCGCATGGCGCGCCACTCGATGGATGTGGACACATGCCACTACTGCGCCGCGGAGCCGCGCTTCGTGGGCGGCGGCCATCGCCACGACCAGCAGCACTGGGGCAACGGCACCCGCGGCTATGGCACGGCGACCCACGGGATCATTGACTTGTACCTACTGACCGGCGACGAGCGCGCACTGGACGTGGCCCTGGAGACGGCCGGCTATCACATTGACCCATTCGAGGGTGAGGACGAGGACCAGGTCGGCGGGCTAATCCGCGTCTGGGAGATCACTGGGGAGGCGAAGTACAAGGAGGGGGCGGAGAAGTGGCTGGCGTGGGAACTGGAGACCCCTCACTCGCCGAAGTGGTTCTTCAAGACCAGCGGGCACTTCCGGATGGTCCTGAACACCAGCACCGGGTTCATGTACTACCTGAGTTCCGCGCCCCCGCCCGATGCCGAGAAGCTGCGCGAGGCGATGCTCAAGACACTCGACGCGAACCGCGAGGCGTACATGAGTTCGTGGGAGGACGCGGGGAGCTACCTGCCGCTGACGCTGGCAGCGCTGACGTATGACGTGAGCGGCGAGCAGAAGCACGCGGACGCCCTGGCGGCCCTGCTGCAGCGCCTGCGGCTGCCGCTCAAGGAGGAGGTCCCGCCGGATTTGCTGGCCCAACTCCGCGCCCTGCCCTTCGCGCAACTCCCCGACCTGGCCATCGGCAAATGGGGCGTCAACAACATCTACGGCATCCAGTTGAGTGGCCTCAACGCGATGCCCTATGTGATGGCGGCGCTTGCAAAGGCGGGGATGGACGAGGCGGGTTACACCAAGGTGGCGCGGGTGGTGACCCCAGCCCCGCCGTTTGAGGAGATCTTCGACCCCAAGAAGATCAGCGGTCCGAGCAAGTGGAAGGGCAAGGACAGCTTCATGTACGGCTACACGCTGGAACACGGGGCGCCGGACGACCGGGTGGGGCGCTCGAAGCTGATCCTGTACGAGGACGGCAAGGAGCTGGGCCCGGCGCACAACGGGCACATTGACACGATGGAGAACGGGCTGGGGCGCTGGAGCCACTGGGGGTCGCGCGCGATCCAGTTCTCCAGTTCGGACAACACCGACCCGCGGACAAACGGGCGGCAGTACAAGATCGTCAATCCGGGGTAGCGTCCCGCTTCACTGCGGCGACTCGGCCGGTTTCTTCGGTTGCGCGGCCTTGCCGTCCGCCGGGAGCAGGCCCTCCGGGTCCACGACCAGCAGTTCCGCCAGGTCCGGCGCCGTGGGCAGGATGGTCGAGTACACTAGCAACAGGCTCTCGTGGATCACATGGTCCGGGCGGCGCGGGAAGCGGAACATCTGTCCCAGGAACGGGATGCGGCCCAGGAGCGGCACCACGAAGTCCGTCCGCGGATGGGTCGTGGCCAGGCCGAAACTGGATAGCGTGAACATGTCCAGCGGTTCGAGGCGCACCTTGGTGCTCGCCGAATGCTTCGCCACCCGTGAGAGCGGCACCGGCGCGCCGGACGGGTACACCGGCGCTCCTCCGCCCCCCGGGTCACCGTGCGAGACCGTGACATCCACCGTAACCTCCGCCGAGCCTCCGCCCGGCAGCACGATCGGCGTGAAGGTCAGCTCGGCCCCTTCGGTCATCGCCGCCCAGACCTTGTCGCGGGTCGCCAACGACTCCAGCAGGAGCTTCCAGGGCGCCGCTCCCCCACTCACCGCCTCCGCCAGCTTCTCGGCATCTATGTTCGGCTCCGGCGTAACATCGAAGTAGCTCATCGCCGCGCCAGTGACATTGGCCTGATAGCCCGACAGGACGGTGATGCTGGTGGCGCCGACGGAGGTCAGGCCGGAGGCGGTCCGTGTCACGACGGTGCCGCGCAAGTCCGCCAGCAGCGGGTTCAGGAACAACTCCTGAACGTCCGCGGTCAGCGCGCGCTCGTATTCGGCCAACTCCGCCTCGGCATTGGCCGTGGCGACCGCCAACTCCGCAGGCTTTCCCTGGCCCCGCTGCGCGCGGCTGGATTGCTCCACGAAGGCCTGCAGCCCGCTGCCCTCGGGGCGCCGCAGTCGCTCGAGGGCGACGAACAGACGGCGGGGCGTGAGCTGCCCGATGACGGCCCCCGCGTCGAGCCTCTCCGTCGTCCCCCGCGACAGCCAGTCCGTCTGCCGCTGGAGGATGTCCCGGGCGATCCCCGACTCGCCCTGCTCGTGCAGCCAGGCGGTGAAATCCCCGGCGCCGGCCCGGTCGGACGTGGCCAGCAAGTACAGGATGGCCGCCAGCGGGCCCCGATAGCTGCTCAGCGCGGTCGCGCGCTGGTGGGCCTGGGCGGCGGCCTGCCGCTCCAGTTCCGCGGCGTTCCCCAGCTTCTCCAGCGCGGTCCGCAGCGAGGTGTCCATCACGCGGAAGCCCGTGCCCTGCAGGCTCCGGACACTGGCGACGACCTGATCGAGTTCCGTCTTCTGCTGCTGCGCCAGCGCCTGGGAGGTCGCCAGTTCCCGGCTCTGTTCAGCACGCGCGTAGCCCTGGAGCAGCCAGAGGTAGTCCGTCACCAACTGGCGCGTCTGGGCGATCTTCGCCTGCGCTTCCTGCGCGCGCTTGCTGACTTCATCTCGCTTGCCGCCGCTGATCTGCAGGGACCACAGGTCCAGGCGCATCTGCGGCAGGGGCGCGTCCAGCAGGTTCAGCCAGCGGCGCAGGCTGGTGACCTGCTCGTGCGGCCCGCACAACATGATCGCCGCGCGCGTGCTCTTGAGGCCCTGGTGCGTCGTGTCCCCCGCGGGCGTGCTCGCGTCGTCGCCTTCCGCGGCGAACTCCTTGACCTCCACGTCGGGGGCCAGCCGCGCCTGCGCCATCTTGACCATCTCGGCGAGCATCTTGGTGTCGCGGAAATACTGCAGGCGCACGAGGCACGCCTCCAGGTTCGCGCTCGACGGCAACACGGCCAGCAACTCCTCGGCCGCTTTGACGTCCTCAGGCAGGCCGTGGGCCACGATCTCCTCGCTCGCCAGCCGCACGAACACCGGCAGCGGGTCATGCTCCTGAGCCTCCGCCCGCGCCGCCAGTGCCTTCAGCGTAGCCTCGACAGCGGCCGGGTCCTTGCCCTTGACCGAGATGAGCTTGACCACCGTGCCCGGGGCGGCATCGTCTTCGGCCTGGGCAGTCAGGGGCAGGGCGATGGCCACCAGCGCCAGACCGAAGAGCACAACCGCGGAACGGGAGTGCCTCACGTCATGTCGGGGGTCCCAAGCTTTCATGTTACGCCTCCTGGCTCGCGCCAACGGTCTGAGACTGCGGCGTCACGTCCTCAGTCCTGGCGCAGTCCGTAACTCCACAGGTTCGACCCGGCAGCATAGTACAGCCGGTCGCCGACGATGGGCCCGATGTACGTCGCCGGGGTCGGCGGGGTCGCCAGCTTCTGCGAGGCCAGTTCCGGACCGGAGAGCCGCAACAGGGCCCGCTCCATCAGCGCGTACACCGTGCCGCCGGGGGCGGCCACCAGCCCCGCCTCCTGCCCGTACTCCGACCAGTCCTCACGATGAATGATCGTCCGCGTTCGCGGGTCGAAGACGAAGTACGCGCCCCCGGCCGCCAGCCCGCACACCAGGCCGTTGCCGGCGACCTCCAGGTAGCGGACGTACCGCGCCCCCGGCGCCGGGACCATCCGGAAGATGACCTGGCGCTGCTTGAAGTCCAGCAAGTACAGCACGCCTTCGGTGGCCTGTTCGTGGCCGCCGCCGGGCGCCGCCACGTCCGTGCCGCCCACGAGATTGCCGTCCGGCAGCACCCGTAGCGCCACCGTGGCCTGGCCGGGGATGAGCTGCTCATGGGTCAGCAGCTCCGCCTGCGAGGTGCGCAGGTTGACGATGGCCATACCCCCGCCAGCCAGCCCGT
>CAZZDO010000313.1:3955-6286 GCA_964653205.1 uncultured Armatimonadia bacterium | reverse complement strand
GAACCACCGGCCTCCACCGTGTCAAGGTGGCGTTCTTCCCCTGAACTAAGCGCGCACGGCGTGCGGCGGGAAGAGAAGTATAGCAAACGGCGGGCCCCAGTGCAACGCTTTTCGGCGTGCCGGTTGGTTGGCGGGGGAAGGGGCTGAGCTTAACAGGATGGAGAGGATGAAGGCAAGGATGTAGAGGATGAAAGGCAGGATATGGGCAAGGCTGTTGACGTGAACCCCTATCACATCATCGCCATCCTTGCCTTCATCCTCTCCATCCTCTCAAGCTCAGCGCCATCCACCGCTAACGCCGCTTCGCAGCCACCTCCGGCTTCCTTGCCGCGAACGCGATGCCGAACGGGAAGCCCGCCCACTTGTCCACGACGCCGTCCATGCCGTGCCCCCGCAGTCGCTCCTCGATCATGATGTCCTCGATGACCTCCAGCTCCAGCCCCGCCCGCCGGAAGGCCGCCAGGTACGCGCCCGTCGGGTGCACAACGTTGTTGATGGCGTAGTGCGTGTCGCCGTGGTCGAACGTCGTGCGCCAGCCGATCAGCAGGCAGAAGTAGTGCAGGTCGGTGACGACCATCCGCCCGCCGGGCTTCAGGCACGCGGCCATCGCGGCCACGGCGCCATCGAGATCGGGAACGTGACAGAGCACGAGGTTGGAGAGGACGAGGTCGAACGCCTCGCCCGCGGGCAAGTCCTCATAGCCCACGGGGAGCCACGTGATGTCGAGACCGCGGGCGGTGGACAACGCCCGGGCGACGGCCAGCATGGGGGGGCAGGGGTCCGCGCCCGTGACGTGCGCGCCCTGCGCGGCGAGGCGGAGGGCGTGGCGGCCTGTGCCGCAGCCTACGTCGAGGACTTGCAGGCCCGCCACGTCGCCCACCAGCCGCGCGAAGACTTCATCCTCCAGCGCCGTCAGCGGGTTGTCGGCCTGGTCGTGGTACGTCTCGGACCAGAGGGCATAGCCGCCGAGGGGGTCTATCTCGACCTCGGTGTGGGGCCGCAGCAGGTCCGCGGCGGCGGGGCTTTGGGCGGCGATGAGCGCGGGGCCGATCTCCCCGCGCGCCTGATCCATCAGCGCCGCGGCCAGCGCCAACTGCTCCTGCAGCGTCTCGGTCGGCCAGCGGTTCATGTTGCGCCGCGCCGGGGTCAGCAGCGCGTTCAGGCGCATCGTCAGGCCCTGGAGGAGCGCGCGGTCCATCGCTAGCCTCCCGCCCCGGGGAACTCGACCGCGAGCTTGACCGTCTCCCCGGGCTGCTCGTCAATGAGGCGATAGGCCTCGGCGGCCTGCGCGATGGGCACGCGGGGCTGGAGCATCCCTTCGACGTGTAGCTGTCCGCGCGCGAACAGGCCGACGATCGTGTCCTGCACACGCCCGGGGTCCCAGCGCGGGTGGTCGCGGTACGGCACGCTTTCCAGCCGCGCGCCCGAGATCATCGTGTGGCGGTTGAAGTGCCACTCCTCGCCCAGGAACAGCCCCTGCGCCTCGCCGTGATACCACGCGACCGGGACGATCGTGCCGCCGTAGCGCGTGCCGCGGATGGCGTGGTGCAGGGCCGTGTGGTTGCCGCTGGTTTCGAGCGCGATGTCCACGCCGACCATCTCGGTCGCCTGGCGAATCTGCAGGCCGGCGTCGCGATCCTCGGACAGGTCGAAGACAACATCGGCGCCGTACTGCGGGCCGAGGGCGGCGCGGCGAGGGAGGGGCTCGACGGCGACGACGAACGTCGCGCCCGAGAGCTTCGCAAGCTGCGCCGTCATCAGGCCAATCGCGCCGAGGCCGAAGACGGCGACCGTCTCGCCGAGCGTGACCTTCGCCTCGCGGAGGCCCGTGAAGGCGACCAAGGCCGGGTCGAGGCACACGAGCATGTCGTCGGTCAGGCCCGCCGGCGCAAGCTGCACGCGGCCGGCCGGGACGGTGTGGCTCTCGCGAATCGGCAGGTAGCCATACACGCGGTCGCCGACCTGCAGGCCGTCCACGTCGGGGCCGACCTGCGCAACGACGCCAACGGCCATGTTGCCCAGCGGCCGCACCCCACCGCCGTCGGAAGAGGCCTCGGCGGGCATGAAGATGCTGCCCTCGCCACTGAAGGTCTTGCCCGAGAAGGGCGTTTCGCCACGGTAGAACTGCAAATCGGTGCCGTGCTTCTCGCTGGCGAGGGTGGCGCGGACGAGGATTTCGCCGGGGCCGGGCGCGCGGTCCTCGTAGGCGCGGACTTCACACTGGCGGAGGCCGGTGGCGACGAGTTCGAGCGGCATGGGTGTGCTCCTTCATGAAGGCGGCGGGAGGCGCGTAGGCGGGTTCATCCCTGAACCCGCAGCGTAGGCGGGTTC
>CAZZDO010000313.1:0-3855 GCA_964653205.1 uncultured Armatimonadia bacterium | reverse complement strand
TCCCTGAACCCGCAGCAGTCGTGTGGGTTCGGGGACGAACCCACCTACGCGGCGCCACCCACGGCCTTCGTCTCACATGATCCAGACGGGGCTGGACCATGCCATCTCCCCGTTCTCCTGGACGACGCGGACGTAGTAGTAGTTGGCCGCGCCGGCGGGTGGGTCGTCGCGCAACGCGAACTGCAGCGAGCAGTTGAAGCTGCGCTCGGCGTGGATGACTTCCCGGCCGCGAACGACGGCGACGCTCTGCAGGGGCTGGTCCCCCAGCACCCGCACCTTGAGCTGGTGGCCGCCGCGGAACGCGCTGCCCTGGATGACGCTCCCCATCGGCTCGCCGTCCACCTCGAACTGCAGGATGATGCGCGCCCCGGTCGTGCCGTAGCAGCGGCGGTTCCACAGCGCGTCCCAGACGGCCTCCCGCGTCAAGTCCCGGGCGTAGACGGCGACGAGGCCGCCGGGGTAGGCGCGGCTGACGCGCAGCCAGTCCGTGCTCCCCGGCCGCCCGGCGTGATCGTCCGAGGAGGCGATCAGCCCGAGCAACCAGCCCTGCGCCAACGCGTCGGCGGCGTAGTGGCCGGAGTAGTCGTGGTTGCGCGCCGGGAGCAGCAGCCGCGGGTCCTCGCCGTTCTCGGAGTTCCCCCAGATCGAGTACACCTCGCACAGCCGCACGAGGTCGGGGTCGTAGTAGGTGCACGTTCCCCGCGCGTGCTGGTGCAACACCATCATCGCCCCGCGCTGCTTCCACGTCGGCGCGTAGTCGGCCATGTCATGATAGGGCCCGCGGTTGATGTCCGTCTCGCGCAGCAGCGGCCCCTCGTCGCCGGGGTAGTACACGCACTTGTCGCCGTAGCGCTCCAGGCTGGCGTTGCAGGAGTACTCGTAGCCGAGCAGCGTGACGTACTCGCCGGGGGCGTTGAACTCCCGGGTGACCTCCTGGGTCAGCTCCCAGTCTTCGTCGGACATGTACTGGGCGTGGTCGGCCATGGCGCAGAAGTCGAGCAGGGCCTCGTCGCGGCCGAAGGCGTAGTAGTCCTGCGGCGACCCCAGCCCGTCCGACAGGATCGTGTGGCCGTGGATGTCGCCCCAGAAGAGCTGCAGCTCCGGCTCGCGCGGCAGGCAGACCACCGGGTTGGCGATGATCGGGTGCTGCTCGTCGGCGTCCTTGAGGAGGTACTCGCCGGGCACGGCGAGGGTGTCCCGCCCGGACTGCGCGGGGTGCGGGCAGGCGTTGCCGTGCTCGTCGAGACCGAGGTAGCGGATGGGGAACTCCCGTTGGGCCGTCACGAGCGAGGGCATGATGAAGCGGCGGCGGCTCATCGGCCCGCCGACGACACGCAGGACCGGCTGGTCGGCCACGAGCGTGTAGCCCGAGAACTTTGCGCCGCGCGTGCCATCCACATCGGTCGCGACGGTGAACTCGACCGTCTGCGCGAAATGCTGGGCCACCGCGCCGCCGAAGACGGGCGAGTGAAGCTGGCGGCCATACACGAAGACGATCTGGTCGCCCTCGACGAGGTGCTGGTCGAGCACCTGCACGTAGACCATCCGCCCCCAACGCGTGACATAGTAGAAGGGCTGGGGGTCGAGCTTGACGGGCGGCTCGAGGGATAGCTGCAGGCGCACGTCGCGGCGGCTGCACGTCACGGTCACGTAGCCGTCGTCGCCATGCCACTGGAACTGCGGCGGGGTGAAGCCGTAGGGGATCTCGAAGCGGACGCTGCCGCCGACGGCGAGGCCGTCGGGGCCGGCGGTGTAGGTGATGGTCCACTGCCCGCGACTGCCGGCGATGACGTCGTCGGCCGGGGAGATGACGGCGGCGCCGTTGGTGGTGCTGATGTCTTCGTTGCGCATGTCCTTGTCCCTCAGGTGCGGCTGATCTTCACCCGCAGCGGCTGCGCGAAGCGTCCGCGCGCGAAGATGACGAGTTGCCCCGGCTCCTGCCCCATGAGGACTTCGGCCGCGCCGGGCACGTCCACCTGCGCCGGACCGCTCCAGCCCTTGAGGACGAAGGCCGGGTTCGTGACGGCGCCGCCGGGCGGGGGCGTGAGGTGAAGTTCGCACTCCTCGGCCCCCGCGCCTGCCTGCGCGACATAAGCGCGCTGCGCCTGGTCGTACGCGACGGTCGTGACGCCGGGGCCGGGCGTCACCTCGCCGGGCTTCAGCCACGCCGCCGCGGCCGCCACGGCGGCGTCGTCCTTTTCGGCCAGCCCGATCAGCCACATCCAGTCCTTCTCGGTGTCCGTCTCGCGGAGAGGACGGTTCACGAGGTTCGCCAGGTTGCTGTGGGTCGGCCGGTCGAACTGCCGAGGGTCATCGAGCCACGAGGTGCGCAAGCCCCGCGTGACGGGCCAGTGCGGGTAGGCGTTGAACAGGTCGAGCTTATCCACATAGGGCTTGGCCCAGACCTTGACCATCTCAGGCGCATCGGGGGTGACCATGAACGGGCGCGGGCCGGCGCCGAGGTTCACCAGCGTGATGACTTCGGGCCAGCCATCGAGCGAGAAGCCGGGCTTGGGCCACACGGGCTGCTGGCAATCGCCCTTGAGATTGCGGAAGGTCAGGGCCTGGGGCGACAGCGCCTGCGAGGCGCGGCGGCCGGGTCGGTTGACGACGATGAACTCCTGGTTCTCGTGCCAGCCGTCCTCGTAGAAGCCGCGCAGGAAGCGCGTGCCCACGGCGTCGGGGTAGAGCGTGAAAGTCTCCTCGGCACGCTCGTCGCGCATGATGCGCCCCTGGAAGTCCGTGAGGGCGTAGCGCCAGACGACGACGGTGCGGGCCGCGGTGCTGCTGACGATCTCGGCGCGGGAGAAGCGGCAGTCGCGATCCTGCAACGGCTCGACGCAATCGTCCGCGCCGAAGAAGTACGGCTCGGCTTCGAGCCATTCATACGTGAGCCAGCCCTCGGGCAGCGCCCAGCAGGGCACGTAGCTTCCCCCGCGCCAGAGCACGAAGCGCGCCGCCGACCCGGGGAAGGAAACGACGACATCGCGCAGGTCGCTATCGCCCCACAGTTCGTCCCACGAGCGCTCGCGGTCGCCGTCGGCGACGGGCGCGGTGAAGCGCAGGTTGGCGGTTCGGGCCCCGAACGGCCCGGGCGGCGGCGCGTCAACCAGATGCAGCGTGAGTTCCTGCCGGGCGAGCGTGCGAACGGCCGACGCCACCTCGCAGGTGATACGCTCGTCGCCGGCGGGCGCCAGCGCCGCGAGGGGGAGGTTGCGCAGGCCGAGGGTGAAGGCGCCGGCGAGATGCTGCGGCGGGAGGTCCCACGAACCCAGCACGTGGCCACTCGGGACGGCGCGCACCTGCACGCGCACGGTGCTCGGCGACGGGCGCGCGAGCGCCACGCGGAGGCTCAGCGAGGCGTCGCGGGTGACGGCCATCTCGCCGGCGGGGAGCAGCGCAAAGCCCGCGTCCACGGCGGGGACTTCCGGCATTCCCGCGGCCTCGATCACCGCGGCCGGGGCTCCATCCCCCAGCCGCGCGCCGGCCGTGGCGCAGGGGCGCTCGCCCTCGATGAGCGCGAGCACGGGATGCCGATCGCGCCGCACCGGCAGCCAGACGGGGCGCAGGCGCTGGTTCGCGCCGACCCAGTCGGCGCTCTGGCGCCAGAGAACGTGCGCCCCGTCCACGAGCACGAGGCTGAGAGGGCCGGCGGCGCCCTCGGGCCGGCGGGCCTCGACGACGCACAGTCGCTCGAGCGCATCCTCGCCCACACGGAACAGGTCCTTGGTGTGCAGGGCCAGCTCGAACGCTGTGGCCGATGCGGGCTCGTCCCAACCGCGGCTGTCCTCGGGCCGAGCGGTCTCGGACCGGGGGAGGAGGTCAATGGGGCGGTTGCCGTAGGTGTAGGTGTTG
>CAZZDO010000312.1:0-6305 GCA_964653205.1 uncultured Armatimonadia bacterium | reverse complement strand
GCTTCAATGGGGCCGCCTCACGGATGAGGCGGAAAGGCGGCACGCGATCATCGCCCTCGTCGCCGAAGCGGTCAGGCTTCAATGGGGCCGCCTCACGGATGAGGCGGAAAGAAAACGGACCCACTCTGTGTCCACCCAGCATCAGTGCGCTTCAATGGGGCCGCCTCACGGATGAGGCGGAAAGCGAGTAGGCGCCTCCCTTTGTCCAGAGCTCCCACTGCTTCAATGGGGCCGCCTCACGGATGAGGCGGAAAGTGGGCGCGGCCGGCGCCGCGCGGCAATCGTAAAGGGCTTCAATGGGGCCGCCTCACGGATGAGGCGGAAAGCGCCGGAGTGGTTCCTTCGGCGGCATTTTCCCACATACTGCTTCAATGGGGCCGCCTCACGGATGAGGCGGAAAGGACTATGAGACGCCCTGGATTCGGTTGATCTATAAGGGCTTCAATGGGGCCGCCTCACGGATGAGGCGGAAAGGTCGACAAGGCGCTGCTCATCCGCATCGACGAGCGTGTGCTTCAATGGGGCCGCCTCACGGATGAGGCGGAAAGATGCTCAAGGGCTTCGCCGACATGAGCGATGAAGTTGAGCTTCAATGGGGCCGCCTCACGGATGAGGCGGAAAGCTTTCGGACGCCTGCGGCGAAAGATAGAAAGCCTGGGCGCTTCAATGGGGCCGCCTCACGGATGAGGCGGAAAGACGCGGGCGCCAAGGCGCGGCGTCCTGATGACTTCGCGCTTCAATGGGGCCGCCTCACGGATGAGGCGGAAAGCTCCGTCCATGTCCACCAATCAAGCATTCCCTGTGCCGCTTCAATGGGGCCGCCTCACGGATGAGGCGGAAAGTTGGGGTTGTGGTTGGGTGATGGTACATCGGGATCTTGCTTCAATGGGGCCGCCTCACGGATGAGGCGGAAAGAGGAAGCACGAAGATGGGCTAACACAAGGAGCGCGGGCTTCAATGGGGCCGCCTCACGGATGAGGCGGAAAGTCGGACAGCGCGAGCGCTTCGACGCCCTGCTGGGGCTTCAATGGGGCCGCCTCACGGATGAGGCGGAAAGGAGCCAGGACCGCCCTTGGGTGTTTCGCGGCCTTCTGCTTCAATGGGGCCGCCTCACGGATGAGGCGGAAAGACCTGCTCCGTAACCTGCGGCCGCGCAACTGGCTGCAGGAGCGTTTTCGAGCGGTGGCGCGTGGGCACATCCGCTGTACGGTGTACATGCGCTGGAAATTCCTCCGAACTTGCAGCTCTCCAACATGTTCGAACGGTCCCCAAGAGCAGGCCACGCACCGCACCGCTCGCACGGCAGAGCGTCAGAACACCGTAACCCTGGGTGCGGGCGTGTACCCACGCCCGATGCACTCGAGCCGCTGTGTGAGTTCACTGCCTGCAGGCCCGAGATTCAGCAGAATAGCCTGATCGTCGCGCTGGTTCAGCACCTTCCGCAATCTGCCCTTCAGCCGTTCCAGCTCCACGTCGTTGAGCTGGCACAAGAAGACGCTGTACTGCACGTGGTCGCCATGGCCCATCATGATGTTGAAGACGGCGGTGCGCCGCTTGTCGTCCGCCACGTCGTAGGCCACAAGATAGTGACGGCGCATACATCCGTCCTGTCAGCGCGTGGTCATGCCCCGGTATTCCTTGACGTCCCCCGCCAGCCAGCGCGTCAGTAACCGCGCCTGGAGACGAACGATCGAGCGCCACGAGCACCGGTAGTCGAAAACTGGATGGGTAACGAGCTGATCGAGCCGGGCCTCGTAGGCCCGGATGAAGGCCTTGCGCCCCGTGGCGGTCAACAGACAGCCGGCCTTCGTCTGGGTGAAGTCGCTGCTGCCAACCATGCCGGTGTTGATGGCCGAGATCACCGCGCTGTCGACCACCAACGGCCGGAATTCCTCCATCAGGTCCAGCGCCAGCGCCGGTCGCCCGTAGCGGGGCTGGTGGTACAGGCCCCACCAGGGATCCAGTCCCTCGGCGAGCAGAGCCACGGTGCACTCCTTGGCCAGGAGCGCATAGCCGAAGGAGAGCAGCGCGTTGACGGGATCCCTGGGAGGACGTCGGTTGCGGCTCTCGAAGTCCCAATCAGTCGCCAGATCGCGCGGCGAGAGCAACGCGGCGAAGTTGGCATAGTACCGGGCTGCCAGGGCGCCTTCCAGACCCAGCAGCGACTCGCAGGAAGAGGCGACAACGACCTTGCGGAGCAGCTCGGCCATCAGATCGAGATCGGCACGGCTGGCCGACGGGCTGTTGCGGCGCAGCATGGTGCGCTGATTGGCGCCCTTGGCTGCGACCACTGCCCGGGCCAGCGCCAGGCACCGGGCCGGATCTGCCGCCGCTTCGAATTGTGATGCACGCGCGTACGCATTGCGGACGGAGATGCCCGTGGTCACACCGCAGAACCAGTGGCCCGTGGTCAGGTGCACCACTGGGATCCCCTCCTGGCAAAGCCAGTTCAGCGCCTGCGGGCTCACCGCAACGTTGCCGCACAGGACGAGCTGGCTGACGTCCTTGAGGACGGCCGTGCCCAGCTTGGTGCCGCCCTTGCGGATCACCAGCGCCAGGCCGGTCTTGCCCACTGCGGCGCCCTGCTCCTGGATGTACAGGGGCAGCGCGTCGTCGCGTACGGGGAAGAGGCGACGCACGTCTGCGGGGCGGGCATCAACCTCCGTCTGCGCCAGCATGCGGGTCTCGTCGGGCAGACAGATGCCTGCCAGCGAGCAACCGACGCACTTCGGGCTGTCGTCCAGCGGGGGCGGCAGCAGGCGAGCCGTGGCCGCCTGGCGGGCCGCCGCGACGAGCTCGCGGGTGCGGTTCTCCAGTTCCGAGGTGAAGGGGACGTCGACGCGGGTACGAGACTGGGCGTAGTAGAGCACGCCGTGGGTGCAGCGGTACCCGTGCTCTCGCAGTAGCAGCCCCTGCGCCATGAGTTGAACGCGTTCGGGCTCCCAAGACCGCTGCTCATTCTGGGGGACCCGCCCGCGCTTTGTCTCGACGGGTACCGCCTCGCCGTCGGCGGTGGACACCAGATCCAGCTTGCCGGACAGTCCCAGCACCTGGCTGCCCAGGGGCACCGACCGGGTGATGACCGGCGGTTCGTCGTTCCCCTCTTCCGCGGTGGCCTCCGCCGCCTCCACAGCCGGCGACGAGTCTTCTGCGTCCGGCAACGCGTGGTCCAGTTGGTCCGCACGCCGGTGGATCGTGCGGCCCTCTTCCGTGTACGCGTTGTCGGCCCAGCGCCCCTCTACCTGCATCAGGTGAAAGAGGCGCGGGCAGTACGCGTACTCGCTCAACATGCGGACCGGCAGCAGTTCGGTTTCCGAGTCCGTAACCGTCATCGTCGGGCACTCCGCTCCGTGGAAACCCACTCGACCGTCCTGCCCGCGTCACCCGAACCCCTGAGAACCCGCACGCGCTGACGGCAGGAAAAGCCCGCCCCCGAGATAGCGCTGCCGCCCCAGCAGAAGTGGCCCCGGGACGGCTGTGCGGAACTCGAGCCTGGCGTGTCCGCTGAGCCCCCTGCCGGCCACTCCCCTCGCATCCAGCGCGACGGCAGCGACGGGAGCCGGCAGGCCCCGCCGCCGACATTCCGCCACGAGATCGGCGGCCAGCGCCGCGTAGGCATCGCCCAGGCGCGCGTGGCGGCTCACCACGTAAGGGGTCGCGCTCTGCCACCGGCACGCGGGCACGGTGAGCGGGTCCGCGTCCAGCTCGATCCGCGTGCGCCGCAGCAGCAGGCGCCCTGCCCCGGCCGCCCGCAGCTCGCACATGCCAGCGAGCGCCTGCTCCAGGATGCCCAGATGGCTTGCCTCGGCTGCCATCGGCTCGCGCCGGTCGAGCACATGCGGTGCCACGACGATGAACCGCGAACGAGGCAGGTCGCAGAGGAATGCCAGGTGCGAACTCCTCTCCGCGCGCGCCGGGCTGCCATCCAGTTCGTGCCCCGTGAAGAACGGCGCCAGGAGCGCGCCGCCGAGCACGCCCTGGACCCGCGCCATCACGGCCCTCCGCAGCGCCCGCGCCAGCGGCTCCGCATCGGCAGCGCCGGACAGCCCCGCAGCGATCGCGAAGACGTACATCCCCATCGTCGTCATGGGCGATGCCGGCAGGGCGACGCGGGCACGCCCCCGCGGCAGACGGGCAGGATCCGCCACGCCTGCACCTCAGGGGGCCGCGGACCCGCCCCGGTCCGCCGTCACTGGCCGGAACAGACCGAGCCCGAAGCTGCTCGAGTGCCCCAGGCTGACAGGGCCGCTCACCGCCGTCGCGAACCGCAACCGCAGCATCTGCCCGCGGCGGTCACCGATGAAGGCACGCTGGTGCCGCTGGCGCGGGGGGACATGCACCGACACCCACCTGGGAGAGCCCAGGACCTTCACCTCCACGCTCGGTTCCATGCCGCGCTGTCTCAGCTCGCGACGGATCTGCTCGACTACCGACTCCCCGCGGCGCTCCTCGCCGCGCCGCAGGTGGTGACGCGGAGGCACGTACGGGGTCACCGACTCCCACACTGGCGCCGCCTTTCCGTCGAATCCCGGAGGGGGCGCGACATCACCAGCGAGGGGCACCAGCCGCACCTTCCACGCGTCGACGCCCGCACCGGCCGCTGCCCACGACATCTCGCGCGCCGCCGCGCGCAGGATCGCCTCCTGCTCGTCGTCATCGAACGGCCGCGAGCGACGCCAGACGAGCAGACGCGTCGGCTGCCCGCCCTCGCACCAGGCCAGGAACTCCGTGTGACGATGCCCCCGCAGCGGCCGGCCCTCGGGGTCCTTGCCCACCATGTCGGCGACGGCCGCGCGCACGTCCTTGCCGACGCGCGTCCACGTGGCCGCAGCGTCCCCCGTCTTGAGGCGCAGGAGTTCGCGCAGCACCGCGGCGCGGAAGCCCGCCGTCAGGCGCACGATCGCCCGCAGCTCCGGGGCGACGTTCCAGCCGATGGCGAACTGCACCAGGTTGCAGGCAGGCCGCCGCTGCGGCGTCCGTCTGCGCTCGCGCGCCGCGGGGCGAGGCGGCCGCTGCGCGTAGAGCCAGCGCGCGCCAGGGGGAACGGTGCGCTGCACGGCTGCCGGGTCGTCGGTCGTCCGCTCGATGTCGTCACGCGTCGCCTCCGCCAGCGGCGTCAGCACGGGCACGGCCCCTGCCGTGCGCTCGTCTACCAGCACGCAGTTGGGCGCCGGCGGCACGGGGTCGTCGGTGCCCACCACGCAGACGCGGGTGAGCGTCTCGGCGCGCCCGAAGTAGGTCATGCGCTCCAGGCAGTGCGCGAGCACCGCGCACAGGTCGTCCGTCCAGTCGTCACCCTGGATGAACCACCACACGGGAGACTCGGCAGGGACGCACCAGTAGTTGTCCTGCACCAGGCTCCTGCCGTAGCCGCGCGTCCCGGCCTTCTTCTTCTCGGCTGGCTGCCAGCCGAACTGGGTGGGATGGTAGTGCCTGAGCGGCCGTCCCTTGCCCACATCCGGTGGCAGGTGGAACGCGTACGTGCTCCGGCACAGCGCGCGCTGGAGTCGTTGGAGCTGGACCAGGTCCAGCTCCCTGCCGGTCTCGCGCGCCCACTGGTACCAGCGCGCGGTGACGGCGCGCACCAGGCGCCAGGGACTGGGCGGCCACTCCCCGTGCGGATCGTCGAACGGGTTCACGCGCCACGGCGTGGCATGGAAGCGCCCCAGCGGGAACTCCTGTCGGAGGACGATCCGCATCACTCGGCCTCGTCGTCGGCCTCGGCCCCGTCACCTTCAGCGCTCTCTTCGCTCTCCTTCTCGCCTGCGCGATACAGGTCGTCACGCGGCCAGAACACATCCGTGACCGGCGGCACCGGGAAGCCTGCAGCGGCGATCGCGGCCCGGATATCGACGTCGATCTCGACGTGCCGCTCGCCAGTCGTGAGGGAAGTGCACCGCAGATGACAACCCGACCGGAAACGGAAGGGCGAGGCGAGGAGCTTGTGGATCTTCCACAGCGCCAGGGTCACCAGGAACTCCTGCTGCTGCGGGCCGAGTCCGCGCGTCCTCCCGTCCTCGTCCGTGCGCCCGAACGAGCGAACGAGGCTCACGTCCAGCACGAAGGTCGCCCGGATCGACTCCGCCGTGGCGTCGTCCACGGCGAAGATCGGCTGGCCGGATGTGGTCTTGCCGAGCCGATCGAACTTGACGCCGGAGCGATCCACGCGCGCCGCCCCGAAGGCCTCCAGATGCGCGGTGAGCGCCCGGGGGATCTTGATCTGCCACTGCGGGAACAGGACCCCGTGGACGAGGGAATTCGGGTCCAGCGCGTAGATCGCCTCGAAGACGTTCCACCACTTCTCC
>CAZZDO010000311.1:4057-6320 GCA_964653205.1 uncultured Armatimonadia bacterium | reverse complement strand
GCTCCGGGTGGGTGCCCCAGTTGACGATGGCGACCGGCGTCTCCGGCGCGCGCCCACCGTCGGTCATCGTCGTGGGCGAGGTCGTGGGGCTGCGCGAGGAGTTGCAGTGGTTCGACAACCGCCCGCTGTTCGGCCTCAAGGGGCTCGTGACGCGGGTGCGGCACCAGGCCAGCGAGTTGAGCGCGCTGCTGCGGCAGGCCGGGGCGACGCCGCTGGAGATGCCGGTGATTCGCCTGGCGGAGCCGGAGAGTTGGGCGCCGGTGGACGAGGCGCTGGCGGCCGCCGAGACGTTCGACTGGGTGGTCTTCACCAGCGCCAACGCCGTGACGCGGCTGCAGGAGCACCTGGCGGAGATGGGGTCGGACATTCGGGCGCTGAAGGGCCCGCGGGTGGCGGCCATCGGCCCGGCCACGGCCGCGGCGGCGGAAGCGGCCGGCCTACGCGTGGCGCTGTGCCCGGAGGAATACGTGGCCGAGGGGTTGGTGGCGGCGCTCGCCGACGAGGGGCTGGCGGGGAAGCGGCTCTTGCTGCTGCGCGCCGCCGAGGCCCGCGAGGTGTTGCCGGACAAGGCGCGCGAGGCCGGGGCTGAGGTCGTCATCGCGCCGGTGTACCAGACCTTGCCGACCGAGGCGGTGGACCCGCAGATCGTGCAGATGCTCGAGGAGAACCGGGTGGATTTCGTAACGTTCGCCAGCTCATCGAGCGTTAGGAGCTTCGTCGCGGCACTGGGGTGCGACCGCGCGGTCAGGCTGCTGGAGGGCGTGTGCGTGGCGTGCATCGGGCCGGTCACGGCCGCCACGGCGCGGGAGATGGGCATGGCCCCCGAGGTCGTGCCGGATGAACACACCATCGAGGCGCTGGTGACGGCGCTCGTGACCTACTATGCCAACACTCCCCGGAGGATGGGTTCATGATCGGCTGCACCAAACTGCTTTGTGGCACGGCCACCGTCTCGGAGGCCCTGCATCACGATCGCGACAGTAGCAAGCTGCCCCCGCACCTGCTGCAGTTTTCGTCGGACTACCGCCCGCTGGTGGTGTGGAACACCACCAACCGCTGCAACCTCAAGTGCCGGCACTGCTACCTGAACGCTGAGGACAAGCAGTACGCGGACGAGTTGACGAACGAGGAGGCGCGGGCGTTCATTGAGGACATCGCCGCGATGAAGTGCCCGGTGCTGCTGTTCTCGGGTGGCGAGCCGCTGCTGCGGCCCGACCTGTTCGAGCTGGCCGCGTACGCCAAGTCGCTGGGCCTGCGGCCGGTGCTATCCAGCAACGGGACGCTCATCACCCCCGAGATGGCCCGGAAGCTGCACGACGCGGGCTTCCAGTATGTCGGGGTGAGCATTGACGGCCTCGAGGAGACGCACGATAAGTTCCGCGGGCGCAAGGGTGCGTTCCGGGAGGCCATCGAGGGCCTCAAGAACGCCGAGGCCGCGGGTCTGAAGACGGGCGTGCGCTTTACCGTCAACGCCGACAACGTCGCGGACCTGCCGGCCGTGATTGACACCGTGGCGGAGGTCGGCATCCCGCGGTTCTGCATGTACCACCTGGTGTACGCCGGGCGCGGGTCGGAGATGGTCGGCCGCGACACCGACCTCGCGACCAAGCGGCGCACCATCGAGATCGTGCTGCAGAAAACTGAAGAGTTGGCCGCGAAGGACGCGAAGCTGGAGATCCTGACGGTGGACAACCACGCCGACGGGGTCTACATCCGCAACCGCATCGCCACCGAACAGCCGGAACGGCTGGCGGAGGTGGACCAGTTGCTGGAGATGCACGGCGGGTGTTCGGCCGGGACGAAGATGTCCAACGTGGACCCGTACGGCAACGTCCACCCGTGCCAGTTCTGGGGGCATGTGACGCTGGGCAACGTCAAGGAGCGGAAGTTCAGCGAGATCTGGCGGGACCCGGACGATGCGTTCATGAACGCCCTGCGCCACAAGGGGGACCATGTGAAGGGGCGGTGCGGGGCGTGCGTGCGGCGGAACATCTGCGGGGGTTGCCGCATCCGCGCGGAGGCCGTGACCGGCGACATGTGGGAGGCGGACCCGGCGTGCTACCTGACCGACGAGGAGATTGCCGGGACGGGCGGGAGCGCGGCGTGACGTAACTGTAGGGCGGGGGGCTGCCCCTGCCAGGGGGTAGAGCGGGCGTCTCGCCCGCGAAAGGACCGCCGGGGCGGGCGAGACGCCCGCTCTACCCACATGTGTGAAGGCGAGACGCCCGCTCTACCCACATGTGTGAAGGCGAGACGCCCGCTC
>CAZZDO010000311.1:0-3957 GCA_964653205.1 uncultured Armatimonadia bacterium | reverse complement strand
AAGGCGAGACGCCCGCTCTACCCACATGTGTGAAGGCGAGACGCCCGCTCGATCGATTCTACTCTTCCCCGAGTTCGTGCTTCTCGTACTTGGCCATGATGTCGGCGATGGGCTGGGCGGCGACGGGGGCGCGGCGCAGCATCTCGCCGACGGGGCGCAGGCGCAGGCCGCGTTCGCGGGCGCCCTCGATGATGAGGGGCAGCGCCCGAACGCTCTCCATGCTGCCCTGGTGCATCAGGACGATGCCGCCGGGGCGCAGGTCGCGCAGGGCGTTGGCCGCGGCCTGTTCGGGCGAGGGTCGCAGCCAGTCATTGGTGTTGTGGGTCCAGAGCACGACGGTGGAGTCGGCGGCTGCGGTGGCACGGAGCATGTCCTCGGCCAGGCCGCCGCCAGGCGGGCGCATGAGCGGCGCGGATTGGCCGCAGACGTTGCGGATAGCCCGGGCGCCGGCTCGCAGTTCCGTCAGCGCCTCCACCGCCGCCAGTTGCCCCAGGCGCGGGTGGCTGTAGGTGTGGTTGCCGATCTCGTGCCCCGCGGCCACCGTCCGCTGCAGCAACTCCGGGAACTCCTCGGTCTGCTTCCCCACTACAAAGAAGGTGGCATGCACGTCATGGCGCCGCAGGATGTCGAGGAACAGCGGCGTCACGAGCGGGTGGGGGCCGTCGTCAATGGTCAGGGCGACGGAGTTGTCCCGGACGGGGATGTGGACGACGACGCGGGCGCGATCGGCGGTCGTCAAGCGGCGGTCCTGATTGCACTCGGCGCGCACCTGGTCCCAGGTGGCGCTGACCGGGGTGGTGCTCCAGGCGCTGTCGGGCAGCAGCGGCGCGAGCCGCGACACGGGCTGGCCGCCGGCGTATTGCAGGAACTGCGGGGCGAAGCGCACCATCCCCAGGTCGCCGAGGAGTTCGCGGACCGGGCGTGAGCTGCGGTCGGCCCGCGTGAAGTCACTGCGCTCGACGAACACGGAGAAGATGGGGCGGTGGATCGGGCCGGTGGCATCCTGACCGGGGACGACGGTCCACAGGTCGAGGCACTGGAGGTCAAGCGGCGCGGCGAACGCGGCGCGCAGGGCGCTGACGGCGTCCTGCTCGAGGTCCGTGACGCGGAAGAGGCCGGTCTTCAGGTCGCCGGCTTGCAGCTTGATGAGGGCCATGCGGCGGCCGTCCACCGTGGCGACGCCGACCTTCAACAGGCGCTGGTGCAGCGGCAGGGCCAGCAGGGCCTGGGCGAGCTGGTCCTCGGAGGCCGGCTCGGAGCCGGTGGCGTACCGCTCTTCAGGGCCGTCCACCAGCGAGGCCAGGAGCGCGTCCGGGGGCCGCGTGAGGCCGGCGTTGATCGAGGCCGCCAGCGAGGACGTCGCGCCGCTCGACATGGCGCGCAGGTGGCGGGGGATGAGGCTGTGGGCGGGATAGGCCAGCAGGAGCACCAGCAGCAGGGTGGCGGGAACGCCCGGGTTGAGCTTGCGCTTGCCAGCGGCTTTCGCGGGACGGGCCTCGAGCTCCGGGGGCGGGCGCGGGGTGCTGCGCTTGCGCGCCGAGCCGGCGCTCCGGGCGATCTGCTCGGGCCAGAGCTTGGCGAGCATCTCCTCTTCGGCGAGGGCCTGGCCCTCGACCGGCAGCCGCACGTCGCGGCCGTTGACCTGCAGCCCGTCCGGGGTGCGAGCGACGGTGAACTGCTGGTCGCTGAAGCCGATGATCTGCGCGTAGTCCTGCCCCAGCTCTTCGACCGTCTCCACCGCGCGCGGCGTGAAGACCAGAGTGCGGAAGCCGGGGTACCGGAAGGCGACCGTGGAGCTGTCGCCGCGGTTGAGCGCGGCCATGTCAACCGGGACGAAGCCCTCGAGGCCGGCGTCGAGGAAGCCGTAGGTGCCGTGCAGGGCGGAGGCGCCGATGTGGACGGGCCGCTGGAGCACGAAGCTAAGGGCGCCCCAGCAGCAGGCTTCCTTGGCTTCGCGGCCGGACAGGGCCAGGATGTGGTCGTCCGGGCAGCCGAAGACGGTCCGGCAGGCCTCGCGGAGCGTGGCCTGCAGGGGGCGGAACTGCGACCCCTGGCCGGCCAGGACGACGAGGGTGTTGTCCGGGGTCATGCCGCCCCGGGGATCCTCGGTGGCGTCGGCCTGGTGGCGGAAGCGCCCGGCCTTGTCCAGATTCTGGAGCAGCGCGCGGGGGCTGGTCTCGGCCTGGTCGCGCAGGTCTTCGCCGAGGCGGTACCAGGCCGCCATGTCCAGCACGGGGGTGCGGGGCCGGCCGCCGGGGATGTCGCCATTGGCCCCACGCGCGGCGCGCCGGCCCTCCCGGGCGGTCACGCGGCGAGCGAGGCCCGCGAACCAGTTGGCCAGTCGTGCGGCGAGCTTGGCTGACGGGTCGCCGGCGCCCAGGGGCGTGCCGACCGGCAAAATGAGCGCTTCGGCGAGGGCGTCGCGCAGCCGGGCACGTTCGGGGCTGCCGGCCGCACCGAGCAACTCAGGCGCGGACTCGACCGCCGCGCCCAGGTGTTGCACAACGCAGTCGGCGATGCGCCGGGCCAGGCCGCGCTGCAAGTCATAGGGACACAGCCGCGCGTCCAGGGAGTACCGTTCATCTACGGCGCGCTTGACGCTGCCAATCAGCCGCTGCAGCAGATCGAGGGCGTAGCCCTGCTGGCGGTCCAGGCTGCGCGACTGCTCGCTGAGGCTGCAGAAGTCCCAGAGGTGCTCGGCCAGCTCGGGCGACTGCGTGAGGCCCTCCTGCTCGTAGGCGGCGCGGAGTTGCGCGCTGTAGTACTGGGCGAGGGTGTAGGAGAGCTGGTTGCCGGCCTTGTTGCTGCCGGTGCGGGCCAGCACGTGGTACTCGTGCTGGGTCTCGGGCCAGGCGACATGGACGAGGCTGAGGTCGGCGGTGCCGCGGCCGATGTCCACCGTGACGATGTAGACACCGGTGGCGGGGCTGTTCTGGTAGGCCTGGCGGAGCAGTTGGATGAACGCGGCATGCGGGGCGGAGCCGCCGAACTGGTAGAGATTTTCGACCGTGCCGCGCAAGCCGCCGGCCAGCCCGGCGGCGTAGTAGGCGATGGCGTCGCTCTCCTGCACCACGCGGACGCCGCGCAGGTGGGTGTGGTCCTGCACGAACTCGCTGAGCGCCTGGGTGTGGGGCAGGCTGTAGGCGTTGGGCACCGTGAGGATCAGGTCCACGTCGGCGACATCCACGCCGCCCAGCTTGCTGCTCTGGAGGACGAAGTTGCGGACGACCTGGGTGATCAGGTGCTGCAAGAGGGTGTCCGGGTCGGCGTGCAGCGGCTGCCCGGATTGGTCGAGCACCGGCGGCAAGTAGCCCTTGGCCGCGAGTTGGTAGATGATCTTGGGGTTGGGGAGCCACTTGTTGGCCCCCAGCGAGGCGTCCTCTTCGTCGCGGAAGAAGTACCTGAAGAGGCTGTGGTCGGCGCCGCCGCCCCGCACGTGCGGGCGGGCGATCAGCTCGAGTTCGGCGTGGGCGTCGGGCAGCACGGCGGCGGTGCGCCCATCCACGAGCGCAAAGCGCGTTCGCAGCCGGGAGGAGACGCCGTCGCCGTCCATCAGGGGGTAGAAGGCGCCGCGCTCGTCGCCGACGTACGCCGGACCGTTCTCCTGCAGGTCCACGAGCGAGGCCGCCATGTCGCCCTCGATGTTGCTGAGGACGCAGCAGGCCATCGACTCCGACCCGATGTCCAGCGACGCGACGTAGGTGTACTCCATGCCCTCTCCCTCGCAAGCCCCCTCGGGAACGTCGTCCGGCCCGCCGCGCCCCGGCGGCCGGCACGTCCTGCTGCGGTGCGACTACCGGCAGTGACACGAACGCCCCGCGCGAGGCCCGCGCGGGTCGGCAGACCCGTCTTCGTGACTACAGGGATTGGTATTATAGCCGCCGCGGGGGGCCGTCAAGGTGAGGCGAGAGCGGGGTGGCGTGGGAGTGGTCGAGGTAGTCGGGGATGCGAATGCGC
>CAZZDO010000310.1:0-6320 GCA_964653205.1 uncultured Armatimonadia bacterium | reverse complement strand
TCACACTGGCGTAGATCAACCCGGTGAGCCGGGCATACCGCCGCTCTGTGCGGAGGTGGGCCACGTGAGCCAGCGATGGTGGATCACAGTCCTGCTGCTCGGAGGACTCCTGTGGGGGGCGGCGCTGCCGGCGCAGACTGGCCACACCGACTACATGGAGGCGGCGGTCTTCACGCCTGACGGCCGGCTGTTCTGCACCGCCTCGGATGACCGGACCGTCGGCGTGTGGGACGGGCAAAGCGGGCGGCTGCTACGGCTGCTGCGCGGGCACGGGGACGCCGTGGTCGGGCTGGCGATGGCGCCCGAGGGCAGCCGCGTGGTCTCGATGGGGCGATACGGCGAACTGCGGGTCTGGGAGATCGAGAGCGGCCGCTGCTTGATGTCCACGAAGCTCCCTCACGAGAGCTTCGCCGTGGCGCTGCCCCCCAGCGGGCGGCAAGTCCTCGTGTCCGACGGCAAGTGCGGGGTGGAGTTCCGGGACCCGTTCCAGGGTCACGTGCAGTGGACCCTCCCGCCACCCGCCGCGCCCCACCCGGGAATGATCTGGTCGCTGCTCGTGCCGCCGGGCAGTCAGTACGTGGTCGGGGGGTGCCACAGCGGCGTCGTCCACGTCTGGGACTTCCAGACCCGCAAATGGCTGCGCGACCTGCCGGGCCTGGACGACCGGGTCTGGGCGCTGGGCGCCACGCCGGACGGGCGCACACTCTTCGTCGGCTACAGCCTGGGCGGCGGGATTGCGTGGGACCTGCAGACCGGGCAGCGCCGCTTCACCATACCCATGGCGGAGAGCGCCATCCTGTCCTTCGGGGTCACCCCCGATGGCCGCCACGTGCTCACCGGCAGCAGCCCGGTGCAGATGTGGGATGTGCAAACGGGGCAGTGCGTACGGGCGAACGTGACGCCGGACCACGGCGGCGCGGTGTGGGCCATCAGCCCCGATTGCCGGCGGGCCGTCGTCGCTCACGAGAAGCAGGGGGGCCACACGATCCAGCTTCTGCCGCTGGACCTGGGCTACTGACCGCGCAAGCACACGGTCGGAAACAGCAGGCCCCGCCTCAACCATCGAGGCGGGGCCGTTGTCGTTCGTGTGCCCTCAATGGGGGCCGGCTGAAGCGCGGCCCCTCCGAGCGCTACTCCACCGTGACGGTCTTCGCCAGGTTCCTCGGCTGGTCAATGTGCTCGCCGCGGAACTTCGCGATGTGGTAGGCCAACAGTTGCAGCGGAATGCCGACCAGGATCGGGCTGACCAGCTCGGGGCACGGCGGGATCCAGATCATGTCATTGGGCTGGCTGGCCACGTCATCGGGGTTGGCCTTCGCGTCCACGCCGGTGTTCTCGATGCCGGTGTCGCCATCGGTCGCCACGGCGATGACCGGGCCGCTGCGGGCCTTGATCTCCATGATGTTCGCGACCATCTGGTCCTTCACTTCACCCTCGACCGCGATGGCCACCGTGAACAGCGACGGCTCGACCAGCGCGATGGGCCCGTGCTTCATCTCGCCGGCGCTGTAGCCCTCGGCGTGGATGTAGCTGATCTCCTTGAGCTTCAGCGCGCCCTCGAGGGCCGAGGCGAGGTTGACCCCGCGCGCCAGGTACAGCGAGTTCGGGCGCATGGCATCGCGCCGGAAGGTCGTGCTCCACCAGCCCTTCTCCTCGGCCTTCTCCTCGCCGCGCTCGATCTCGATGCCGTGCTTGGCCCACTGGGCGCGGCGGCTGTCGTAGTACTTCTCGGCGATGGCGATGATGCTGTCCTCGCGCGCCAGCAGCGTCTCGGCGTGCTCCGGGCACTCGAGCAGCGACGCCTTCATCGCGCGCAGTTCCTCAGGGCTGGCGGCCCCGCGCACCTCGGCGAAATACAGGGCGATCAGCTCGATGGTGAGGATCTGCAGCGTGTAGGCCTTGGTCGAGGCCACACCGATCTCCGGGCCGGCCTGGATGTACACCACGCCGTCGCTCTCGCGGGCGATGGTGCTGTCCACGACGTTGACGACGGAGACGACCTTGGCGCCCTTCGCGCGCATGTCGCGCAGCGCCAGGAGCGTGTCCATCGTCTCGCCCGACTGCGTGACGGCGATAACGAGCGTGTCGTCCAGCACGATGGGGCTGCGGCTGCGCAACTCGGGGGCCAGGTCGGCCTCAGCCGGGATCTTCGCCAGCTTCTCCATCACGAAGCGCCCGACCACGCCAGAGTGGTACGCGGTGCCGCAGGCGGTGAAGACGACCTTGCGGATCTTCTTGATCTCGTCGGCGGTGAGGTTTAGACCTTCGAGCTTGACCGGCTCGTCGGCGGAAGTCAGGCGGCCGGCGAGACACGCGTAGATCGCGTTGGGCTGCTCGTGGATCTCCTTGTGCATGAAGTGGTCGTATCCGCCCTTGCCGGCCGCGTCGGCGGGCCAGGGGATCTCGTAGACGTCCTTGCTGATCGGCTGGAGGTTCAGGTCGGTCAGCTCGATGTTGTCGGCCGTGATGAGCGCGACCTCGTCATCGTCAATGACATAGACGCGGCCGGTCTCCTGGCGGATGGCGGGCATGTCCGAGGCGATGTAGTTCTCGCCCTCGCCGATGCCGACGACGAGCGGGCTGCGGCGGCGCACGGCGACAAGCTGGCCGGGGCTGTCGGCGCAGATGATCCCGAAGGCGAAGGCCCCGCGCAGGCGGTGCACGGCCTCGACGACGGCAGCCCGCAGGTCCCCGCTGTAGTACTTCTCAACGAGATGCGACATGACTTCGGTGTCGGTCTGGGACTTGAAGACGTGCCCCTCGGCCTCCAGCTCGGCGCGCAGCTCCTGGTAGTTCTCAATGATGCCATTGTGGACGACCGCGATGCGGCCGTCACAGGAGAGATGCGGGTGGGAGTTCTCGACGGAGGGCTTGCCATGCGTGGCCCAGCGGGTGTGGCCCAGGCCGAGCGAGCCGACGACGGGCTCGGCTTGCAGGTCGGCCTCGAGATTGGTGAGCTTGCCCACGGCGCGGCGCAGCACGAGTTCGCCGCTATCGGTGATGACGGCGACTCCGGCGGAGTCATAGCCGCGGTACTCCATGCAATGCAGAGCCTGAATGCAGATGTCGGTAGCCTGGCGCTTGCCGACGAAACCCACGATACCACACATGACAGATCGCCTCGGGAGGGTGCCTGGAGGGGCCGCGCTTCAGCCGGCCCCACGCTGGGTCGGCCCCACGCCGGGCCGGCTGAAGCGCGGCCCCTCCAGGACACAAAGATAAGCCGGCCGCAGGGCCGGCGGACGCTACAAAGCCACGGACAAGGGGGATCTCGCCCGAGGGGGGATTATAGACGGAGGGACGGGAAAAGGCAAGCACGGGGGACAGGAGATGATGGCGCACAAGGTGGCTGGACACAATGTGGCTGATCATGCGAACGATTGTTGACAAATGTCGGGGGGGGAGTACAGTACGGCCTTGGCATGAAGTGGGCGAGGCACAATCTCGTGGCACCCACAGGGCGGAGGGGACAAGGGGGCGGCTGCCGGTGCCGACCCATCTGCCTATTTGAGCCGTCTCCGCTGGTTAGTGGCACCTCAGGCAGGTGCCACCAGAGAGGGACTACCATCTTGGTGGCGGCTGCCAGTCGACAGACATACCCCACAGTTCGTACTGATTAGCTACAAGGGAGGACTCCTGATGAACAGGTTTGCGTCTCGAGTCGTTGCGCTACTGGCGGTCGTGGTATTCTCGGCGCAGTTGGTGTTTGGCAACCAGATCGAGGTGGCTGATGGCACGATGGTTGAAGTACAACTGCTGCACACTCTGAAATCCGGGAAAGACAAGAAGGACTCCATCGTTCGCTACGCCGTCACACGTGACGTGGTCATCGGCGGGCAACTCGTCATTCAGAAGGGCGCACGCGCGATGGGCAGGGTGACGGAGTCAAAGGGTGCAGGAATGTTTGGCAAGGCCGGTAAGTTGGAGTTCACAATCGAGTCGGTCGAGGCCATCGATGGCTCAAGCATCAGGCTGCGGGCAGAGGCTGGCAGGGACGGCAAGTCCAATTTGACTGCGGTTATCGCCGGGGCGATTCTGCTCTCCGTCCTCATGGTGTTCGTAACAGGGAAGAACGTCACATTCAGGCAAGGCACAGAGTTCATTGCCTACACCGATGGCAAGTTCAACGTAGCGGGCAAGGCAGTGCAGACCCCGACCGAGGAAGTAGCAAAGGACGTCACCTTACTGTCCAAAGTGATTACTGACAAGGGCGTCGGCGGCGTGTTGCGCAATGAGCTCGACAGGACCGTCGACATCACGCTTCGGGCCACATTCCGCGAGGGCGGTACCGTAGTCGGCGAAGGCAGTGAGGCGTTGAAGCAGGTGGGGCCGGGCGAACGCCGGGACTACTTGGTCAAGGTCACCGGAAAGACCTCAAGCGACGTTACCATGCAGGTCGAGACGCAGTAGCACGCGGTGGCGTCGGGGCTCGTCGACGCCTGCTGCTCGAAGCCACAATTCGTGCAGGCCCTCACCAACTTCGCCGCGGCCAAGCAGGATTCTCAGACTGGTCGTGAGCAGAGTTCTATTGCTCGGCGTGCGCCCACCAAGGAGGAGACCATGTGTCGCTTACGACGAGGCTTGTTGTTCCGCTGCATCTGTGTCTTGGTCATAGTCGCTCTGGCCGTGACGTTCGTAGCCGGGTGTGGCGGCGGCGGGACGGAGACGCCAGCGGCAGAGCGGGATGTCGCCGTGACGGACGGGTCTGGCCAGGCGCCAATCACTGTCAGTGGGCAGAGCGGGGCAGTTGAGGTTACCGACGCGCTGACTGGTGCCCCGATCACAGGCTGCAATGTCACGGTCCTGAGCAACGGCGGCGCAGGGACGGTCCTCATCACGGACCCGCGCGACGAGTATGTCCCACGCTTGGCTCCGTTTGAACTGCCGACCAGCACCTCCGCAGTGCGCCCGCAGCTTGCCTACAGCTGGTTCAGGAAATACGTACTCCAACCCATCCAGCGCCTCACCCTTGGACAGAGCCAGATTGTCTACAACGACCTCCTTCCGGCCGGAATGACGAAGGAGGTCTTGGAGCGCGAGTATACGCTGGTTGACCGCGTTACCCTTGCCCAGATGAGCAATAAGACGCGCGACTGGGCCATACACTGGCTGGTGGACAAGGCGGTTGACGCGGTGATAGTCACTGCTCTCAGCTTGGCGGCCACCCCGGCTGCGGGCGGGGCGTACGCCAGTGCGACGCTAGCAGTGGGGCGCATAGACGATCTGAACCTCATCGCGGACTCCGTGGAAAACCTCACCTACGAGATCACAGCCCTGCGATACCGGATGCAAGGCTATGCGGATGACCAGAGGTTCGAGATATGGGGGGCGAAGTATATCGGGCTCGTCTACGGGCAGCCACTTGTCATCGTGCCTCTTGAGGGGCCACGGAACCAGCCCACCAACGACCTATGGTCACAGCTTACCTGGGACACGGGAACGGGCGATCTGGACCTGCACCTCCTTGCGCCAGGCTGTGGGCTCTCCGACCTGTGGACCACTTGGGACTGCTACTACGGCAACATGTCCCCGACGTGGGGCGCTCAGCTCGACCTGGATGACGTGGACGGCTACGGTCCGGAGCACATCACCATGCCCACAGCTGTATCCGGCACCTACCTCCTTGTTGTGCATTACTACAGCAGTACTGGACAGAACCAAGCGGGGGGGCCTCCCACTCCCGTCAACTGCACGGTCCGAGTCGTGACCCGGACAGGACCGGTGGCATACGGACCTCGGCGCCTCACGTTCTCGGGAAGCCGGAGCGGCGATGTCTGGAGCGTTGCGCAGGTCAGGTTCCCTGAGGGAACCGTAACGCCTCTCAACACCGTACAGACATTGAGCGCCGGTCCCGCCGCAGCCCAGGCCCCGCACAAGGGCGCGAGACTGTTGGGGGGCTCACTGCCGTAGTGCATCTGCCCTCGATGTGAGGCTGGGCCCCATCTCCCGCACAGTCGTCGCGGCATAGGGGAAGTCTCATCATCGAGTAAGGGCCGAAGAGCTTTCAACAACCCGCGCGATCTCACGGGTTCGTCGCCCTCGGTGGACATCGGCCAGCCCACACTACTCGGGTGCCTTGTGCAATGCTGGCCACGGCTCGGGAGAGCGGCTGCTCAGCGGCAGGTCCCCCTCCCCCTCCCGCCGAACCGCTCACCCATGTCCACCACCGACCTCGCCGCCACCACCGACGCCATCGTCGCCTATCTTGTCCGCTGTCAGGACTTCACCCCCGGCCAGTACTATGGCTCCTTCTGGAGCGAGAAGGCCTACCACGGGCCGCTGCTGGACTGGCACGCGGGAGGGAGTCACCACCCGCGCGG
>CAZZDO010000309.1:0-6340 GCA_964653205.1 uncultured Armatimonadia bacterium | reverse complement strand
TTCTCCGTCCAGAGGAATCAGTATTCGTACGAGCGGCTTCCAGCCGCGAGAGTCCATGGCCAATCGGTCGCGCTCTGGTGAGCGCTCCTACACACAACACCAAAAGAAAGGTACGCTGTACGAGCGGTCACCGACCGCGACGGTTGGCGGGATTGCGCTTCAACGGCAACGGCGTGCCGGCTGGAAGCCGGCGCTCCCAGGACAGCCGCGCCCCGATTCCTGATCCCTGATCCCTGCCGCTACAGCCCCTCCGGCAGCTCCTGGAACTCGACCATGCGCTTGAGCGCGAAGTAGCGGTCGTAGATGTCGCGCGTGGTCGTGGCGGCCAGGGTGTCGAGGCCGAAGCTCTCGACGCAGCGGCTGGCCATGACGGTGCCGATGGCCGTCGCCTGGCGCAGGTCCGGGTCGCCGCACTGGCCCGCCCACGCCAGATAGCCGATGAAGCCTCCGGCGAAGGAGTCGCCCGCGCCGGTCGGGTCCCGCACGTCCTGCAGCGGGTAGCACGGCAGCGTGAAGCTCCCCCCGGCTTCGCTCACGAGCGTCGCGCCGTACTCGCCCTTCTTGATGACCACATAGCGCGGGCCCATCTTCAGGACCTCCTCGGCCGCGCGGGCGAGGTTCGGCTGGCCGGTGAGCTGCCGCGCCTCGGAGTCGTTGAGCAGCATCAGGTCCACACGTTCGAGCACCTTGTACAGATCGTCGCGCGCGCGCTCGATCCAGAAGTTCATCGTGTCGGCGATCACGAAGCACCCGTCGCCGATCTGCTCGATCACCGCGAGCTGCACCGAGGGCAGGATGTTGGCGAGAAAGACATAGCGCGAGTGATGGTAGCTCTCGGGCACGCGCGGGTCGAAGTCCGCGAAGACCCCCAGTTGCGTGTCGAGCGTCTCGGCGCTGCTCATGTCGTATTGATAGCGCCCCGCCCACCGGAACGTCCTGCCGCCGGGCACGACCACCACGCCGTCGAGACTGATCCCGCGGTCGGCGAGGAAATCCAGCGACTCTTGCGGGTAGTCATCGCCGACCACGCCGATGAGGTTGACCGGCGCGAAGAAGCTGGCGGCGATGGCGGAATACACGCCCGCGCCACCGACGATGTCCTCGCCCCTGCCGAAGGGCGTCTCGATGGTGTCGAGCGCCATGGAACCGACGATCAGGACTTCAGCCATGGGAACTCCCTAGCGGCCATGATGAACGCGAAACGATGGATGACGAATGCGGGACGGCCGGGAACAGGTGGTCATTCGTCCTTAGCCCCCCATCTCCCTTTGCCATCGCCAGCCATCATTCATCATTGTCGTGCGGCGGGCGGAGGAGATAGCCGAGGGTCATCAGGACGATGCGCGGCAGGGCGACCAGCCGCGGCAGGCGGCTGGGCTCCTTCGCCACGCGGTAGAGCCATTCAAGGCCCGTGCGCTGCATCCACACCGGGGCGCGCTTCTTGAGGCCCGAGATCACGTCGAAGCTCCCGCCGATGCCAATGCAGACCGGCACGCCCAGTTCGGCCATGTGCGCCTTGATCCACTTTTCCTGGCGGGGAATGCCGAGAGCGACGAAAAGCGCGCCGGGATGCTGCGCCGCGATGTCGGCGATGAGCGCCGGCTCGTCCTCGGGCTTGAAGTAGCCGTCACGGCAGCCGGCGATGACGAGGCCGGGGGCCTGCTTCTGCAGGTTGGCGGCAGCCATCTCCGCCACGCCGGGCGCGGCCCCGAGCAGATATACCGACCGCCCGAGTTGCGCGGCGACCTTGCTGATCTCGCCGACCATGTCGCAACCCGAGACGCGCACATCCAGCGGCATGTTCAGCAGCCGGGCCGACAGAATCACGCCCGCGCCGTCGGCCGTGACGAGGTCCGCGCTGTTGACGATCCCCCGCAGCTCGTCGTCGTCCTGCGCCCTCATCAGGCCGGTGGCATCGCTGGTGACGATCATGTGCGGCGTGTCCTGCCGCATGAACTCGGTCACGCGCTCCATGGCTTCGGCCATCGTCACGCGGTCCACGCCGACGCCGAGGAGATTGATGCGGTCCGGCAGTTGCGGTGGGCGCGCGGGCTTCATCATCCGCAGCAGCACGAACAGCGCCGCGAGCGAGCCGATGACGACCACGAGCGTCAGCAGCAGCTTGAGCGCGAAGTTCAGCTCGATCGCCGTCACCAGCAGCAGCGACAGGGCGCAGAGAATGGCCGTCCCCGTCAGGAGGATCAGGGCGACCTGGCGGGTCGAGTAGCCCTGCTCGATCAGAATCTCGTGCAGGTGGGGATGGGGCCATGTAGCGGCGCGATTCATCGCGCCCCGGGGCGCGATGAATCGCGCCGCTACACGCCCACGCACCAACTCCGCCAGCCACGAATACGCCGCCGCGAACAGCGGGACGCCGATGATCATCAGCGGCACCAGCGCCACGAGCAGCGCGGTGTGCTTGAGCGCGCCCATGATCGAGACCGCGCCAATGAGGAAGCCGATGACGTAGAAGCCGGCGGTGGCGTAGCGGTGCGTCAGGTAGAACGGCAACAGCGCCATCGGCAGCGTGACCGCGAACAGCAGCAGCGTGAGCAGGCGCGCGGCCGGGCCGGTGACCGCCGGCTGCAGCAGGCAGACGAGATACAGCGTCCCGGACACGAGCGCGGCCACGCCGAGGGACACGCGCGGGATCGTCCCCGCGCGGGCGAAGAGCGACGCCGACAGGGCGAGCCACAGGGCGCTCAGCACCGGCCCGAGCCAGTGCAGGTTGACGTACGCGGCGCTGAACGGCAGCTTCACACTGGTGATGCAGATGCCGTAGCGGCACAGCACGAGCGCGCCGAGGATGGCCGCCGCAAAGCGCAGCCCCCGCGAGGGGCGCCACTGGTCGGTCACGGCAGCCACCAGCCACACCAGCGCGCCGACGGCGACCACGGCGGGCAGGCCGTCGGCCGGACGGCCGCACGCCCACAGCCCGGCGGCGATGGCCGCGAGCGCGATCGGGCCGCAGAAGTCCGCCGCCGCGTACGGCCCGCCGGGACGCGCCAGCCGCCACCGCTCCCACGCATCCACGAGGATGGTCAGGGCGGCGGCGACGATGAGAGCGGTGGCGAAGGCGAGTGCGTTGGTGTCCATAGTCTCAAGAGAGAACAGGATGGGCCTGACCCGCAATCGGGGTCAGGCCCATTTCCCTGGCGGAGCGGCAACTCCTGCTACGTCCCGTGCTGCCAACTCGACAGGTACTTCGCCTGCTCCGGTGTCAGCGTGTCTATCTCGATGCCCATCGAGCGCAGCTTCAGCCGCGCCACGTCCTCGTCAATCTCCCCCGGCACGGAGTGCACATCAATGGACAGGCAGTCACAGCGAGCGACGAACTCCGAACACAGCGCCTGGTTGGCGAAGCTCATGTCCATGACCGCGGCGGGATGGCCCTCGGCGGCGGCGAGGTTGACCAGCCGCCCCTCGCCCAGGACGATGATGCGCCGGCCGTCGGACAGCACGTACTCGACACACTCGTGGCGAATGTCGCGGGGGGCCGAGGCCATTCCGGCGAGGCCCTTCAGGTCCACTTCGACATCGAAGTGACCGGCGTTGCACAGGATCGCGCCGTCCTTCATCACCGCGAAGTGCTCGGTGCGGATGACCGACGTGTCGCCGGTGACGGTGATGAACACATCGCCGATCTTCGCGGCCTCCATGATCGGCATGACCTGGTAGCCATCCATGACGGCCTGCAGCCCGGCGAGCGGGTCCACCTCGACGACGATCACGCGGGCGCCCATGCCCTCGGCGCGGGCCGCCACGCCCTTGCCGCACTGCCCGTAGCCGCAGACGACGAAGTTCTTGCCCGCCAGCAGGATGTTCGTGGCGCGCAAGATGCCGTCAATCGAGGACTGGCCCGTGCCGTAGTAGTTGTCGAACAGGTGCTTGGTGTTGGCGTCGTTGACGGCGATGACGGGATAGCGCAGCGCGCCGTCGGCGGCCATGGCCCGCAGCCGGATGACGCCGGTCGTCGTCTCCTCCATGCCGCCCTTGATCCCGGCGATCAGTTCCGTCCGCGTCGTGTGCAGCGTGTTGATGAGATCGGCGCCGTCGTCAATGGTGATCGTCGGCTTCATGTCCAGCACCGAATTGATGTGCTGGTAGTACAGCTCCTTGCCCTCGCCGTGAACGGCGAAGACGGGGATGCCGCAGGCGACCAGATGGGCCGCGGCCGCGTCCTGCGTGCTGAGCGGATTGCTGGCGCACAGCGCCACTTCCGCCCCGCCCGCCACGAGCGTCTTCATCAGGTTGACCGTCTCGGTCGTGACGTGCAGGCAGGCGGCGATGCGCTGGCCGGCCAGCGGCTTGCTCTGGTCGAAGCGCTCGCGGATCAGGCGCAGCACCGACATCTGGCGCTCGGCCCAGTCGGCCCGCAGCGCCCCGGCGTCGGCCAGGTCCATGTTGGCAACATCGTAGTTCATGGGGTTCCCTTTCATCCCGCTAACGGGGGTATTTCCGGTACTCGACCAGCAGCGAGCCGGGGCGCGCGGTGATCGTGACCACCAGGCCCGCCAGCTCCGCGCCGGACATCGTTTCCCGCGACATCTCGTCATAGCTCTCGCGCTTGACGACCTCGTAGGTCGCCGCCGCGTCCAGCCCGCGCAACTGCGCCTCGAACGTCGGGAACGGGCTCTCGTGGCGGCGGAAGAACAGTGCGTACCCCGCGCCGCTGTGCGGGTCGTTGAACTGGTGCGCGGACCAGTCGTGAGGGCCGGTCGTGACGGCGCTGAGCCGGTAGTAGTCCGCCAGCATCAGCGGGCGCAGCCGCCGCGCCTCCGCCAACGCCTCCTTCGTCTCCGGGATCGGCCAGCCCTCGCCCGCGATGTCGCCATAAAGCGAGGCCCCGGTCGCCATGGCGCTGCGCCACTGGTACGGCTCGGCTGACCACACCGCGCCGCTTTGCAGCGGCACCCACGCGGCCAGGCCGTTGACGACCTGATCGGCGATGGGCAGGCCCATGCCGTGGCCGGGGCCGCCGGCGTCTGAGAAGTCGCTGCGCCACAGCGGATACGAACGCGCGACCGTCTCCAGGTCAATGCGCCGCCCGCCGCTCGAGCAGTTGTCAATGCGCAGGCCGGGGTGGCGGCGGCGCAGCTCATCCCATAGCTCGTACAGGCCGGCCACGTACTTCATCTCGGCGAGGCCCTGCCGGTCGTCCGCGTCGGCCGCCTGCCAGTACGCCAGCGGGTCCATGTTGAAGTCCTGGCGATAGATCGTGATCCCCGCGTCGCTGATGAAGCCGGAGATCAGATCGGTCAGATACGCGTGTGCGGCCGGGTCGCCGAGGTTGAAGAGCCCCGTCGGGTTGTCGGACAGGCGCAGCACGTACTCCGGGTGCTCGCGCTCGATCATGCTGCCCCGGTAGACGCGCTCAGGCTCGAACCACACGACGAAGTCCATGCCCTCGTGCGCGACGGCTTCACCGATGCGCGCCAGCCCGTCCGGGAAGTTCTTGCGGTTGTAGAACCAGTTGCCCGCGTTCGGCGCCCAGCCGTCCTCGGGGGCCTTCGAGTTGCCCACCGTGCCGTACCAGCAGGCGTCAATCCAGAAGGCCTCCAACCCCAGTTCCGCGCAGCGCCGCAGCATCTGCAGCATCTCGCGCTCGTTGGTCGTGCCGGCCCGGTAGTACGTCATCATGGTGTTGTGCGACAGCGGCGGCAGGCACGGCTGGCCGTCCGGATCGAGCGGCGAGTAGTGCCGCAAGATGAGCTGCCGCAGGGCGTTCTGCCCCGCCGCGGGTTCGTCGCCCGCCCACGGCACGAGCAGAATCCGCGGGGTGCGGACGCTCTCGCCGGGCTGCAGGCGGAAGCGCGTGTTCGCCATGCCGGCCGTCACGCGCAGGCGGTCGCCCTCGCGCGTCAGGCTCACGCGCCACTGCCCCGACCAGCCGATGGCGAGGACGAGCCCGCCCTCGGGCAACTGCAGGTTCATGAAGGGCAGCGTGCCATTGGACGAGCGCCCCCCGCGCGGCTCCAGCACCAGCGGCTGGCCCGGGCGCACGTCGCTCTGCAGCGGCTGGAAGTCATCCATCAGGCACAGGCTGCCCCGCGCGTGGTGCAGCGTGGCGCGGGCGTCCGAGGCAAGGGGGAGCGTCACATCCAGCGGCAGCACGTCGGCCACGGGCGCGCTGGGGGCGTCGCCGCGGTTCTCAAGGTGCAGGACGATCTCGACGGCGTCGCTGCGTTCGAAGCTGCGGTACGCGGCGGTGACGGCCAAGCCGTCCGGGTGCGTGTAGACGACCTCGCGCACGCCGGCCTGCGGCTCGCGCTCGTCGGTGCGCCAAGTCGCGCGGACGTCGGCGAAGGCCTGCCCCTCGCACGTGAACGAGAAGGACGGG
>CAZZDO010000308.1:1645-6422 GCA_964653205.1 uncultured Armatimonadia bacterium | reverse complement strand
CCAAAGCGGACGAGCACCTGCTCGACGCTGTCCACGCCCAGGACTGCCTGTGCCTGGGCGAGGAACTCCGGCGAGGCCCCGCACCAGCAGGGGACGCGGTCGGGCTCCTCGTGGGCAAAGGCGGTCAGCACGCGTTCACGCGAGGTCATGTCATTCTCCCGGGTCGGCGGCGCGGTAGCCGTACCGGCGCATGAGCAGGTACGTGACGGCGACGGCCGCTGCCCAGAGGAGCAGCAGCGTCTGTGCGTCGGTGACGCCGGCGAGGGCGGCCATCAGCGCGGCCGGGCCGCCGAGCATGCCCCCCACCAACAGGTGCTCATACGAGCAGCGCCACTGCGGCAGCAACATGCGCCCCACCCGCGCCGCCAGAGACGCCATGAGGATCGCGAGCGCCACTGGCGCCAGCGCGCTCACGGAGCGCGGCAGGGCCTCGCCCACCGCAGAGCGCAGCGCCAGGCCGAGCATGAAGGCCCCGATGAAGGCGCACATGCCGTGGCCGAAGGGCGTCATCAGGTGGGCCGGCCGGTCCCTGGCGCCGGGGCAGGCGCCGCACCGTGGGCAGGCGGGGTCCGTGTCGCGCAGCGGGGCTCCGCAGGTCGGGCACAGCCGCCCCAGGCCATGGGGGGGAGGCTGCCAACGACCGGGCGGGACCTGCTGGCTCATGGGAGGCCCTCCCAGCAATCCCGGACTACCGCCGCCAGGCGCAGGCGCTCGGCCGTGTCGCCGTGCCCCGGCGCGATCTCCAGCGTCCGCAGCCCGGCAAAGGAGTGTGCGGCCAGGGCGGCCAGATAGGGCGCGAAGTCCAGCGCGGCCTCGCCGGGGATGTAGTGATCGCGCTTCTCGGCGTTGACGTCGTGCAAGTGCAGCGAGAACAGGCGCCCCGAGCGCAAGGCCAACTCCACCTCGGCGACCGGGTCGAGCCCGGCCTGCACCGTGTGGCCGATGTCGTGGCAGAGACCGACGTGGCTCCCGAGGCCGTCAATGAGAGATAGCAGGGAGGCGAGGCTGCCTGCCAACGCTTCGTTGGCCCCGAGGTTCTCGACGCCGAGGCGCAGGCCAAGTTCCCCGGCTGCATCGGCCAGTTGCGCGAGGGAGTCACGCACGCGGCTCCGTGCGGCGGCGAGGCTCTCGCCGGTGAGGCCGCCGGCGTTGCTGATCGGGTGGACGACCATCTCCGGCACGCCGGCGGCGGTCATCAGCGCGAAGTAGTCGAGATTGGCCTGGATCGAGGCCTGCCGCGCCGCGTCGTCGGCGAGGTCGAGAAAGCGGCCGGGCTCGGGCGTGTGGACCGAGGCCGCGGTCAGGCCGGCGGCGGCGAGGTCGGCGGTCACGGCCACCGGGTCGGCTTCCCAGGCCTTCACGAGCGGGGAGCCGTCGTCGGAGAGTTCGACGCGGCGGAACCCGGCGGCGGCCAGGGCGGCGATGGCGTCATTCGGGCTCAGGGGGGCGGCGATCCAGGACGATATGGCATAGGAGGGCATGGGTCAGTTCCCGGTGGAAGGATGGCGCGAATGGGGAGGATTTCTCCCGCCCGGGACGAAACCCTCCCGTACGGGGCGCGTGCTGTCGCGGTCGCGGCTTTCTTGCGGCGGCGCTATCATGTATAATGCCGCCAGCAAAGATGGGGCTTCGTCCCCGGCATTGTCCCTGTGACGCAAGGGGGATCCGGCTCTGCTGACCGGACGGCTGCAATTGGGCGTACGGGTTGGGCTGATCTGCGCGGTGCTGCTGGGCGTGCTGACCGGCCTGCACTGGCTGCACGGCCTGGACAACTGGCTGGCGGCCGGGGGCTTTGCCGTGCGTGGGCCGCTGCCGGCGGAACCGTCCGTGGCCATCGTGGCCCTGGACGCGGCCAGCGAGAGCGCCCTCAAGCCTCTCCCCTGGCCCGCCCGCACCTGGCAGGAGGGCCTGTGCAAGCTCCTGTCAGCCCAACCCCGGGTTGTGGCCCTCGACCTGCCGGATGTGCGCAAGGCGGTGGACTGCAGCGGCCCTGGCGTCCGTCGGCTGGCGGCGACCATCGAGGGGCAGCCGGTAGTGCTGGCGTTCGCGGTCCAGGAGGGCCTCGGCGACGTGATCGAGGCGCCCGAGGCGCTCAGGCGCTACGCCTGCGACGCCCAGGGCCTCCCCGAGCCCCGGTCGGATCGTCGCTGCCTGCAACTTCCCCCCCCAGAGATCCTCGCGGCGGCGCGCGGCATCGGCGCCATCAATGTCTTCCCCGATCTGGACGGCGTGTCGCGGTCGGTGCCCCTGATGGTGGGCTATGACGGGCGCGCATATCCCTCCCTGGTGCTGGAGGTCGCGCGGGTCGCGCAGTCCGCCCCGCCCGGTCAGGCGAGCCTGGCGCGGCCCTTCGTGGTGCTGGGCGAGGAGCGCTACGAGGTGCTGCCCAGCAGCGAGATGCTGGTGAACTTCGCCGGCGGCTACATGCACTACGAGCCGGTGCCGTTCCACCTGCTGCTGACCATGGAGCCGGAGGAGCTGAAGCGCCACTTCCGCGGCAAGCTCGTGCTGGTCGGGCCCACGCAGGGGAGCCTGGTGTCCTATCTGCGCACGCCGGTTGTGTCGCGCCTGCCCGGGGTGGAAGTGCAGGCCAACGCACTGGGCAATCTCGTCCGGCATGACTACTTCCGGTCGCTGCCGGACGGGCTCTCGCTGGCCGTGCTGCTCGTGGGCTGCCTGATGGCTGGCGTCGTGGTAGCGCAGCGGCGGATCGTCGCGGGCACCGCCCTGTCTCTCCTGCTGCTGGTGGCCATGGGGGCGCTGCTGTACCTGTTCTTCATCCGCGGCTACTGGCTGCCCTGGTCCGTGCCGTTGCTGGGCATCGCGCTGACCGGGGCGGTGCTGGTCTTCCACGAGGCCAGTGTGGCGGACCAGTCGCGCGCGCGGACCGAGGCGGCCATGCGCAGCCGGCTGGAGGCCATCGCGCGCGTCGGGGGCCTCGTGGACAGCAGTCTCAACCGCCAGGAACTGCTCAACCAGATCATGCAGTGGGTCGAGGCCGAACTGAACGTCGAGGCCTGTTCCCTGCTGCTGGTGAGCGAGGACCGCAAGCGATTGCACTTCGAGGTGGCGCTCGGCCCCAAGGGGGACCTGGCCAAGGATTTCGTGCTGCAGATGGGCGAGGGCATCGTCGGGCTGGTGGCCCAGACCGGCCGGCCGATGATCATCAACTCGGCCCTGCACGACCCCCGCCGCCAGACGGACATCGCCAAGGCCATTGACTACCAGCTTGAGAAGGTGCTGTGCGTGCCCATGACGCTGCACGGCGAGGTCATGGGCGTGCTGGAGGTCATGAACAAGCGCGACCGCTCGGACTTCACCGAGCAGGACTGCTCGCTGCTGACCGTCATTGCCCAGCAGGCCTCCCTGTTCCTGGAGAACGCGCGACTGTACGGCGTGCTGCAGCAGCGCGTGGACTACGCCAACGCCGAACTGCTGGCCGCCATGAAGGAGCTGCGCCTAGAGAAGGCGCGGGTGGAGACGCTGGTGGAGGAGATGGTGGACGGGGTGCTGGCGGTGCACGCCGACAACCGGGTGGTGCTGGTCAACTCGGTGGCGCGGCAGATGCTGGGGCTGCAGGACCGCGACATCGAGGGCCGGTCGCTCAAGGCCGTCGTGGCTCACCCGCAGATCCAGGAGCTGTTCGACCACCCGCTCACCGTGGAGCAGCCCTCGATTGTCCAGGAGGTGGAACTCCTGGGCGACAGCGGGCAGATCGTGCGGGTGTCGGTGGCGCGCATCGAAGGCCCGGGCGACGAGCTGATGGGCAAGTGCGCCGTCTGCACCGACATCACCCACTTCAAGCAGCTCGACCAGATGAAGACCGACCTGGTCTCCTTCGTGTCCCACGAGTTGAAGACCCCGCTGACCTCCATCGGGCTGTACGGGCACATGCTGCGCGAGAAGCTGCAGAGCGGCAGCGTGACGGACGCGATGGACATGGCCGCCTCCATTGACCGGCAAAACACGCGCATGAAGCACATGGTGGAGGACTTCCTGAACATCTCGCGGATCGAGCAGGGCCGGCCACTGGACATGCTGTGGCACGAGATCAACGATGTGCGGCAGTTCGTGGACGAGGTGGTGGCCATCGAGGCGCGGACCACGCGCGACCACGAGTTCTCGCTGGACCTCCCCGCCGACATGCCCCCCATCTGGGCCGACCGCGGCAAGCTCGAAGAGGTCTTCATCAACCTGGTCAACAACGCCATCAAGTACTCGCCGGACGGCGGGCTGGTTACGGTCAGCGCCGAGCCGCGGGGCGACATGATGTGCTTCTCGGTCCAGGACATGGGCCTGGGCATCTCCCGCGAGGCGCAAAGCCGCCTCTTCCAGCGCTTCGCGCGCGTGGGCAAGGACAGCCGGCAGCGGATCAGCGGCACGGGCCTGGGGCTGTTCGTGTGCAAGACGCTCATCGAGGCCCACGGCGGCAAGATCTGGGTCGAGAGCGAAGAGGGCCAGGGCAGCACGTTCCGTTTCACGGTGCCGCTGTACGACGGGCAGGACCGGGCGAAGGAAGGCGAGCATGCCGGCGGCGACAAAGCTTGAGCCCGGGATGCACGTGGAGTTGCGCAAGCCGCACCCCTGTGGCGCCAACCGCTGGGAAGTCATCCGCCTGGGCATGGACATCAAGCTGCGCTGCACCCAGTGCGGCCGCTACGTGACACTCGACCGGCCGGTGTGCGAGCGGCGGGTGCGCAAGGTCTTGGACGTTCCGTAGGGGCGCGATTCATCGCGCCGCTGTTCGTTTCCGCCGCAGATACAAGGGCGCGATGAA
>CAZZDO010000308.1:0-1545 GCA_964653205.1 uncultured Armatimonadia bacterium | reverse complement strand
CCGCAGATACAAGGGCGCGATGAATCGCGCCGCTACAGGAGTCCCCATGCCGACTGTCACCGCCGTCGTAGATGTCGCCGCGCCGCTCGACCGGGTCTATGCCCTGTCACGCGACATCGAGGCCTTCCCGCAGTTCATGCCCGATGTGCAGGAGGTGGAGATCCTCGAGCGCCGCGATGACGGCTACCAGAAGAGCCGCTGGGTGGGCATCGTCAAGGAGTTCAAGCGCACCATCAAGTGGACGGAAGAGGACCACTGGGACGACATCGCCCATGCCTGCACCTTCGCCCAGACCGAGGGGGACTTCTCCGTCTACCGCGGGGAGTGGCGCTTCGCCGCGACCGACGGCGCGACGCACGTGGAGTTGGAGCTGGAGTATGAGTACGACGTGCCGCTGATTGGGAACCTCATCAAGGCGCTACTGAAGCGCAAGATGCAGGAGAACTGCGACAACATGCTGGCGGCGATCAAGGCCGAGGCGGAGAAGGGCTAACCCATGCTGCTGGGAACCGCTGCTGTGGACATCACGCCCCCCGTCGGCACCGCGATGGCCGGGAGCCTCCGCCCCCGCGCCTCGGTGGGTGTGGACGACCCGCTCCTGTGCAAGGCGATGGTGCTGGGCAACGACGACACGCGCGTGGCGCTGGTGACGCTCGACCTGATCGCCTGGACGCGACAGCGGTCGGACGAGCCCCGCGCGGCCATCGCCGCGGCGACCGGCATCCCTGCCGAGCACATCCTCATCAACTGCTCCCACACGCACTCGGGGCCGTATACCGACGAGTCCACGGATCTGTGCGACAGTCTCGACCAGGCGTATCTGCCGCGCGTGGAAAAGGCCATCGCCGAGGCCGTCGGTAGCGCGGCCGGGGCGCTGCGCCCGGTGGCGGTGGGGACGGCGAAGGCCCGTTGCGGAGGCATCGGGAGGAACCGGCGGCTGTTGCGGCCCGACGGCTCGGCCATCAACGCCTGGCTGGCCTCCGCCGAAGAGCGCGCGACGCTGCCGACCGCCGGGCCCGAGGACGAGGACCTCCTGGCCTGGGTGTTCTTCGCGGGGGATGGCCCCGTGGCGACGCTGTGGAACTACACGCTGCATGTCAACACCCACTTTGGCACGAGCTTCTCGGCCGACTACCCCGGGCGGGTGGCGGCGGCGCTGGCGGAGGAATGGGGCGAGGACTTCTTCGCGCTCTTCCTGCCCGGCACGTGCGGGGACATCAACCACACGGTCGGCTTCCCGGAAGTCAGCCGGCGGCTGTCGGAGGCGATGGGGGAGGTCGTGCGACAGGCGCGCCCCGGCGACAGCGACGCGCTGGGCGTGGCGTGGCATGAGATCCGCGTGGGCGTGCGCGACCGCGAGCCCTTCCAGGCCGAGGAAGTGCGGGAGAAGTGGCCCGACTGCTTCGATGTGTTCGAGAACGAGGATCGGCTGCTGAAGCTCGACCCGCAGGATGAGGCGGCGACGGTCGTACAGGCGTTGCGGATCGGGGAGGGGGCGCTGGCGGCGGGGCCCGGCGAGATCTTCGCCGGCCTGGGGCTGGGCGT
>CAZZDO010000307.1:0-6458 GCA_964653205.1 uncultured Armatimonadia bacterium | reverse complement strand
AAACAGGAGGAGGAACGACTGAGGGGACTTGACTACGCTAGACAATAGTCCTGCGCATACATCACGAACGCCGTCGCCAACTGGCGGCAGTTGTTCAGACAACTCGTCTGCCGTGCCTTCTCGCGCGCCTTGGCGAACACCGGAAACAGGATGGCCGCCAGGATCGCGATGATGGCGATGACCACGAGCAACTCAATCAGCGTGAAGCCGTGCCTGCGCATTGCCGTAACCTCCAGTCTGTGTCTCACCAAGACTATTCGCGCCCCTCGCCCATGCTTCCTGCCAGCCGACTGCGATTCCTCTACCTTCCTGCGCGAGCCCTGCGCCTGCGGCCACCGCACGGAGGACGAAGCCCCGCCCGCGCCGAACAAAGCCTCGTGACACAGCGAACCGTCGGCCTCATCGGCCTGGGCCTCGCCGGCAACGCCATCGCCCGGCGCCTCATCGCGCAGGGCTACCACGTGAGCGGCTACGACCTTTCCGCTTCCGCGTGCGCCGCCGCCGAGGCGGTCGGGGTGACGCTTGCCGCCGACGCGGCGACACTGGCGCGTGAGCAGCCCGTCCTGCTCCTCAGCCTCCCCGACTCCGACGTCGTCCGGCGCCTCCTCTGGGACGACGGCCTCGCCGCCGCCCTCCCGCCCGGCGCCCTCGTTCTCGACACCACCACCGGCCGCCCGCAGGACGCCGCCGACAACGCCGGCCGCCTCGCCGAACGCCACGCGCGCTTCGTGGACGTGACGCTCTCCGGCTCGAGCGAAGACATCGCGGCCGGCCGCGCGACCGCCATGGTGGGGGATAGGGCAGAGGCCGCCGACTACGCCTCCCTCGTGTCGGCCCTCGCCCCTCGCGCCTTCTATCTCGGCGCCCCGGGCGCGGGCTGCCTGTGCAAGCTTGTCATCAACCACATCATGGGGCTGAACCGCGCCGCTCTGGCCGAGGGCCTCGCCTTCGGCATGGCGGCGGGGATGGACGGCGAGCAGCTCCTCGCGGTCATCCGCGACAGCGCCGCCCATTCGCGCGTGGCGGACATGAAGGGCGAGCGCATGGTGCGCGGCGACTACGCCCCGGCCTCGAAGATCAGCCAGCACGCCAAGGACGTGCGCCTGATCCTCGAAGCGGCGCAGGAAGCAGGCCTGCGCCTGCCCCTGGAAGAAGTCCACGCCAGTCTCCTGGCGCATGCGATCGAGCTGGGGCTGGGGGAGATGGACAACGCGGCGATCATCGAGGCGTGCCGGGCAGGTCCATAGGAGCGCCAGCCTCCAACTGGCACGAGAGTTGGCAACATGTGTGCCAGCTGGAAGCTGGCGCTCCTACGGCGGCGACTACGTTCCGGCATGCCCCGAATCAGTTGACGATTGGCGGTGTACGCACTATGCCTCAACTCAGACACGGGCCCCTTGTCGTTCTCCTCCTCGCCGGCCTCCCCCTCTGCGCGCAGGCCCCCGAGGTCGTCCTCGCCGTCGCCGCCGAACGCTACGGCGTGGCCGGGGGCGTGACGCTCACGAAGCTGCCGGGGGCCAACGGCGGCCTCGCCCTGGCCCTCTCCGACAGCAGCACCATCGCCGGCGGCCTCGAACTGCAGCCCGGCCCGTACACGCTCGTCCTGCGCACCTTCGCCCCGGCGGGCGACCAGGACGGCTTCTTCGTCGAGATCGCCGGCGCGCGCACCCGCCGCACTGCGCCCATCGGCTCGTGGGGCACGCTGGCCTTCCCCTTCACCGTCGGCAAGCCCGGCCAGGTGCTGATCTCCGTCATCGGCCAGGAGCCGGGGATGCTCGTGGACGATGTCGTCATCGTCAAGGGCACAGTCAAGGACGGGCAGGTAGACACGACCAGGCTCGTGGCGGCCGACGGCGGCGAGCGCGCCGGCTTCCAGGGCCTCACGCGCCTGCGCACCGCCTGCCGCCTGCGCGACTTCCCACCCAAGATCGAGCAGCCCGCACTCAGCCAGGACTTCGAGACCGCGCCGCCGGGCGTCGTCGGCGAGCATCGCCTCGCCCCCGGCCACGCCGGCCAGGCCCTCATCCTCGACATGCCCGATGGCCGCTTCGACCTCGACACCGCCGCCCTCGGCCCCCTGCCCACCGGCACGGTCGAGTGGTGGGTCAAGCCCCGCCCCGCCGCGCAAGTGTGGTGGGATCAGGGCTGGCACTACTTCCTCCACGGCGCCCCCGTGGAGGGGCCGGATACCATCCGGCCCACCCGCCTCGACCTCAGTCGCAGCCCCAGCACCCAGCTTCAGCTCACTCTCGCCGCCGGTGACGTGAACGAAGCCCTCGCCCTCTCCACCGGCAACCTCGACGTCAACGAATGGCACCACCTGCTCGTGTCGTGGGACCTCCGAGGCGACCGTCAGTACCTCTGGCTGATGGTAGACGGCAAGGGCTTCCAGGCCTTCTTCCCGAAAACCCTCAATCCGCTCCATCTCCGCGCCCTGCAGTTCGCCAACACGCCTTCGGGAGACAACATCCCCCTCCTGCCGATGGACGGGGCGATAGACGAGGTCCGCGTCACCACCACCTCGGTCGCGGATCGGCTCGTAGGGGAGGGAGGACAATGATGAAGACATCTCTCGCTGTTGCCGTGGCCATCGGCCTCGCCTCGTTTGCCGGCGCTGTGGATCAGGCCCTTGTCACGCAGGCCAACGACGCCCTCGCCAGGGCCACCACCTACCTGACCACGAAGGTCGCCTCCGGCGGCGGCTATGGCGGCGTGTACCTTGCGGACTTGAGCGACCAGTGGGGCGAGGGCCACATTACCCGCGCCCAGAACTGGATCCAGCCGCCCGGCTCGCCCAGCACCGGCTTCGCCTTCCTGCGCGCCTGGGAAGCCACCGGCCGGCAGGAGTTCCTCGACGCCGCCGTGCAGGTCGCCCACTCCCTCGTCTACGGCCAGCTCGCATGCGGCGGGTGGGACTACGTCGTGGATCACTCCCCCGACGGCGCGCAGACGTGGTACTACCGCCACAACCGCGAGGCCGCCAACGCCCTGCTGACCAAGGGCCGCAACCAGGCCACCTTCGACGACAACGTCAGCCAGCACGCCACCCGCCTGCTCATCGCCGTGGATCAGGCTCTGCAGCAGAAGGACCCCGCCATCCACGAGGCCGCCCTGGCCGCGCTGGACTTCATCCTCCGCGCCCAACACGAGAGCGGCGGCTGGCCGCAGCGCTACCCGCCCTCCGGTCGCGGCTATGGCGACTTCTTCACCTACAACGACAACAGCATCGCCGACTGCGCCGATGTCATGGCCCTCGCCTTCCAGGCCTACGGCGACGAGCGCTACGCGGCCGCGGTGCGCAAGTGCGGGGACTTCATCATCAAGACGCAGCTCCCCGCCCCGCAGGCCACCTGGGCCCAGCAGTATGACATGGACCTGAGGCCCGCCTGGGCGCGCAGGTTCGAGCCCCCGGCCGCCTGCGGCGGGGAGAGCGTCGGCGTCATGCGCCTGCTCATCACCATCGCGCTGTTCACCGGCGACGAGAAGTACCTCAAGCCCCTTCCCGCGGCCTTCGACTGGTTCGAACGCTCCAAGCTGCCGAACGGCAAGGGCTGGGCGCGCTTCTACGAGCTGAAGACCAACCGACCCCTCTACTTCACCCGCGACACGTACTGGCTGACGTATTCCGACGCCGACATGCCGACCCACTACTCCTTCCAGAGCAACTGGTCGCCCCAGCGCGTCCAGGCGCAGTATGACGAGGTCATCAAGCAGGGCCTCGCCCAGTACAAAGCCGCGCGCGAACCGAAGCCGCTCACCGACGAGCAGCGCCGGACGAGCGCCGAGGCGATGGAGCCGCGGGTCAAGGAGGCCCTGGCGACGCAGGATGCCACCGGCGGTTGGCTGACCACCAGTGGCGACAACGTGCCGAAGGGCCAGCCGCGGCTGGACATGGGGTTCGTCCAGCGCCAGATGAAGACTCTGAGCGACTACCTCAAGCTCGTCAACGGGCGGTGAAGCGGGGTTGGTGAGGGGGCGGGGCTCAGGAGCCCTGCAGGCGTTCGGTGGCCGCGGTCAGCGCCGCCGGCGTGCCGAACAGCAGCAGGCGGTCGTCGGCGCGCAGCGCCTCGTCGGCTGACGGGTTGACCAGGGCCTCCGTCCCACGCACCAGCGCCACCACCGCCGCGCCGGTCTGTGCCCGCAGGTCCAACTCGCGCAACGTCCGCCCCGTGGCCGCCGCCGCCGCCGTCAGGTCCACCGCGGCAACATCCGCGCTCGACAGCAGCAGCGCCAACGGCGGGCCCGCCGCCGCTTCCGGCGTGTCGTGGCGCAGGGCCTGGTAGCCATGCCGTCGGATGGCCGCCCGCTCGCGCTCAACGGCCCACGTCGGCGCCCCGTACGCGGCCATGACGCGCGCCAGCAGCTCCAGGGAAGTCTCGAACTCCTCGGGCACGACGTCCTGCGCGCCGAGGCGGGACAGTTCATCCACTTCGGCCACGAACCGCGTGCGGACGACGATGTGCAGGTCCGGGTTCATGCCCCGCGCCACCGCCGCGATGCACTTGGCGGCCAGCGGGTCGGCGATGGCGATGACCAGCACGCGCGCCCGGGCCACCCCCGCCTGCCGGAGCAACGACTGCTGGCAGGCATCCCCGAACACCACCCGCACCCCCTCGTCGCGCATCTCCCGGGCCGCCCACGGGTTCAGCTCGACGACCACGAACGGCGCTTGCAGTTGCCCCAGCGCCCGCGCCACGTTGCGCCCGTTGACGCCATAGCCAACGATGACCACGTGATCCTGCAGGTCGGGCGCTTCCTCGGCCGCCGTCCCCGTCGCTACTGGTCCGCGCGTCAAGCGCGACGCCCACGGGGTCAGCGCCATCAAGAGCGGCGTCAGCCCCATCGTCAGCACCGACACCGACAGCAGCATCTGCCGGCCGGCCGCGTCGAGTAGCGCGCCGTCCCCCGCGGCGCTGACGAGCAGGAATGAGAACTCGCCGATCTGCGCCAGCGCCAGCCCCGCCAGCAGCGCATTGCGCACTCCCAGCCTCAGCAGCAGCGCCACGCCGCACACGATCAGCAGCTTCAGCGTGATCACTCCGACGGTCAGACCCGCCAGCGTCGCCCCGCCCGCCAGCCACGCCGCCGGCTCCACGAGCATCCCCACCGAGACAAAGAACACGCTGCTCAGGGCATCGCGCAGCGGCAGGATCTGCGCCGTGACGTGGTGGGCGTAGTCGGTCTCGGAGATCACGATGCCCGCCAGGAACGCCCCGAGCGCCAGCGACAACCCCGCCTGGCTGGAGACGTACGCCGTGCCCAACGCGATGGCGATGACGGCGAGCGTGAACACTTCCGGGCTGCGCGTGCGCACCACCGGCTCGAGCAGGCGCGGGATGAGCAACCGTGCGGCCACCAGCAGCAGCGCCACCAACCCCACTGACCTGAGCAGCCCCAGCGCCGGCCCCCACCAATCCCCCGTCTGCTCGCGCAGCACCGGCACCAGCAGCAGCAGCGGCACCACTGCCAGGTCCTGGAAGATCAGGATGCTCAGCGACAACTGCCCGTGCGGCGCATGAGTCTCGCCCCGCTCCTCCTGGAGCTTGAGCACGATCGCGGTGGAACTGAGCGCCAGCACGAAGCCCAGGAACAGGGCCGTGTTGGCGCCAAAGCCCGCTGCCCGCGCCAGCCCGAAGGTCGCGGCGATGGTCAGCGCGACCTGCACCGTCCCGCCCCCGAACACCCAGCGCTTCAGCCGCGCCATCTCCCGCAGCGAGAACTTCAGCCCGATCGTGAACATCAGCAGCGCGACGCCGATCTCCGCCAGCGCCTCCACCGCGTGGCTGTCCCCGATCACGCCGAAGCCCCCGGGCCCCAGCAACATGCCGGACACCAGAAAGCCCACCACCGCCGGAACGCGGAAGCGTCGCAGCACGCACACGACGACGAGGGAAACGATGACGATGATGAGCAGATCGTCCAGCAGGGGCAGATCGTGCATGGCAAGATGACAGTTCGCCGCCCGGCCGCCCCCCGCCTGCGACCGGACGGTGACGAACCCTACTCCACCGCCGCCGCGTAACTGATCGCCTCCCCCGCGACCTCGAACACCGCCACCCGGTACACACCGTTGCGGTTCGGCGCCGCCCACGGCTCCACGAAGCCCGTCGCCCCCGGCGTCTCCACCTGCAGGAAGAACCCGTGCCCGTGGTAGCGCACCTCGGCCACGCCCGCCGCGACCGTCATCACGGATCGCTCCTCACCGTCGGTCTCGACGAGCGGAACCTGCAGCCGCACCCGGTCAGCCCCCGGCACGGTGATCGCGCACCGCAGGCCCTCGGCCGTCAGCCAGTACCGCTCGCGCACTTCCGCCGCGCCCCACGCCGCCGGGTCGCGGAAACGATACGTCACGGTGAAGTCCACTTCCCCCTCACCGCCCTGCCGCGTCACCTCGACCTCATGGCTCTCCCGATCCGCCTCCGACACGTACCGCCACCCCTCCCCGCACGGCCATCCCG
>CAZZDO010000306.1:0-6517 GCA_964653205.1 uncultured Armatimonadia bacterium | reverse complement strand
CAGGCTGGGCCTGAGCGAGAGAGAACGAAAGAGCGAAGATGAGCCAGACGGCACGCCGGCGGAACCTGACCATGGCGTCACCTCGGGTCTAGGCGACTGGTTGCTCCGCCGCCAGAGGCTGATTGACCTCAACCGTCAGCGGTCCCTTGAAATGGAGCCGTTCACTCGCCGCAAGCACCTCGACCCCTACGACCTGCCCATCGGGGCCGAAGTCCACATTGACATCGTCGTCAAGCACTTGGGTCGTAACCGGCCGCCTTCGCTCACCAAAAGCGATATAGGCCGCATCCACTTCAGGGTCGTAGTAGATACGCATGATCATCCACCCTCAGGAGAAGAAGCTGATGACTGTAACGACAACCGTAGTGGCCCCGTGTTCCTCGAAGATGACGCGCACCCGCTTGTTGTCGTAGTAGCGCCCATTCCAGATCGCTCCGAACGCGAACACGCGCTCAGCGGACAGTCGCCCAAGCCGCGCTGGCTTGCGCGACCCTTCAGAGATCGTCAACTCCACCTCGGACGCTGAGACGCCGCGTTCTTGCATCGCGGTGCGAGCGTGTGTGCCAATAACCAGCCGCACTTGATCGTCGCCCAGATTGCAGTGTCCGTTCCAGGCTGAAGGCTTGCCCGCGCCTCTACCCGTTCCTCGGCGAGATCACGATGCACCGGTCGTCGCCTTCGCCCTCGCTATACGTCTCGACCTCGGGGTCGTCCACGAGCGTCAGGTGGACGATGCGGCGCTCGAAGGGCTTCAGGTCGGGGATGACGACTTCCTGCTGGCTCTCCTTGGCCTTCTCGGCCTGCTGGTGGGCCATCTCGACGAGCATCTCGCGGCGCCGCTCGCGGTACTTCTCGGCGTCCACGACCACGCGCGCGCCCTTCTCAAAGCCGCTGTTGGCCACGACGGCGGCGAGCATCTGCAGGGCGTCGAGTGTCGCGCCGTGGCGGCCGATGAGCATCCCCAGCCCCTGCCCGCGGATCTCCACCGTGATCTCCCCCTCCTCCTGGCCCACGACCACCACATCGGTCTTCAGCCCCATCAGCCGCGTCGTCTCGGTCAGGAACTCCACGGCGCGCTGGGCGATGACCTCCTGGGTCGCGTCGCCGCCCTGGCCTTCGAGGTTGACGATGGGCTGCACGGGCGGCGCGCCCAGCGGCTCCTCGGCCTCCGCCTCGGCGGCCTCAGCGCCCGCTATCACGGTCGCCTGCACCTTGTACTCGCCCGTCGAGAAGCCCAGCACCTTGCGCGGTTCCTCGAGCGTCTCGAACTGCACCTCATCGGCGCTGACGCCCAACTCGGCCAGCGCTGCCGCCTGGGCCTCTTCGAGGGTTTTGCCGGTCGTCACTGCTGTCTGCATTGGGGTGGAGCCCCCTTGTCATCCGCGCCGGCGCAACGTTGCGCCGGCGCGTGTAGGTTACCTCTTGGGGCGTTTGCCGGCGGGCTTGTCGGCCGGCTTGGCCGTCTTCTTGCCCTGCTGCTGCGCCTGCTTCTCGTGAAAGCTCTGCTTGTCGGCCACGTCCTTCTTCTCGGCGTCCGCTCCGGGTTTCATGGACATCATGCGCGTCATGGCCCCGGCGAACCCGCCCGACTTGGACGGCGGCGGCGTGAGGCTCTCGCTGTCGCCCGCGGCCTCCTTGCGCGCCACGGACGCCGTGTAGGCGTACTGCTGGGCGAAGTAGACCACGTTCGTGGCGACCCAGTACAGCAGGAACGCCGCCGGGAACGACTGGAAGAAGAAGAAGAACATGATCGGCATCATGTACGTCATCATCTGCTGCTGCTGCGCCTGCTGCGCGTTCATCGTCGGGTTCGGCTGCAGCTTCTGCGTCATCTTCTGGAACAGGATCATGCTCAGCGTGTAGAGCACCAGCAGCGGCATGTCGGGCGCCGCGAGGTTCTTGACCCACAGGAAGCCGTGGCCGTCGAACTGCACGATATACTGCTGGATGCCCTTGTACAGGAAGATCAGGACCGGCATCTGGATGAGCATCGGCAGACAGCCGCCCAGGGGGTTCACCCCGTTGGCCTGGCACAGCCGCCAGAACTCCTGCTGAAACTGCTGCTTGTCGTCCGTGTAGCGCTCCTGCAGGGCCTTGATCTGCGGCTGCAGCCGCTTCATGGCCTCCGCCGACGCGAGTTGCTTCTTGGTGAGCGGCCAGATGATCAGGCGGCTGACGACCGAGAGCAGAACGATGCCTAACCAGCGGCTCTCTCCGCTCAGCGTCACGAAGAACTGCATGAACTTGTACCAGAAGTCGTTGCGGTTGATCGAGTCCAGCGGCTCGGCGATGGCCTTGGTCAACGGCAGCTTCTCCCACCCCGTGCCGTCCTTGAGCGGCACCCACGTGTACGCCTTCGGGTGCCCGAGCCGGTCGGTTCCCGAGAAGGCATTCCACGCGCTGGAGAGCTGACCGCGCGCCGGCTTGGTCTGCCGCCGCTCGTAGGCGATCAGCCCCGCCCGCGACCGCGCGAACCCGGCGAAGGCGCTGTGCGCCGCCGGCATCGCCGCCTCCTGGTACGTCTTCATCGCGGTATCGGGCTGGTCCAGCAATTCCTGCACCCGCCCGATGCGCAGCAACGTCAGCCACTCCGAGGGCTTAATCAACGAGACGCGGATCTGTGGAATGCTCCCTGCTGCCTCGACGACGCCCTCCACGGCCACCGGCAGCCCCTCCGGGGACTTCGTGAAGCCCCTGATCTCCAGGCCCTGCGGCATGGACAGCAGCACCAACCCCGCCTCGGTGGCCAACGTTCCGGTATCGGCCGAGATCTTGCTGTAGATCCCGCTGACCTCGATCAGCTTACCGCGGAACACCTCGGGGTTCTGGGTCAGCCAGTCCGGCTGCACCGGATCGGGTCCCGACGACTTCGAGAACATCTTGCCGAGGCTGTTCAGGAAGCCCCCGCCCTTGGGGCGGTTGGCCTCGTTCCACGTGCGCAGGGCTTGCAGCGCCGTGAGTTGCTCGGCCAGCGCCGGCTTCGGCGCGATGGTCAGCTCCGGCGGCAAGCCCTCCTGCGAGGGCAACTCCGCCGCCGTAGCCGCGACGCACAGCACCATGAGAGAGATGACGAGTATGAGGAGACGGCTCATAGGTCTATGAACTCATTCCGTGAGCAGATCGGTTTCGGCCGCGTCGGTCTCAACCGAGTCGGCTGCGGTCGGGTTGCGCTTGTCACGACGCGGCGGCACGGGGTCGTCGCCGCCGCGGCACAGCGGATTGCAGCGCAGAATGCGCCAGGTTCCCAGCCCCAGGCCCTTCAGCACGCCGTGCGTCTCCAGGGCCTGGACCATGTACTCCGAGCAACTGGGGCGAAAGCGGCAGACGCTCGGGAAGCGGCGTGACACGCGCTGGTAGAGGCGGATCAGGGCCACCAGTGCCGCTCTCAGCATCGTTCAGCCCCCGCCTTTTTCCGGCGCCGACCGGGCCCACAGCCCGGCCCGGCCCAGCAACTCCTGTAGCTCCGCCCGCAAGTCCCAGTAGCTTGCCGCCACCGCCTGCGGTGTGGCGATCAGGATCAGGTCCGGCTGCCCCACCAACCCATGCTCCCTGACGAGGCTCCGCAACGCCTCACGCAGCCGCCGCCGGACGCGGTTGCGCCGCACGGCCTGCCGGGCCACCTTGCGGCTGACCACGTACGCCACGCGGACCCCCGTGGCCTCCGGCCGTTGCAGCACGATGGCCGTCACCAACCGCCCCCGCTGCCGCCTGCCGGCGCGGTAGATGCGGTCGAAATCGGCCTGGCGGCTGAGCGCCTCAGGCTTGAGGCGGCGACGGGCTTCGGCGCCAGCGGGTGAGGTGGTCACGGGCCTCCCCGGCCGCGGGCTAGACGGCCAGTCGGACGCGCCCCTTGGCGCGGCGGCGGGCGATGGTCCGGCGGCCGCTCTTGGTCGCCATGCGGGCCATGAAACCCATCTTGCGCAGACGGGGCCGCCGCTTCGGTTGAAAGGTCCTCTTCATGCCAACTTCACCCTCATCGCACCACGTCGGGCGCGCCCTCCCGTGCCGGACCTGCTCGGCCCGCACGAGCCCTCGGCCGCGCTACTCGCGTGCGCAAAGTGTTCCTGCAGAAGTGAAAACTGCGCCCTGGCCCCGCGCCTGCGGGACCGGCCGCGTGACAGATAGTATAGCACAAAGGTCGAGAATCCCGCAAGGCGGAGCTTCCGCCGCTCCACCCCCCTGCTGCTCCGGCGGGGTACAGGCCTCGACTGCGCTTCGCCTACCGCCCCGCCGTTGCGGTTTGACATTTCTCGCGGTGCTCTGCTATAATGCGCTCGATGAACGGGGGCCGTGGCCTTCTGCCTGCAGACACGGCACCCGCGTTGTCGTTCCGGATGATCCCTTGGGCGCCCCACATTGAGGGAGGGCTTGTACGGCATGGACAAGAAGCGCATTCTGGTTGTGGACGATGAGCGGCACATCGTGCGTCTCGTGCAGGTCAACCTGGAGCGGGCCGGCTACGAGGTCCTGACGGCCTTCGACGGCATCGAAGCCCTCGACAAGGTCAAGAACGATGACCCCGACATGGTCGTCCTGGACGTCATGATGCCGCGCATGGACGGCTTCGAGGTTCTCAAGAACCTGCAATCCGACCCACGGTTCCAGAACATCCCCGTCATCATGTTGACCGCCAAGGCCCAGGACGCCGACATCTTCAAGGGGTGGGCCTCGGGCGTCAGTTCATACCTGACCAAGCCCTTCAACCCGCGCGAGCTGCTCGTCTTCGTCGAGCGCATCTTCCAGAGCCTCGACGAGCCGCCGACCGACGACGAGGGCGTCTGGGAAGTCTAGCCCCCCTCTTGCAGCAATCAGGCCCGGGTCCCGCTCTGCGGGTACCCGGGCCTTCTGTTTCCCACGCTCTCACGCTCCCCCCGCCCACGCTCACATCATCACGGCGTCCGTCACAATCATCTTCAGCCCCGGCGCGATCGCGAACGTCTCGCGCATCGCGTGCAGGTCCGCCCGCAGGGGCTCGATGGCCTCCGCCGGCAGCACCACCATCACGACCGTGTTCAGCCCCGGCCACACCGGCGTACCCTCGCGGATGCCGGTCTCGCCCGACCCCTGGCAATCCGTCCAGCGCGTGTAGTGGTTCAGCCCGTGGTCCCGCAGCGTGTCCATGACGTCGGGTTCCACGCTCTGGTCGCACACGATCAGCAGCAGCTTCGTCGCGGTGGTCTCCACTACTCGTCGCCTCCCTTCGGCCGGCCCTTGCCGTTGAAGAGCTTGTCCGCCAGCGTCCACCGCCCGATCAGCCGCGAGGCCCGGGTGGTGAAGAAGTTGCCCAGCGAGTCCCAGATGCAGTACGACGCCGGCACGATGACCAGCGACAACAGCGTCGCCAGCAGCAGCCCGAAGATCACCGCCACCGCCATCGGCGAGCGCCACTCCGAGCCCTCGTTCATGGCGATGGCCGTCGGGATCATGCCCATCACCGTGGCCGTCGTCGTCATCAGGACCGGTTGCATGCGGTGCGGCCCCGCCGTCTCAAGCGCCTCCAGCCGCGACATCCCCCGTTTGCGCAGCGTGTTCGTGTAATCCACCACGAGAATCGCATTCTTGCCCACGATTCCCATGAGCATGATGAACCCGATGATGGCCACCACGCTGATGTTCATGCCGAACAGGTAGAGCCCGATGAACGCCCCCACCAGCGCCATCGGCAGCGTCAGCATCACGTTCAGCGGCTCGAGGATGCTGTTGTACAGCGCGGCGGTGACGAGGTACACCAGGATGATGGACAGCAGCATCGCCTGCCCCATGTACCCGAAACTCTCGGCCATGAACTCGGCCATGCCCGTCCAGCGGAAGGTCACCCCTGGAACCTCGATCTTGTCGAAGAACCCCGCGGCGATGCGCTTGCCCATGTCGGCCGGGACGTCGGGGGTCAGCGACCAGCTCAACGTCACCTTGCGCTGGCGGTTCTGCCGCTCGATGCGGCTCGGGCCCGAGGACATCTCAATGTCCGCGACGTCCCGCAGTCGCACCGGCTGGTCGTTCTTCCCCTTGCCGACATACAGGTTGCCCACGTCGGCGATGCGCGAGCGGTCCAGGTCGCGGAACTCCACGCGCAGGTCGTACTCGTCGCCGCGCTCACGGTACTTGCTGCTGGTATCGCCGGCGAAGGCGGTGCGTAGCGCCGCGGAGATCTGCGCGGCGGACAGCCCCGCGTCCGCGGCCCGCGCCCGGTCCACGCGTGCGTGCACTTCCGGCCGCCCGGGCTTGCTCGACACGTCCACGTAGTAGAAACCGGGCTGCTGGGTCAACTCGCGCCGCAGCTTCTCGGCCGCGCCGTCGCGCGCCGCCGCGTCATCCCCCAGGACGTTCAACTGCAGCGAGTTGCCGCCCGGCCCGCCGTCTGACTGCCCGGCGTCAATCTTGATCGTCGCCCCGGGGATCCCCGCGAACTCCCGCCGCAAGTCCGCCGCCAGGTCCACGTCGGAACGCTGCCGCTCGCGAATCCGCTCCTTGCGGCCGGTCATCGTGATCGTGATGTTCCCGAAGCGCCCGCCCTGGC
>CAZZDO010000305.1:4565-6563 GCA_964653205.1 uncultured Armatimonadia bacterium | reverse complement strand
GCGTGAAGGCGCGGTTGGGCAGGATGGGGAGAATCACCGCCGAGAGCAGCAGGAACCGGACGAAGGTGACCAGTTCTTCCTGGTCGAGGCGCTGGACCAGACCCGCCAGCCGGGCCTTGGCGCTGAGCAGCAGAACGTCGGTGACGGCGATGGTGACGGCGATCCAGTAGTCATGGTGGCCGACGAGCGCGCCGACGAGATAGGCGGCGAGGGCGGCCATCTCGCTGGTGAAGCCGCTGTTGCGTTCGGTGAGCTTGTGGACGTACGCGGTGACCAGGAAGGCGGTGACGGCCAGCAAGCCGGCCGTGACGGGCGCAACGCTCTGGGGGGCCAGCACGACGAGCATGTAGCCGACGAGGGCGATGAGGGGGAAGGTGCGCACGCCGGCGGCGACATACTGGCCGGGCTGGAGCTTGTGCTCCTCGCGCTCCAGGCCCATCAGGAACGAGAGCGCGAGCACGAGCGCGATCTGCGCGTAGGGCGAGGCCAGGAGGACGCTCAGGTCGGGCATGAGCAGCTCGATCTCCCCGGAAGTGGCGTCAGCAGTTGGCTAGAGTCTTCGGCGCCCGGGCCGGTTCTCCTGCCGCGCGGGGCGCGCGCAGCGGGGAGGAGGTTGCGCTCCGAGGCCCGAACCACTCCCCACCCATGAATACCACCACCGCCGATTTCATCGCCGTGCTGCAACGCTGGCCCGCATTTGCGCGGGAGTACTGGTGGGACGACCCCACGCGGCCCGAGCTGGGGTGCTTCGGCACCGGCTACAATTCCTGGGGGGTGCAGACCAACCAGAAGTTCCTGGGGGCGATGGCCGCACTGGCGGCCGCGCCGGAGCTGGATGAGGCCGCGGCCGGGATGGCGCGGGCGGAGGTTCTCGAGTTGGCGCTGCGGGCGCTGCGGTATTCCCTGGCCTCGCACGTGTCGGGCGACCACCACTGCAGCGACGGCACGCAGTGGGGACACACGTGGATCTCGGCGCTCGGGGTCGAGCGGATGCTGCACGGCGTCAGCGCCATCAAGGAGCACCTGACCGACGCCGACCAGGCGGACTTGCGGCGGATGCTGTGTTCGGAGTCGGACTGGCTGCTGGACTTCCAGATCACCGGGACACTGTGGGCGGCCGACGGGGGCAACCGGCCGGAGTCGAACATCTGGAACGGCGCGATCATGACGCGGGCGGCGCTGCTGTATCCCGACGAAGCCCACGCGGCGGATTGGCTGGAGAAAGCGCATCGGTTCTTCATCAACGGGATCTCCGTGCCGGCGGACGCGGCCGACGAGACCATCGTGGCGGGCAAGCCCGTGCGCGAGCGGCATGTCGGGCCGAACTTCTTCCCCCACTACGCGCTCGACCATCATGGCTATCTGAATGTCGGCTACATGGTCATCTGCTTGAGCAACATCGCGATGCTGCATTACGGGCTGCTCATGGAGGGGCTGACGCCGCCGGAGAGCCTGTACTGGCACGCCGCAGACCTGTGGGCGCTGGTGCGGGCACTCACTTTCGACGATGGGCGGCTGCTGCGCATGGGCGGGGACAGCAGGCAGCGGTATTGCTATTGCCAGGACTACCTGCTGCCGACGCTGTACTTCTGCGCGGACGTGCTGGGCGACGAGCGGGCGGCGGCGCTGGAGGGCCCGGCGCTGGAGCTGATCCGCCACGAGCAGGGGCTCAACGGCGACGGGAGCTTCCTGTCCGGGCGGCTGCGCCCGATGCGGGAAGAGAACCCGTACTACTACACGCGGCTGGAGGCGGACAAGGCGGTGGTGGTTTCGATGAACGCGGCGTGGAGGCAACGCGTAGGTGCGCCGGTCCCCCGGCGCACGACCGAGGTGCCGCCCGCCGGGGGACCGGCGGGCCTACGCGACGTTGACGCCGAACGCGTCGGTGCGCCGGTCCCCCGGCGCACGACCGAGGCGCCGCCCGCCGGGGGACCGGCGGGCCTACGCGACGTTGACGCCAAACGCGTAGGTGCGCCGGTCCCCCGGCGCACGACCGGG
>CAZZDO010000305.1:0-4465 GCA_964653205.1 uncultured Armatimonadia bacterium | reverse complement strand
GGTGCCGCCCGCCGGGGGACCGGCGGGCCTACGCGACGTAACCGGACAGACCCCGGCGGCCTGGCATGAGCCGGAGCATGGGGCGGTGTTCGTGCGGTCGGAGCGGCGGTTCGCTTCGTGGTCGTGGCGGGCGTGGGACCCGCCGCAGGGGATGTGCCTGTTGCCCGAGGACGGGCATTTCGCCGAGTGGTGCGAGAACATGGGCGGCGGCGTGCGCGTGGCCGGCGGGCAGGGCAAGCGGGTGGTGCTGCGCCACGAGCAGCAGACCTTCGATGGGGGCTTCGTGACGACCGGCGAGATGTCGGATTGCCCCAAGGCGTACTTTGCCGAGGGCTGGAACTACCCGGCGGTCGTGCCGCATCAACTGGCCGTCGCGGCGCTGCCCGATGACCGCACGATGGTGGTGCTGGAGTACTGCACCGTGGGCCTTCGCACCTATCTGACGGAGGTGAAGGGGCTGAAGCTCAACATCGCCAACGACCTGTTCAACGGCACCGAGCGGCGGTATGTCAGCGCGGTTGGGAGCATCGTGCAGCGCGGGGAGGACCTGGGGGTGCGGAAGCTGGGCGGGGCGTGGGCGAACGTGGATGGGCGGATCGGCGTCGTGGGCGTGTACGGGAGCGAAGAGGTGAGTCTGTACCAGGCCGGGCAGCGGCGGGCGTCGGGATACGGGCAGAGCCTGTTCTATGACGAGCTGTGCGCGCCGTGCCGCGTGGGGCTGTGGGATGTGCCGGCGGGCGAGGTGGTGCTGGATTGCGGGAATGTCGTGCTGTCCGGCGCGGATGCACGGGAGACGGCGGAGGTGGCGGCCGGGGTGCGGCGGCTGGAGACCAGCGGCGAGCACGTGCGGGCGGTGCTCGTGCCGGGCGCGGACGGGAGGCGGTATGCGTTCGTGGCGAACTTCGGCCCCGAGGCGGCCGAGGCGACGGTGGCGCTCGGGGAGGGCAACGCCGTGCTGGAGGTCGTCACGCGGGAGGATGGGTGGACGAGCGGGGAGGAGCTGTGGGTGAGTTTGCAGGCGGGCGAGGCGAGGCTCTTCTGCGTGACGTAGCGGGCGTGTCCGTTGGAGGGGCCGGCTATTAGCCGGCCCGCCTCTCGGGACGGATGGCACTCACGAGACATGGAAGGCAACTTGCGGCAGTGACGGCGGGCCGGCTATTAGCCGGCCCCTCCATCCGCGCCGACAGCTTGTTGGCTGCTCCAGCCATGTTCGCGGCGTGCGGCAGTGACGGCGGGCCGGCTAATAGCCGGCCCCTCCATCCGCGCCGACAGCTTGTTGACTACTCCAGTCATGTTCGCGGCGTGCGGCAGTGACGGCGGGCCGGCTAATAGCCGGCCCCTCCGAACAACTGGCCCTCGCCGAGCTTCCGGCGTATCAGTTCCTCGAACTCCGGGTTGATCTCGTAGCCTACTGAGTTGCGGCCCTCAAGGGCGGCGGCGAGGGCCGTGGTGCCGCTGCCCATGAAGGGGTCGAGGATCGTTTCGCCCCAGAAGCTGTACATCTTGATGAGGCGGCGGGGCAACTCGACCGGGAACATCGCCACATGCCCCCGCTGGCGGTCCGGCGCCACGTCGTCCCATACCCCCCGGAACCACTTCAGGCGCTCCTCCTTGGTCAGGCGGCTCTGCTCGCGGACTTCCGGCGAGGGGCGCTGCGACTTGCCCGGCTTGCGGAACAGCAGGATGAACTCGTGCTCGTACGTGACCTGGCCGTCGCGCGGGTAGTAGATCGAGCCCATCAGCGCGCCGCCGCCGCTCGTCTTCGTGGTCGAGATCTTCTTCCAGATGATGCCGCCCATGAAGTCGAAACCGAGGTCGCGGCCGGCGACCGTCAGGTCGGCAGGGATGGGCTGGATGTGGTAGCGGCCGTGCTCGGACGCGCGCAGGTACTGGTCGCCGATGTTGACCGCGAAGCGGCAGCCGGGGCGCAGGACGCGGAGGGTTTCGGCCATGACCTGCCGCAGGTCGGCGAGGTACCGCTCGTAGCTCTGCTCGTAGCCGATCTGGCCGGGGTGGCCGTAGTCCTTGATGCACCAGTACGGGGGCGAGGTGATGGCGAGGTCCACGGAGGCGTCGGCGAGGTCGGCCATGTGGCGGGCGTCGCCGATGATGATCTCATGTTGGGTGGGAGGAAGTTCCATGAGCATGGACGATTGGGCAGGCGAGCCAGGTCGCGGTCGGTGACCGCTCGTACACTGCCGCCACCACAGGCTTGCTGTACGAGCGGTCACCGACCGCGACCGTTGCCTTATCTCTTCCCTTTGCCTTTGCCGCCGCCGAGGAGGCCGGTGGCGCTGGTGGCCGCGCCGCCGATGCTGCCGATGCGGGCCTTGCAGTTCGGGCAGGTGATCGTGTGGCCTTTGCCACCACCCGTCCCCGCGCACAGGTCCGTGCCGCACTTGCCGCACACGACGATTGCCTGGCTGCCGCAGTACGGGCAGGCGTAGTCCTTCGACGTGCCAAAGGAGCCCTGGACGTCGCCGACCGCACCCGCGCCGCCGGCTTCGGTCGCGACGGCGGCCTCGCCGGTGGTGACTTCGTGCGTGACGAACAGGCCCGGCTGGTCCTCGACGTAGCGCACCCGGAAGGGCTGGCCGGTGGACGTGCAGAGCGTGCGGATGGTGATGCTCTTCTTGTCGGCGAGGAGCTGGTCGGGCGTCACGGCCGGGAAGGCGTTGGCATCCGGAGGCTCGTCGCTGAGGTCGTCGAGCGAGAGGTCGAGGGTGGGCGCGGTGTCGGGCAGGACCGGGGGTAGAGGCTCCTCGGTGAGGTCGTCGGCGTCAATGTTCAGGACATCATCATCGTCGTCTGGCACGGGACCGCCTTTCCGCGCGGGCTGTGTGCCCATTCCCCGCGTAGCGGCCGGGCGCCTGCTGCGTGACGGATGCGGGAAGAACTTGACAGGCGCGCGCCACTAACTATAGTGAATAGTTGTGACTATGATATGTAGTAAGAGGGAGGCGTAGCGATGGACCGGACACGCGTGATGGGGGCGGTCCTGGCGGTGCTGACGGTCCCGCTCCTGGCCGGCTGTGCCGGGCTGGGCCCCGAGTTCGTGCTGCCACCGGAACTCCGTCTGACGCTGATCCTGCGGGTGCAGGACCCCACCGGGGCGCCCATCGGGAACGTCCGGGTGTTCGTGGATGGCGAGCCAGCCGAGTGGCGGACGTATGACACGTTCGAGCCGCTCGGCGTGGGCTTTCCGGAGGCGTGGCAGAGCTTCGAGGCGAATTGGGTGAGCGAGAGCTACGCCATCTTCCTCGAGGGCGCCGTGGCGCCGGTGAACTGGGACCTCGCGGTGCGCAAGGTCGGGTGGACCGAGGACCTGAGCCTGGTGCGGATCAACGACCTGTCGCCCGAGCACCTGTTCGTGCGGGACACGATGACGCTGTATCCAGCGGGGTCGGGGCCGGAGCCCGTGCTGCACTATGCGGAGATCGTGGCGGGCCCGCCGGTGCATACGTGGTAGTGGGAGGGTCCCACGACACGGCGAACGGCTTGCCGGCTGGGCTTCGGCGGGCTCGGCCTCACGAGAAGCCGGCGCTCCTACGACTACGGCTGCAAGGTGGCGTCCAGTGCAAGGAGTGCCGCGACGAGTTCGTCGTGGGCGTTGGCGAACGGGAGCGTGCCCAGCATGAGCGGGACCATGTCGGCTGCGTAGCCACCGCGGGCCGCGCAGGCGCGGTCCGGCGCGTAGCCCAGGTCGTCATTCGTCAGCCCCATCACCAGCGGCAGCGGCGACTTCGCCTGCTGCCGCACGTCGTTCTTGATGGCCTGGAAGATCTCGAACGGCGCGCCCAGGAGGGCCAGCGGGCCGAGGCGCAGGCCCTGCAGTTGCGTGGGCGGTTCGAGGGACTCGCCGCGGTCGAGCGCGGCGATGAGCTTGCGGAAAGCCAGGGCGTAGACGGCGGCCATGCGCACCTGTCCATCGTCATCCGAGGCGCCCGGGGCGTGCAGGATCGCCTCCTGCTCGGCGAGCCGGGCGGCAAGGTCGTCGCGGGTCAGCGCGCGGCGGGTGAACGTAACATCGTGGAGGGCGTAGGTGAGGTCCGCAATGTCCAGCGGCTGCGCCTGGGCGAGGCCTTCGCGCACCGCGCGGGCGAAGCGCCCGGCGATGACGTCGAGCGCGAGTAGGGCGTCCTGCTCGGGCTTGTGGACGACGCAGGTGTTGACATCGCCCTGTGCGCCCTGGAGGAAGAGGCCGACGGGGGCCGGATGCGCGGCATTCGGCCCCTCCAACTCGCGTTCGAGGAGGTTCATCGCCACGCCAGCGTAGTCGCCGTGGATGTACCGCGAGGCGGCGCAGCAGACGACGGGGTGGCAGCCGAAGTAGGCGGCGAAGCCGAATGGCGACCTACCCCCCGGCCTGTGGCCGGACCCCTCCCCACGGGGGAGGGGCAAAGGCGACGGCGACCCACCCCCGCCGCTGCGTGGCGACCCCTCCCCACGGGGGAGGGGCAAAGGC
>CAZZDO010000304.1:0-6581 GCA_964653205.1 uncultured Armatimonadia bacterium | reverse complement strand
TAGGGCAGCAGGTCCAGGCCCCACAGCGTTTCGAAGGGCCGGTCGTCGGTCGGCATGACGATGTGCGAGTCGTGGATGGTGGCGCCGTGGCCGGGGAAGTGCATCGCGCAGACGAGGCCGCGCGCGTCCATGACGCCGCGGCAGATTTCCAGGCCGAGGTCGCAGACGAGGTCCGCATCGTCGCTGATCGCCCGGGTGTTGATGATCGGGTTGCGCGGCTCGGTGTTGACATCCAGCACGGGCGTGCCGGGGAAGTGGAAGCCGTAGCCGCGCTGCTCGGTCGTCTCGAGGTAGCCCAGCTTGTAGGCCAGCTCCCGGGAGCGCGTCGCACCCAACCGCATCAAGTTGCCCTTCAGCAGCCCGGTGCCGAAGTCGCAGCACGCAAAGCCGAAGGCGACGAGGGCGGGGAGCTTGCTGAGGGTTTGCAGGCGGTTCAACTCGCCCACGACGGCCTCGGGGCCCATCCCCTTCATCCCGAAGTAGAACGACCCGGCCCAACCCTGCGCGAGCATGTCGGCCAGGAGGTCGCGGTCGGGGTAGCGGACCATGAGCATCTGGCCGAGCTTCTCTTCGAGGGTGAGGTCGGCGAGGCGAGGCATGGGTGTCTGCATGGTCGGCTCCTGAGAGCGAGATGGATGGCGGTCGCTCTGGCGGCGGAGCGACTGTAGGGCGGGGGCTTGTACCCCGCCTGCCGTTCGGGTGTCGCCATGCGGGGCGGGGTACAAGCCCCCGCCCTACAGGAACGGCACCCAGCCCATCGGTTCAGGCCTGATCGAGACTCAGGCCAGCGGCACGCAACGCATGGAGCGGGCGGGCAGAACCAGCGTGGCCGGTTCGCCGTCCGGGACGAGGCCGTCGGTGCGCGTGATCGTGACCTCCTGCTCGTCCCGCGTGTAGTTGAACAGGAATAGGGCGGCGGCGCCGTCCGGGCTACGCCAGACGCTATGCAGGACGGCCGGGCGCGGCACCGTGAACGGCTCAATGGTTGCCGGCGGGGTGAAGATGGTGCGCTGAATGCAGGTCACCTCGACCGTGGCGCAGTCCACCGTACCCGGGGCGAGCATGTCGCCCCACAGCAGCCACTCGCGGTGGGCGTGGTAGAAGCGGCTGAGGTCCAGGAAGAAGGCAACCTCGGGGGCCAAGTCCGGGCTGGCGAGATGCTGGGCCGTCAGGTTCGTCGCCAGGGGCTGGCAGCCGCAGGCGACGGTGCGGGCCATGTCCAGCGCGAACTGGTCGGGGCACAGGGCGTGCCAGTCGCGCTCGTCGCTCGGGTCGGGGCGCGCGTCCTGCGGCCACAGTTCATCGTAGGGCGTGATGCCGTCAATGTGCGCGTAGTTGCCGAACACGACGGCATGGCCGTGATAGACGGCCGGGAAGAGCGGCACGAGGTTGGCGTTCCGGCAGCCGGCCTCGCCGTACAACGCCTCCCAACTGGTGAACAGCGTGATGCAGCAATCCAGCAGGTCCTGGTAGACCTCCGCGACGCTCTCGCTGCTGAGCACGAGGTTCGGGTGGCGCTCCCGCACCTTGCGGAACAGGTCGCGGAAGCCCTGCACGCCGTAGGGGCCGCCGCCGGGCACATGCCCGTGCTCGGTGCTGAAGCACGGGGTCGTGCCGCCGACGATGGCGATCTGGTCCATGTACAGGCCGTCGAGGCCCAGGGCGGCCACGCCGTCGGCGGTGATCAGCGCCTGGCGGTGCCAGCCCTCGGCCGCGCCGCAGGTGTGCATCAGGCGGCGGTTCGCCCAGGTGTTGTAGACATGGCCCCAGTACTCCCCGTCGCGCAGCACGGTCGTGCAGGCGCGCCCCTCCGTCTCCCAGCGCGGCTCCTCGCGATCCCACGACATGCCGTTGGTGTAGACTTGCGCGCTCACGCTGTGGGCCTGCAGGTCGGCCACGGCGGCGCTGAAAGCCGCGGCCCCCTCGCGCGGCGGGAAGTAGTCCGGATAGCTCGTGTCATAGGGGTTCTTGTGCCACCAGTACCAATCGAGGGCGACGGGCAGGCCCAGCCGCCGGGCGACTTCCTTGGCCGGAGGGGAGACATTGCTGACCCGCCCGCGCAGCCACAGCCAGCAGGCCACCTCCGCCACGTACGTGTCGCGGCGCTGGTCGGGGCCGCGCACGGCCCAGTGCTGTTGCAGCGCCCAGGGGCGGTAGACCTGCGCGGCCTCATACCACCCGCCCACAAAGGGCGCGAGCGACACGGCATAGCGGGGGAAGTCGGGGCGGCCGGAGACCGGCTGGGGCAGCAGGTGCTCCAGGCATACTTCGGCGGCGCCCTGCCCCACGCGCAGCAGGAGGGACTTCATCCAGCCGTCGGTATCGCGCGCGGCCAGGTGCAGGCCGACCCCGCCCGCGAGCCACGCGGTGAACTGCATGTGCGCCCGCGAGCGGCTGTGGGCGCTCATGTCGGGGGCGCCCGCCGCGTGCGCCAGCGGGGCGTCCACGAGCATCCCCAGGTCATGCGGCACGAGCCACTGCGCGTCCTCGCCGTAGGGCACGCGCACGTCGGGGAAGGCCAGCGCGGAGGGCGTGAGGCCCTCGGGCAGCTCCAGCTTCGTGAAGCGGCCCAGGAGCAGGCCGTCGGCCAACTCCCACTCCAACTCCACCGCCGCCGCCACCTCCCGTCCGTCGTCATACCGCAGCCGGTCGAACGTCAGGCGCAGATGAGTTACGTCAGGCTGACTGACGCGCGCCGCGGGGCCGGGGCGCAGCATCGCGGGGTTGGCGTCGTCCCACTCAGTGCGCAGCGACCAGCCGTAGCACGGGGCCGCGAACCTCCACGCGCTGTCCTCGCGCTCCACGGAGAGTAACTCCCCCTGCGCCGAGAAGCGCACGGCCAGACCTGCGCCGTCCTGTAGCCGAACCTCGCCGGTCGGTCCTTTGTTATCCTGCATCGTGACACCACCTCACATCCCGGAATGTGAAGGCCACCCGCCGTGCGGCGGCGAACGGACTGGCTGCCACGCCTATTGGCTATTGCCGCGGCCGATTCCTGTCTGGCGGCGGCGCGGAGGTCTGCCATGGTCATTGATTGCCACCACCACATCCCCGCCCGGGACCCCGAGGGCTATGTCGTCAAGCTGCGCGCCGAGTGCGAGCGCCTGGGCATAGACCGCGTTGTCGTCATGAGCGCCGGCCCGCCGGATTGGGCCAGCAACGAGAAGGTCGCGGAGCTGCAGCACGCCAACCCGGACCTGCTGATCGGGCTGGGGTACTTGCAGCTCGGGGCCGTGACGGTCAAGGACGTGGACCGCGTGTACGAGTTGGGGCTCAAGGGTCTCAAGTTCATCTGGCCGCTGGCGAACTACGACGACGACGCTTTCCTGCCCATCTACGACCGCGCGGCGGCGCTCGGGCTGCCGTCGCTGTTCCATCTGGGCATTGTGGCGCGGGAGCCCGGCCAGCACCTGAAGGACGTCTCGATGGCGCGCATGAGGCCCGTGTTCCTGGACCGCATCGCGCGGCGGCTGCCGAACCTGAACATCATCGGCGCGCACTTCGGCAACCCGTGGTACGAAGAGGCCGCCGAACTGGCGCGCATGCACCCGAACGTCTTCTTCGACCTCACCGGCTCGACGATGAAGAAGAAGTCGCCGGCCTTCATTGATGAGCTGCTGTGGTGGGCCAAGAACCCGCAATACGGGCGGATGGGCGACAACCACCCGTACCAGAAGATCCTGTTCGGCACCGACGTGGGGGTGGACATGATGGAGGACGTGCTGACCGACTACCGGCGGGTGATGGACCACCTCGGCATGAGCGAGGAGTTCCGCGCGCTGGTGATGGGCGGCACGGCCGCGCGGATCTTCGGGCTGGCGTAGCGGCGGCTACAGTTCCGTGGCCGCCGCCAGCCGTTCGATGTTCTCTGGGGTCAGTTGCCGTGCGGGTACTGTTGTCGGCTGGCTGAGACACCGCAGCAGGTAGCGCGCCTCGGGCCACGACGGCTGCAAGTCAAAGGCCGAGATGATGAGTCGCCCAGCCCCGCACGAACGCTCCAAGAGATAGCCCAGCGGGTGCAGCACCGGGTAGCGGTGGATCGAGCGCACGATGGGGTCCTCGTCGGTCAGGCCGAAGGGCTCGAGCATCAGCGGCGGTGCGCCGTCAATGAGCCGGAAGAAGGGCAGGTCCGCCCAACCCTCGTGGGGGAAGTCGCCCAGCAGCGGATGGTCGCAAATGATGGTCCCATTCTGCCCGTCCTCATACGGCCCGTAGTTCGCCGGCGGGGTCAGGTAGTGCCGCACGTAGCCGAACAGCGGGCGGTGGGGCCGCACGAGGCCCTCGGTGGCGGCGAGGAGGACACGGCCGCCGTGCTCCATGAACGCCAGCAACGCCTCGTCGAGGACTTCTGTTAGCACCAGGACGTCCTGCGGGAGGTCCTCCGCCGTTACGGAGGGCAGTTCCTCCCACTGTTTGAGCCATGCGTGCCAGCTGGAAGCTGGCGCTCCTACGGCGCTCGCTCCTACGGCCCGCCCTCCTGCGTAGCGAACGACGCCCGGCACCTCCGCCACCTGCGGGAAGACCCATAGCGGCCAGGCGTTCGTGACCGTGCGCGCGCCGTCGGTCATGCTGGCGGACAGCTCCAGGCGGCAGGGCTGCTCGACCGCGGGCAGCGTGGCCACGGCCTCGCCGACGGGGCACGTTGTGAAGGGCTCGTGCGGCCAGCGGAGTTCCCCGGAGGCGACCTCGCTGTCGGCGCTTCGTAGCGTCCACGTCAGCACCGGCGCGGCGAAGGGCGGGTGGGAGAAGTCCGAGATGGAGAGCTGGCAGCGGAACTCCTCTCCCGACGGCAGCGCGCGGTTGTCGAAGCCGAGGCCCGACAGGACCACCGTGTCGCCCATCGTCTGCTGCCACGTCGCGGCGTCAATGAGCTTGCGCTCGTAAAACTCGGTGATGATGCCCTGCGGCGACGGGTTCGCGTCCATGGCGTTGAAGTGCGAGACGCCGGCGAGAAACGGCCGGTCGCGGCGCAGTTGCTCCATCTTCGTCTTGGCCTCAAGGAACTGCAGGCGCTGGCTGGTCTGCGCATATGCCTCGAGCAGATGCTCCTGGCCGTGGGCCCGGGCAGCGGCACGGGCGATGTCGGCGGCGTAGTGCCGGATGGCCCCGCTGTACTGGTCCGAGATGCGCACATCGGGGAACGAACTCCACCAGCGGAACTCGTGCTCGATGACTGGCTTGTCGGGCAACTCCTGCCCCTCGGGCCATGTGTGATTGATGAAGTCTCCGGGCAGGTCGGGGTGGTAGCCGCCGTCGGTCCAGATGACCATGGCGTGCGGCTTGAGGGCCTTCGTGTCGTCATGGCAGCGCCACGCCACGCGCGGGAAGAACGTGCTCGCGCCCAACTCGTTGCTCATGCAATAGATGCAGGCCGACGGGTGGTTCACATCGCGCCGCACGGTGAGGTCCCACTGGCGCTTGAGGGTCGGGTAGTGATCCGCCGTCGGCGCGGGCCAGGCGTAGATGTGCCACTGGGTGTGGCTGCCCCACGCGCCGAGGGTGCCCATCTCGCTCTGGATGAGCAGCCCGACTTCGTCGGCGGCGTCGAAGTACTCGGGCGCGTAGACGTACGACTGGCAGCGCACCTGGTTGTAGCCGTAGTCGCGCAGGGCCTGCAGCTTGCGCCGCCAGCGGTCGCGGTCGGTGTCCGGGCAGCCGGTCTCGGGGCAACTGATGAAGTCGCCGGTGCCGCGAAGGTAGTACGGTTCGTCGTTGATGAGGAAGTGCCGCCCTTCGCCCGCCAGCTTGACAAAGCCGGTGCGTTCGGTGAGGGCATCGAGGGTCTTATCGCCCTCGACCAGTTCGGCGTCTACACGGTAGAGGCTGGGGCTGTCCGGGCTCCACAGATGTGGGACGGGGACGGGGACATCGCCGGTGGCGAGGCCGTCGGCGACGGGCAACTCGGCGGAGATCGGCGCGCCGGTGCCATCAGCAGGCGCGACGGCCAGGCGCAGTGTCGAGCCCGGCGCGGCGCCCGGCGTCGCGGCCCACACATGCAGGGCCTCCGTATCCACATCGGGCAGCAGGCGCAACTCGCCGATGCCGCCGGCTCCCATCGCCGTCAACTCCACATCGCGGTACAGCCCCGACCAGTTCCCCTGCCAGTTGTAGGCCAGGCCGTAGAGGCGGTTGTGCTCGTGGATGCGGACGACGAGGTCATTGTCCGCGTCGGGCCGCGCGCGGCCGGTGATCTCAAGGCCGAAGGGGACGAAGGGGAGGTCGTTGCCGCCGAGGGGCTCGCCGTTGAGCCACACCTCGGCGCTCGGGTGCGCGCCGCCGAAGTTGAGCCACAACCGCTTCCCCTGCCAGCCGTCGGGCATGCGGAAGGTGCGGGCATACCAGCCGGTGCCCTGGTACGTGGCGCGGAAGACGCGGGCCTGGAGGCGGAAGTCCCAGACTTCGTCGTTGCCCTCATGCCCGAAGCCCTGGCCCTGCCAGCAGCCGGGGACGGCGATGGGCTCGGCGATCCCGTCCGGCTGGCGGAACCACTCCGCCGCGAGGCCGGCGTCGTCGGGGTCGAGGCGGAAGCGCCACTGTTCGCGGAGGCTGTGGCGCAACTCGCAGGGGTGGCGGAGGACGGG
>CAZZDO010000303.1:0-6584 GCA_964653205.1 uncultured Armatimonadia bacterium | reverse complement strand
TTCCTTGTTGTCCAGCGAGACCCCCAGGTCGCGCCCGTACTTGATCTCGATGACATAGGTGCCCTTGGGGATGTCGGTGAGGACCGTGTGCAGGACGGGGGCGCCGTCTTCAGGTTTCTCGCGGTCCGCCATGACCTGCGGAGACTGCAGGACAACACCGCCAGACCACTTCTTCTCCGCGTCACTGTCCTTGCTCCACAGGTTCCACTTGTCCTGCGGGTTGGTGTTCTCTCCCCAGGCGTCCGCCGGGCCGGAGACCTTCTCGGCCTCAAAGACCAGCGGCTGGGCGGCCAGAGGACCAACTACGAGCAGCAGCAGTGCGAGACCAACGAACGGACGCATGGCTACACCTTCTTCGGGAGCGATGGCTGGAGGTTCGACAGCAGGGGCCGAGGGTCCTGCCCGCGGACGGGGTTACTTCTTCACGCGGGTCCCCGAGTGCTTCACCAGCGAGAACCGGAGTTCGGCAGTGGCCCCGGGAGCGACGGGCAGGTCCCACCGGACCGAACTCGTCTGGCGCTCTGCCGTATCGGGGCCCTTCAGATCCCACGTGGACAACACGGTCTCGACGACCTCAAGCGTGACGGCACGGTCGAGGTGATTGCGCGCCGTGATCAGGAACTCTTCGGTCGTGTCCAGGCCGGTTACGCGCCCGAAGCGGTCGAAGTCGAGGTTGTTGCGCTTGCTTGACAGCAGCTTGCGCTCGACCACGATGTCAGGTTCCGGCCCCAGGGCGACCTCGAACTCCTTGCCGGGCTGGAAGTCGAGCTGCGTGCGGAAGATCGGCACTTGCGGGTCGGCGGCGTCCTGGATCAGCATGGGGCCGTCCGGCACTTGCGTGGCCGCGAGGCCCACCTGGTCCAGCCCCAGGCGCAGAGCCTGCTCGACATTCCCCGAACGTTCCGCCTGGACTGTGTAGTGGATTACCGCGGGGATGTCGGGGATGGACATGTACGGAACGGTGTCGGTCGCGCCCGGCTCGGCGGAGGCGGGGGTGGCGGAGATGCGCGCCGCAGGCTCAGGAGCGGCCGGCTGGTCCGCCAGGGCGACGCCCGGCGGCCCAATCTGCACGCACACGCCGCGCAGCGGCGCCCCCGTCTCGTTCGTCAGCCGCACGCTGCTCTCCAGGAGCGCCCGCCCCTCGCCGGCGTTGAGCGTGAGCACGTAGCTCGGCTGCCACTTGGCCCCGTCGAGGAAGTAGCTCACCACGGCGGCGGTCGTCGCGGCGCGCGGCATGTTGACCTGCCACACGAGCGTCTTGTCCTGCCCGGGCATGCGCGAGGCCTCCCCCACCGCGCCCTCCGCCAGTGACAGGGCCACCGACGACCCGTCCACATTGGCGGCGCTCCAGGAGAAGCTGACGGAGCTTTCCCCGGCGGGCAAGGTCAGCGCGCGCGTCTCGCGCACCAGCGCGCGAGCGCTGCCGGGCTGCAAGGTCAGGAGGGTCTCTCCGGGCCGCACCAACTGGACCACCTCGGCCCTGACCGGAAGCGCCAGCCACACCAGGGCCAGCAGGCATAGAAAGCGCGTCATGGGAGGTTCTCCTATCTCACTGTGAACTCGCCGGTGGCGGTCGCGCCGCGGTGTCCCGCCACGACGGCCCGCACACTGTGGACGCCCCGGTCTACACTGGGCGTGTCCGCGGGTTGCTTGACGACGACGCTGGCTTCCTCACCGGGCTTGACGGTCAGAGCCTGCGGCTCGGAGGCCTGCCGATCACCCGGCAGAGCCACCCGCACGGTCGCCTCCTGCGGCTCGGCGCCGAAGTTCGTGACGCGCACGGTAGCCTGCCAGGGTGCACCGTAGCTGATGTCCGCCGGGACCAACTCTGTCACCCGCAGCGGGCTATCTGACCACAAGCCCGCGGTGATGAAGACGGGGCGCGTGAGCCGGACAGGGCGGTTGCGGGCGGCGACCTCAACCAGGGCCCGATACGTGCCGGCCGGGACGCCCGGCAATCGCCACTCCAGGGCCACGGAGGCTTTCGCCCCTGCCCCCAACTCGACCTCTCGGACCGGCTGATCCACCTCGCCCACGGGTACGAGCAGACGGATCGTGGCTGTCTCCTCATGGTCGCTGCTCAGATCAACGGTCAGTCGCGCGCGGCCGTTCTCATCGGGACCCCCGGCCCGCGCCGCCAGCCCCACCCCGCGCTGGAGCGTGGACGAGACGCGGTCGGCCTGCCAGTCGTACGCGGCCCCGGTGGCCATGACGTTGACGATGGCCGCAGGGCTGGGCCCGGTCAGCGACGGGAAGGCCGCCAGACCGTCCGTGCCGGTCACGGCCGAGTGGGTGACCGCGCGTGCGCCGAAGCCGCTTGCCGTCACCCGCGCCCGGGGAACAGGTGCGCCACCCGCGTCAGCGATGAGCACCTGCAGGCCCCTATCGCCGGGCTGCATGTCTTCGACATGGACGAGCCGCGTCCCGAGGCCCTGGCCCCGCACGCGGTCCAGCGTCGCCGCACGGTAGGGCTGCCAGTCCTGGTCGAAGTACCCCGCCTCCACGAAGTAGCCGGCCTCGTAGCACGTCACGGGCGGCTTGTTGTTGACATTGAGCACGTGGGGCAGCTCCGCCTGGTCGGTGTCGAACACGACGTAGTCCGGATAGGCCCACGGGAGCTTCTCCAGGTCATACTCGAGGCCCTGGCGGCTCGAGCCGTCCGGCTTGGTGGCCCACTGGCCGCGGCAGACGACGAGGGTCTGCCGGAAGTCGCCCAGGGGGTTCGGGGTGCACAGGAAGGCGCCGTACTGGCTGCCCAGGTATGCCCGGTCGCCCCACTGGGGGTCGCGCACAACGATGCCGTCCTGACGGACGTGGACGGGCAACTCGTGGCGCGCATTGGCCTCACGCAGGAGCCGGCTGCTCTGCTCGGTGCCATAGAGCACCAGCGAGTAGGCGGCGAGATCGGACGCGCTGACCCGCTCCTCCGGCCACGCGGAAAGCGTATCGGCGTGGACCATGAAGCCATTCCAGCCGCGGACGAAGTCCTCGGCCTCGCGGCGGTTGCGGCTGACCTGCTCCGGCGTCCCGTCGGTGCCGTAGGCGACGATGAAGGGACGCTTGAAGGCCTCGCCGAGCGGGCCCTCCAACTCGGGCGTCTTGGCGAGGCCCAAAGGGGTATTGGTGGGCTCGGCCCAGCCCCACAGGTCGCCGCGCGGGGAGAAGTCCGCCTCCAGCCTGACGGTGCGCGGCGGGCCCTGGTAGGATAGGAACCCGTCTACGTACAGGCTCACACTGCGAGCGTCAGCCGCGGGCGAGGCCTGGAGGTAGATCGCGATGGTGCTGAGATTGCGCGTGCGGACGGAGACGACGGCCGGCTCGCCGGGGTCCACCGTCGATTCCAGGGCGGCCGTGGCCCCCTGGACCTTCAGCCGCAACATGCTGCCCCAGTACATCTCGCCGTGGGCCAGCAGCGGGGTCTCGCACAGGAAGCTGGGGGGATTGGGGTGCGTCTGCCGGTTCTGGAAGTACGCGTAGATCTGGTCCATGCGTGTGCTGCCGCCGTGGCCGGCGTTGTAGTCCAGGAAGAGCCGCGAGGCATAGGCGCCGGGCGTTTCCTGCGCGCGCGCCGAGAGCGCGTTCGCCAACTGCAGCCCATTCTCGGGCAGAACGACGTTGTCCTGGCCGCTGACGGAGGCCTGCACGGCGGTCCAGCGGGCCCGTCCGGCCCAGTACAGCGGCGAGGCGGCTTCCAGCAGCGGCCGGCGGAACTCCTCGATGTCCGAGCGCTGGTCGGTCCGCGCATACCAGTGGGTGTGCCATTCGCGATAGTCCGTCCAGCCGTCCACGCCGACTGAGGCGGCAAACAAATCAGGATAGCGCATCCCGATGCGGTAGGCGCCGGTGCCCCCCATCGAACCGCCGGTCAAGAAGAGACGCGAAAGATCCAGCCCGAAGCGCTGGTTGGCGTCGCGGACGACATTGCGGCTCTCGACATCGCCCACGCCCTCGTAGAATTGTGGGCCCCGCGCGTTGAGGTTGATGAGAATCCAGCCCTGATCGTCCGCCCACTGCTTCTGGAAGTCCGAAAAGCCGTCACTGACCGACCAGCCGTAGCCGTGCATGTGGAAGATGGCGGGGTAACCGGCCGGCGACGGCGCGGGCGCGTCCGGCAGGTAGATGCCGTACTGCTGGACTGACCGGTCCAGTGAGGAGGTGTAGCCGACGAGCCGCGAGGTCCCTTCCGCCGGGCAGCGAACGCAGGTGCAGAGGGCGATGACGAGAGCGAGGAACGGGTACAGCCGACGCATGGGGACAGGTTCGCCGAAAGGGGGGCCGCGTCCTGCCTAGACGGCGCGGCACGTGAAGATGTGGTAGTGCAGCCAGGCCGTGAAGCCGACGTCGTGCGGCTCGAACACGTGCGGCAGCGGCCCGAAGTCCGCCAGCAGTTCGTCGCGGATGGCTTGCACGGCGTCGTTATCGAGGTCGTACCGGGTGGCGAGGGATGGCGAGTCCAGCTCCAGCGGCGGCCCGGGGACGACCTGCAGCATCTCCCAGCCGGCCTTGTTCAGAAGGTACTCCAACTCGCCCACCAGCGGGTACCACTTGCCGGTCGCCATGCGCTGATAGAGCAGGTTGATGCACCGCCGGTGGGGCCCCAGCCAGAAGCAGGCGGTCTGGTGGACGAACAGTTCACCCTCCAGCATTTGGGCGCGTAGGTGGCGGAGCAACTTCAGCGCCCCCTCGCAGCCGAAGTAGTGCATGACCGACCGCATCAGCAGCATCAGGCGCCCCTCCCCCACCTCCAGGTCCTCGCGGCGGAGCTTCGAGGCCGAGCCCTGCAGGCACTCCAGGCGCGGCTCGCAGCAGGCGCAGAGCTGGTCGGCCGAGAGATCCACGTTGACGAGGCGCACGCCCATGTCAGGCCGCTGCTTGAGAACCTCTCCGAGCAGGAAGCCCGTGCCGCCGCCGAGATCGGCCAGCACCGTGGGCGAGGCGGTGTCCACCGCTTGCAGCACGGCGTCCACGAGGGGACGGGCGATGGCCTCGCTGCCAAAGTAGCCGTGATGGACGGCGCTCCACTGCGCGCCCTGGCTGCTGCCCTCGCGCTGGATGACGCAGCGCTCCCTATCCATCGGTGGCTCCGCTGGTGGCCGTCGCCGGGCGCTTGCCGTGGATCGGGTGGAGCGTCGCCGCCAGCAGCGCGCCCAGCAGCGCGACTGCGGACGCCAGCAGCATCGCCGGGAGCAGGGAATGGCGGGCATCGGCGAGCATCCCGGCGACAGTCGGGCCGGCGGCCTGGCCGACGCCGAGGAAGACCGTGACGAAGCCCAGCGTCGCCGGGGCCAGGCGCGGGCCGAACAGGTCGCCGCAGGCGGCCGCGATGATGCCGGGGATGCTCCAGGCCGTGATCCCGAACAGGACGGCTGACACGGTGAAGCCCAGCGGGTGCGGATGGAGCGCATACAGCCCGAAGGCGACGGTCTGGATAAGGTAGACGATGATGAGCGCGGCTTTCCGGCCGATGGCGTCGGAGACCCAACCCCAGATCAGGCCGCAGAACAGAGCGCACCAGCCCATGACCATGAAGAGCTGTCCCGCCGCCGATTGGCTGTAGCCGCCCTCGGCGATGAGCCCTTTGACGAAGAACGTGACGTAAATGATGTACGAGAAGCCGTAGGCGATGTAGACGAAGCCGAGGTGCCAGACGGCGCCGGAGGCGTAGACGGCGCGCCAGGAAGGGGCGGCGACGGGGGCTGGCGCGGCCGGTGCCGCAGCGTCTGCGGGGGTATTGCTCTCCCCGATCGGCCGCAGGCCCATCGGACCGGGGCGGTTGCGCAGCAGCACGGCCGCGAGGACGGCCACCAGAAGCGCGAAGCCCGCGAAGCCGAACCAGCACAGCCGCCATCCCACGCCCGGATAGGCGGCGAGCACCGGCGGCACTGTCGGCCCCAGCAGGATGAGCGCCACCGAGGAGCCGGTGACGGCGATGCCGGTCCCGAGGCCACGGCGGTTCGGGGCGAACCAGGCGGAGATGAGCCCCATGGCGGGCACGTTGGTGGCCCCGGTGCCCACGCCGGTGATGGCCCGCCAGAGAGCCGCGGCGGCGAAGCTCTGGGCGCGGCCGGTGGCCAGCAGGCCCGCTGCGACCAGGAACAGCCCGGAAGTGATGACGACCCGCGGGCCGAAGTGCGAGGCCAGCGCCCCGCCGACGAGCGCCAGCACCAGATAGGCGGTCAGGTTGGCGGTCGCCAACATCCCGGCCTGGGTGTTGTTCAGCCCCAGCCCGTCCTGCATGGCCGGCAGGATGATGCTGTAGCCCTGCCGCGCCACGCCCATGGCGCTCACGACGGCGAGCGTCGCGATACCCAGTAGAATCCAGCCGTAGTGCAGACGTGTCGTCAACAGTGCCCTCCGGTCGCTTGCGGCGCAGGAAAGATAGCAGAAACGGGCGCTTCGGTACAGGACCAAAGAGACTGCCCACAAGGTCATGCACCGGTCGGGCGAGAAGGACTCGCCTGGCTTCTCCACTTGAGCCGCAGACGGAGGACACACATGATGACCCCGACCCGACCCGTGATTGCCGCTGTCGCGGCGCTAGGCGTGCTGCTGCTTGCGCGGGGCCCCCTCATCGCCCAGCCGGA
>CAZZDO010000302.1:5121-6627 GCA_964653205.1 uncultured Armatimonadia bacterium | reverse complement strand
CTGGCTTCTATCCTAATCCAGACGGTCGTCTTCGGCAAGCCATGACTGGCCCATGCTGTCGGCGTGGAGCAGGGCCGTGGCCTGCTCGGCTTCGCTCTGGGACAGGCGCCCGGCCACGGTGCGCATCGCGGCGGCCCAGTCGTCCCGCTTCCTCGGGTCCGGGTCCAGCGGCATCTGGCGCGCCAGCGCGAGGCCCCACTGCGGGTCCACGGCGGTTGCGGCCGAGATGATGCTCCGCTGCGTGTAGTCCTCCTGCCTGGTCCAGTCGCCCAGGCGCTGGAGGGCGATTTCGAGGATGTGACGGCCCAGGGCGGGGTCAACCGCGGCAATCCGCTGGGCCAACTGCACCTGCCCGCGGACGCGGTCGGAATAGCCATAGCCTGAGCTGGGGTCGTAGGCCGATACGCCGCGCCACATGATCTCGCGGAAGTCCGCGCAGCCAAGCTGCCGCGCCACGAGCGCGACGCAGAGCAGGCCCGCGACGTTGTCGGCGAAGGGGTAGTTGTCTCGGGTCCCGCCGCGCAGCAGCGCTTCGGCGGCCTCGGCCAACAGCGCGGGGGCCTGGTCGGGCGGCACGAGTTGCGCGAGCTTGGCCAGCGCCCGGGCCTGCGCGTACGTGCTCTTGAGCTTCCGCGCCTCGGCGAGGGCGAGGTCGCGTTGCGCCGCCGGGAAGGCCGCGAGGCATTCGGGCAACTCGCGGTCGCGATACCACTCCTGCTTGAGGCCCCGGAGCAAGTCCAGGGCCTTCTGGGGATCGGCGGCGGCGAGGCGCGCGGCGAGCTTGGCGGTGTGGCGGTCGCGGTCGTTGTCGTCGGCGATGGGCCTGAGCAGTTCCAGGGCCGCGGCCTGGTCCTTCGCGACGATGATCTGCGCGGCCATCGAGCGGGCGTAGGCATCGCGTTCGGCGATGCCAAGGGTCTGGGCGCGGAGGAGCAAGTCGGGGATGAGCGCCTGGGCGCGGGGCGGGTCATACCTCTGCAGCCACCGCAGCGCCATGGCCCAGCCGCAGACGCTGTCGTAGCCGCGCTGGCGCGTGGCCGCCTCGAGCAGCGCCTCGCCGATCTTCGCGCCCAGTTCGGGGGCCACGCTGCCGGCGCTGTAGCGGTAGATGTGCATGATGCTCTGCTGGACCTGCCCGGGGTCGAGGGCCTGGAGCATCACCTTCGCGTCTTCGGGGGCGTCGCACAGGTGCTGCATGGCCAGGATGGCGCGGATGCAGTCGTCCTTGTCGCCGCAGGCGGCGGCGGTCTGCAGGGCCAGTTGCGGGTCGAGCTTCGCCAGCGCCAGCAGCAGCATCCAGCGGTCCCAGGTGTCCCCGCCCTTGGTCTTGTCGAGGGCTTCGAGGAGGAGGTCCTGGGCCTGCTTGACGGCCTCCGGCGGAACGGTCGTAGAGCGGGCGTCCGCGCCCGCGCCGTAGGTCAGGGGGCCCGGCGCCGGGGCCTTGAGCACGACATCGTTCTGTCCCGTCTTGGCCATCTGCGCCGTGCAGCGCAGGCCGCCGGTGTG
>CAZZDO010000302.1:0-5021 GCA_964653205.1 uncultured Armatimonadia bacterium | reverse complement strand
GCTCACCCTTGATGCGGCCCTGCGCGTCGGCGGGCGGGACGGGACGCTCCATGCCGTACTTCTCAGTGCTCTCGTAGAGTTGCACGTTGGCGTCGGTCACGGGCTGGCCGTCCTGGTCGCGGAGGACGGCGGTGATGGAGCACATCAGGCCCGGGCGCAGCACGAGCTTGAGGGGGCCCTGCTGCTTGCCGACATCCACCTGCGCCTGCTCGGAGGCGAGGTCGTCTTTCGCGGCCGAGACGACGAGGGTGTCGGTGCTGAGGCCCTTGAGCGTGTAGCTGCCCTGGTCGTCGGTGGCGGTGCCGCCGCGCACGAAGGGCGGCATGTCGTCGCCGGACTGGCGGTAGTTCAGCTTCGCTCCCGGCACGGGCTTGCCGGCCTCGTCCACGACCTGGATGGTGAGGCGCAGGGCCGGCTCCAGGGCGATGTCGCCGACATCGAGGCCGGGCGGGGCGAGGGTGTATTGCTTCGGGGTGCGCGAGTCGGTGGCGCGGTAGTTCTGCTCCGGGTCGTAGGCGTAGATGCTGACCGGGCCGGGGAGGCACTGTAGGGTGAAGGCGCCGTCGGCGGCGGTCTGCACACCGGGGTCGCCGCTGATGCGGATGTTGGGGAGGCCCTGCTTCGTGTCCGCCGCGATGATGCGGCCCTTGACCGGCAGGAGCTTCTCGGCGGTCAGCATCGCCTCGGCGGTCTGGCCGGAGGCGACGGCGGCCTTACCGGACTGGGTCCCGTAGCCGACACCCTCCGGCGCGCGCACCATGATCCGGTAGTCGGCGGGCGGCAACTCATCGAAGGCGAAGGCGCCAGCGGCGTCCGTCCTGGCCGTGGCGGAGGTATAGCGGTGCAGGCCCTGTGTGTAGGGCATGTTGTCGCCATAGGCGGACACGGTCCAGCCTGCGAGCTTCACCATCGCGTCCGCACAGGTGAGCTTGCCACGAAGGCTGCCGGCCTTCTCGAGGCGTAGGGGGGCGACTTGCTTCTCGAAGGAGACCTGCGTGTGCCCGTAGCCGGCCGCCTTGATCAGCAGCGTCGGCCGCACGCCGGCCGCGACAACGCTCAGCGTGTACTGGCCGTTGGCGTCGGTCTCGACAGCGAACACGTCCTGCAGCGCCTCGGGGATGTTGCCATGCTTGTAGCTGTCCTCGACGCGCTCGTAGCAGGACGACAACGTCACCCGCGCGCCGGCCAGCGGCTTGCCATCGGCGCCGAGGACGCTGCTCGTGATCGGCACGGCGGGCTTGAGGACGAAGTCGAGCGGCTTGAGCTTCTGCCCGGAGGCGAAGTCCACGGCCAGGCCCGGTTTGTGGGCGACGGCGGTGAAGTAGGCGACCTGTTCGGCGGGGAGAGGCCAGTCGAGGGTGAAGGCGCCGTCGGGGCCGGTGGCGACGTGGCGGGCGGGGGCGCGGTAGCTCTCGCTCGTGCGGTCGCTCATGACCAGCACGTAGACCGTGGCCCCGGCGACCGGCTTCCCGGCGGCGTCATGGACCGTACCCGTGACCGGCACGGCTGAGGCGACGGAACAGAGGAGCGCGAGCAGGCACACGACGAGGCTGGCAGCACGCATCGGAACCCCTCCCGGCGGCTGGTGACAGGACGGCCTATCGTACAGAACATTCGCGGAGCAGGAGGGTTCCCCTGCCGGGGACGGAGGGCAGGGCGGCTGGCGCAGGGAAAGGCGCTACCACTCGCGTCGGTCGCGAACCGACACTTTGCCGGAGGATCGCCATGCGCCGCTACTTGCTCCCCGTCATGCTGACCCTCATCGCCGTGGCTCCCGCCTTGCCGGCCGACCTGCGGCAGAGCGTGGACCTCGGGGGCGAATGGGAGTTCGTCAAGGTCGCGGACCTCGCCACCGGGCCGCCCGCGGACGGCTGGGCGAAGAAGACCGTGCCCGGCGTGCTCAACGGCTTCGACTACGAGCGCGCGTGGTTCCGCCGCGACTTCACCATCCCCGCCGCCATGCAGGGCAGCCGCCTCGTCATCCACTTCGGCGGCGTGAAATGGAACAGCACCGTGCGCGTGAACGGCCGGCAGGTCGGCGGGCACTATGGCGGCTACGAGCCGTTCGATGTGGACATCACGGACGTGGCGAAGGTCGGCGCGACGAACCGGCTGGAGTTGGGGTGCCACGACTGGACCGGGGTGTTCATTGACCGCGAGACCGACTTCTCGACGCTCAAGCAGCGGCCGGCGGACCCGCGCGACATGCCGCGCGACAAGATTCTGTCGCCGGTCGGCGGGCGGACGAGCGACTACGGGCCATGGGACCGGGTCACGCTGGAATGCCACCCGGCGATCTACGTCAAGGACATCTTCGTCAAGACGTCGGTGTGGCAGAAGAAGCTGACGGTGGAGTATGTGCTGGCGAACGAGACGGGGGCGGCGGCGACGGTCACGTTGAGGCTTGCGGTGGACGGCGGACCGGCTAATAGCCGGCCCCTCCCCGTGACGCGCACCGTGAGCGTCCCCGCGGACAGTGAGGCGCAGGCGACCGTCGAGATGGCCTGGCCGAACCCGCACCTGTGGTCACATGAAGACCCGCACCTGTACTTCCTCGTCACCACGCTGGAGCAGGGCGGGAAGCCCGTGGACGAGTTGCGCACCCGCTTCGGCTTCCGCGAGTTCTGGGTGGACGGCCCGCGCTTCGTCCTCAACGGCGCGCGGATCAACCTGCTGGCGACCTCGTGGTGGCCGGAGATCGGCGTGACGCGGGACTATGTCAAGCAGCGGCTGCAGGCCATCAAGGACGCCAACTGCGTGGTCTTCCGGACCCACACCCAGCCGTGGCCGGAGGTGTGGTATGAGGTGGCCGACGAGGTCGGGCTGATGATGATCCCCGAGGGGCCGGTGTGGAACGACCGCGAGACATACCGCATCAACGACCCCAAGTTCTGGGACAACTACGCCGCGGCGCTCAAGGCGATGGTGGACCGCGACAAGAACAAGCCGTCGGTGGTGATGTACAGCCTGGAGAACGAGTTCTACGGCGGGCGGCTGAAGCAGGGGACGCCGGCGGCGCTGGAGTTGGCGCGCATGGGGCGGCTGATGAAGCAGTGGGACCCGACGCGGCCGATCTTCTACGAGTCCGACGGCGACCCGAGCGGCGTGGCCGACGTAGTCGGGCTGCACTACCCGCATGAGTATCCCGAGCACGCCGACTGGCCCAACACCGCGTACTGGATGGACCAGCCGCTGCTCAACAAGTTCTTCGCCCCGACCGACGAAGCCGCCAAGAGCTGGGTGTGGGACCGCAAGAAACCCGTCTACATCGGCGAGTTCCTGTGGATCCCGTCGTCGGACCCGTCGTGGGACACGGTGTTCCATGGCGATGACGCGTACCTCGACTACCGGCGCTTCCACATTCAGGCGAAGGCCGACTCGTGGCGCATGGCGATCCAGGCGTACCGGTACTATGAGGTCGGCGGCATTTCGCCGTGGACGATGGTCGAGGGCGGACCGCTCGATGACAGCAACGCGATGTACGTCGCGCAGCGGTACGCGATGCAGCCCGTGGCGGCGTACGTGCGGGAGTATGACCACAACTTCACCAGCGGGGAGAAGGTCGCGCGGACCGCGGATGTCTACAACGACATCCTGGAGCCGTCGAAGCTGACGGTGAAGTGGGCCCTCACGGACGGTGTAGGAGCGGTCACCGACCGCGACCGGGGCGAGACCACCCTCGACCTGCAGCCCGGTGAGCGGAAGGAGATTGCGTTCGCGGTGCCACTGCCCGCGGTGACGGAGCGGCGGGAGGTCGCCTTGCGGGTGACCATCGAGCGCGAGGGGAAGGTTGTGTTCGAGGACAGCAAGCCGTGGTCGGTCTTTCCGCCGCTGAAGCTGCGGGCCGGCGTCCCGGTCGGGCTCTACGACCCGGCGGGGAAGCTGGGGGCGAAGCTGGCGGCGGCGGGGCTGAAGGCCGAGGCGGTGGCGGACCTGGCGCGCATTCCGGCAGAGGTGAAGGTACTGATCGTCGGCCCCGGGGCGTTGCAGCAGGCTGACGCCCGGCCGGAGCGGATCGGCGAGAAGCGCGAGGGGACAGGGCGACTGCTGGACTACGTGCGTGGCGGGGGGCGAGTGCTCGTGCTGGAGCAGACGGCCGTGCCGCCCGGCGTGCTGCCGGTGGCGCTGTCGGAACGCCGCTCGACGATGACCTTTGCGCAGTTGCCGGACCATCCGCTGTTGCGGGGCGTGCGGGCCGGGGACCTGAAGTGGTGGCGCACGGACAATTATGTCAGCGCAAACGAGATTGCCCGCACGGCGCAGGGCGGGGCGCGCGCGGTCGTCGTGTCCGGCAGCCGGACGGGGCTGTCCCATGCGCCGCTGATGGACGTGTCCGTGGGGCAGGGCGCGCTGGTGATGTCGCAACTGCGCGTCGCCGAGCGGCTCGGCGTCGAGCCGACGGCCGGGGTCATCCTGCAGAACGCGCTGGACTACCTGGCAAGCTTTCGGCCGACGACCGTGAGCACGGCGCTGTATTGCCCGGAGGCGCAGACGCGCGGGGTGCTGGAGGGGCTGGGGCTGAAGGCGACGGACGTCACGGCGGGCCCGGCGCAGGCCGATTGGGCACAGGTGAAGCTGCTGATCGCGTGCCACCCGGTGGCCGGGCTGGAGCCGTGCCTGCCGCAACTGCAGGCGCTATTGCAGCGCGGCGGGACGATCCTGTTGCACGGGCTGGAGCCGGCGGAGTTGGAGGGCCTCAAGGGGCTGCTGCCGACGGAAGTGAAACTCGGGAAGTACCGCGGGGCGGTGACGCGGCTGCCGGGCGCGGGCGGACTGAGCAGTTCATTCGCCAATGAGGACCTGTATTGGCTGGGGCAGTCCCAGGCGGTGCATTCGTGGGCGACGCGGCCCCGCGCGACCGACATGACGGATGTGGTCGTGCTGCGCAGCCTGGATGAGAAGACGGCGAAGGTGTACGACCACACCGCGATGACGATCACCGGGGCGCACGCGGCGGACCGGCCGGATGGCGCGATCCTGCCCAGCGGCGGGAGCACGGCGACCGTGCCGGTGGACATCCC
>CAZZDO010000301.1:4840-6628 GCA_964653205.1 uncultured Armatimonadia bacterium | reverse complement strand
CCTCCCCTCCTCCCCTTTCCTTCCCCCCCGGGGCGGCGAGGGCATGATGACACAAAGGATGGGAGGAACATGACCGAATACACCATCGAGATCGAGGGCGAGAGCGCGGCCATCGGGAGCGCCGAGGAGTTGGTGGTCGCACTGGATGTGTTGCAGGGGCAGCATGACCTGGCCGTGCTGGAGCAACTGCGGCCGCACCTGCCCGCGCTGGTGGACAACCCCAGGCGGCTGCAGGGGCTGCTGCGGGTGCTGGCGCCGGAAGACCAGATCTTCCTGATCGAGGCGCTGGGGCCGGGGCTGATGGCCGCGGTCGGCCATGCTCCGGCGCTGCGGGACATCCTGGCGATGCTGGCCGAGGAGCAGGTCGAGGAGAAGCTGCTGGCGGCGCTGGGGGCCGCGGGCTTGCGGCAGCTCATCGAGACGCCCGAGCAACTGGCCGAGGTGCTGCAGTGGGTGTATGGGCACGGCGACCTCATGGCGCTGGAGCTACTCGGGGGCGAGGCGCTGCGGGGGCTGCTCGAGGACGGCTACGAGCTGAGCCTGCCGCTGAACGCGCTGGAGACGACGGGGCAGATGCGGCTGATCGAGCTCTTGGGGTGGGAGCATGTGCTGGGAGTGTTGCACGATGAGCGGGACCTGGGGTGCTTGATGCGGGCGCTGCCGGCGGAGCTGAGCCGCAAGCTGCTGGAGCACTTGCCGACCGAGCGACTGCGACAGCTCGTGCGCGATGAGCGCGACCTGCGTGCCGTGGCGCCGTACCTGGAGGCCGAGGAACTCGCCTGCCTGCGCGGCAGATTGGAGGCCGCCGATGCCCAATGAAACCATCCATACCTGGCGGCGAGACCCGTCGCGCCAGGGGTCGCTGGCGCCGCTTTCGGGCAGCAAGTATCCGATGATTGACGGGCACTTGCATGTCGTGAACTTCATCCAGGAGACGCCCGGCGGGGCGGACCTGATCCGCGGCATGGACCGCGCGGGTATCGGCAAGGCGGTGATCTTCGGGCTGCCGGTGGCCAAGATGTGGGCCGAGTGGGACCGCGAGGCCCCGGACTACTACCTGGCCAACGACTCGCGCTGCTACCCGTACGCGCTGACCGATGTACTGGTGGCCGAGCTGGTGCGGTCGCTGCCGGCCGAGCAGCGGGACCGGTTCTATCCGCTCATGTGCGGCTTCAATCCGGTGGACAAGATGGCGCTGCGCGACATCCGGCGCATGTACGACATGTACCCGGAGGTGTGGGCGGGGATCGGAGAGGTGCTGCTGCGACATGACGACTTGACGGCGCTGACGTACGGTGAGCCGCCGCGCGCCAACCACCGGGCGCTCTGGCCAATCTACGAGTTCGCCACCGAGCGGGACTTGCCGGTGCTCATGCACCAGAATGTGACCGCCGTCAGCAAGAGCGACCACCCGGTGTACCTGTACGAGTTCGAGGAGGCGGTGCGCGACTTCCCGCGCACGCGGTTCATCCTGGCCCACTGCGGGATTTCGCGGCGGGTCAATGTGCCGTTCTATCACCAGATGATCACACGACTGCTCGAACAGTACCCGCAGGTGACGGTGGACTACTCGTGGATCATCTTCGATGTGGTCATCTGCCCGGAGGGGAAGCCGCAAGAGCCGTGGCTGGAGCTGACCGAGCGGTTCAGCGACCGCATCTGCCTGGGGTCGGACCTGGTGACGCGCTTCGAGCGGCTCGGGCCGGAGATGCAGCGGTACGACGTGTTCCTCGACCAGCTCAGCGAGGAGGCCCGGGCGAATGTGTGCTGGCACACGGCGGAGCGGGT
>CAZZDO010000301.1:0-4740 GCA_964653205.1 uncultured Armatimonadia bacterium | reverse complement strand
GCTCATCGCGACGGCGGCGGTGGGGCAGGATGCTATCGCGTGGCTCAACGCGCGGGACTTCGGGGCCTCGGGCTCGGAGTTCGAGACCGTGGCGACGACCGTGGCCGACGCCGGGGACATTACCGTCAAGGACGTGGGCGATTTCAAGGTCGGGCAGGGCGTGATGCTGTCCAAGTGCTGCCCACGCATCCTCAACGGGCACCTGTGGGGACCGGGCTCGACGTATGCTTCCTACAAGGGCAAGCCGGCGCTGAAGGACGTCATGGATATCCGCGGGTTGGATGAAAAGGCCAGCGGGTGGAGCGTGTACGTCGTGGACATCGAGCCGGTGTCGCCGCCGAACTTCCGCTGGAGCGACGACATGGGGCGGACGTGGAAGGACAAGGCGCCCGTGACGTTTGACTGGCAGCCGTTGACGGGCGGGCTCGAGATCCGCTTCAAGCCGTTCGAATGGGACAAGGGCTACACCGCGACGTTCAACGCCACCGACCGGCTCGAGACCGTGATCGAGAGAATCGAGGGCCAGGTCATCACGCTCAAGGACGCGCCGACGCGGGCGGTGACGGACGCGGTGCTGCGCCATCGCGACCAGCCGGCGCTGCAAGCGGCCGTGGATCAGGCGCTCAAGGAGAAGAAGAACCTCTTCATCCCGCCGGGGCACTACCGGCTCTCCTCCGGGCTGCGGGTCGAGAACCCCTCGGGCCTCGTCATCGCCGGGCAGGACGGCGAGCAGACCGTGCTGGACATCTCCGAGGGCCACGGGCTTTGCGTACAGATGCGGGGCGGCAGCGAGTGCACCGTGCGCGACTTCAAGATGATCGGCAACATGGGGTTTGAGAACCGCGACCAGTGCGGGCACTTCCGCACGCTGGGGTCGCGGGGGATCTGGGGCCAGGACCTCAAGACCAGCTTCGCCACCGGGGTCATTGGCACCGAGCGGGTGCTGGTGCAGAACGTGCACGCCTACCGGATGTCGCTGGAGGCGTTCTGGTCGGGCGGGCCGGGGCGGTCGGGCAACAACCCGCCGCCGCCGAACTACTCCAAGTCCATCATCTACGACCGCTGCTGGGCGATTGATTGCGGGCGCAACGCCTTCAACAACAACGACTACGCCGAGGGCACGACGATCGTCAACTGCCGCATCGTGGATGTGGGCGGGTGCGCGTGGGAGGGGGCCTCGCGGTTCGTGAAGTTCCAGAACAACTACATCCGCAACGCCGGGACGGTGGCCATCGGCAACTCGTCGGACCATAGCGAGAACATGGAGATCCTCGGCACGGCGCAGCATGTGATCAGCGGCAACGTGTTCGAGAGCGTGGTGCCGTACGGCGGGTGCGCGATTCGGTCGGCGTGCGGCGCGGTGGAGGTGTGCATCACGAACAACCTGTTCGTGAACTTCGGGTCCGATGCCGTCGAGGTGTGGGGCATTGGTGATGCGACGCACCTGGGGTCGGCGTATACGAACGTGAGCGGCAACATCTTCGACATGACCGAAGTCGGTGCGACGAGCAAGCGGCGGCACTGCGTGCAGGTGCTCGGGGCCGAGAATACGATCGTCAGCGACAACCAGATGTATGTGCGCGGGGCGTGCGACCCGCAGGTGACGGGGCTGGAGGTCGTCGAGCCGGCGATCAACCTGATCGTCCATGACAACCTCATCCGCAACTGCGGCGCCGGCATCGCGGGGCTGACGGCGCAGAGCCGCGTGGGTGAGATCATTGACCCGCAGACGTTCAAGTCCGCGGGCGGGCGGGTGCCGCTGCCGCGGCGGAAGACGGCGCGCTATGAGGGCTGGAACCTCGTGTGGATCAGCGGCGGGAAGCTGCAAGGGCCGGTCGTGATGGGGCCCTTCGACCGCGAGACGGACCAGTTCAAGCTCACGGCCGCCACCCCGCTGAAGACCGGGGACATGTTCGAGGTCTTCGCGCCGTCGGCCAACTGGAACCTCCACGACAACGTCATCACCGGCTGCCTGAACCCGGTCGCGCTGAACATCTGGGGGAGCCCGACGACGGTCTTCCGCCACAACATGATTGACCGCGGCGAGGCGACCGGCGTCAAGCAGGCGCTGCTGCTGACGGGGCGGTGCGACCTGATCGGCAACCGGTTCACGGGCTTTGATGAGAAGGACAGCGTGGCCATCGCGCTACAGCCGGACCGGCTGGGGCGCGTGCCGGGGAGTCTGATCCGGCAGAACATCTTCCAGCGCTGCCCGGCGCCGGTGGCGCAGAGCCTGGAGGGGCTGTGGGCGAAGCAGGAGGGGGAGGCGAACGTCGAGCGATGAGTGCGGAATGATGAATGATGAGGGGGGCGGCGCGGGGGCTACCCAGGGGCGCCAGAGGCCGCGGCAGGTGCCGTGCAAGCCGCCGGCGAACTGGTGGGTTGATGGGGCACGTTCCACAGGGCCTTGAGGGAGGGGGACCAGACTGTCCAGGAAACTGCCGCCTAGAGCAATTCGCCAACTGCAATCACGGAGCAAGATGCCGCCTGCTCCGGCGCTGCAAGGCGGCCCCCCGCCAGTCCAGCCGTACGCCCCTCAGCCGCCGCCGCGGGATTATCCTGCGGTCGAGTGGCCAGCGGCCCCCCCGCCCGTGCAGCCACCTGCAGTTCCCCCGCAGGCTCTCCCGCCCACGGCGCAGCAGTGGCCTCCCGGAATCGCGCCGACCGCACCGGCACCGACAGACGCCCTCACGGCCCTGTCGCAACAGCTCTGGGCCATCGAGGGGACACGCCATAGTCAGCGTGCGATGACCTACGCCATCATCGGGCTGTTCTTCTGCGGGTTGCTGTTCGGCATCCTGGCGCTCAAAGAGGCAGCAGCAGCCCGCAGCTTCGGGATGCGCAACTCGGGAGCTGAGATACTGGCGTGGTTGGACATCATCGGCTTCTTCGCCGTGGCCGGGCTGTGGCTGCTCTTCAGTATCTTCCCCTTCCTACTCGCACTGATCGGGATAGCGGCGTCGTAGGGTGTCCACTCGGTCGGTCGTGGCGTAGCCCATCCAAGGAGCGGCGAGGCGTGAGACACAACTACTTCTGGCTGTGGGCCTTTCTCGCCATAGGGCCCTCCTTTGCGCAGACCACCCCGCCGGCCAACCAGGCCCGCTTCGAAGCCTGGCGTGCGGCGCGGTTTGGGATGTTCATCCATTGGGGGCCCGTGTCGCTGACTGGGCGGGAGGTGGGCTGGTCGCGGGGGAGCCAGACGCCGACCGAGGAGTATGACCGCCTCTATCAGCGCTTCAACCCCGTGAAGTTCGACGCCGATGCGTGGGCCGCGCTTGCCCATGACGCGGGCATGAAGTACATGGTGTTCACGACCAAGCATCATGACGGCTTCTGCAACTTCAACACGAAGCAGACCGACTACAACATCATGCACACGCCCTTCGGGCGGGATGTGACGGGCGAGTTGGCGGCGGCGTGCAAGCGGCATGGCGTGCGCTTCGGGACGTACTACTCCGTGTGCGACTGGCACCACCCGGACTTCCCCTTCACCGGCCCGGGCGGGAAGGTGAAGAAGGAGCAGTCCGACCTCGAGGCCTACACGAGGTACCTCAAGGCGCAAGTGCGCGAACTCATCACCCAGTACGGCCCGCTCGAAGTGCTCTGGTTCGATGTCTCGCAGGGCTTCGACGCGAAGCGCGGCCAGGAGGTCGTGGATTACGTGCGGTCGCTGCAGCCGGACATCCTCATCAACAACCGGTGCGCGAACCCGGGGGATTTCACGACCCCCGAACAGCGCGTCGGCGTGTTCCAGATGTCCCCGCCGTGGGAGAGTTGCATCACCATCGGCACGCAGTGGGCGTGGCGGCCTGACGACCGCGTCAAGACGCTGAAGGAGTGCGTGCAGACGCTCGTCCTGTGCGCCGGCGGGGACGGGAACCTGCTCTTGAACGTGGGGCCGAACGCGCAGGGCGAGATTGAGCCGGAACAGGCGCAGCGGTTGCGGGAGATGGGGGCGTGGCTGGCGCGGTATGGCGAGAGCATCTACGGCACGCGCGGGGGGCCGTACAAGCCGACGCGGCGGCTGGCGAGCACGCGGCGGGGGAACGTGATCTACCTGCACCTGCTGCGGTCCGAGGAGCGAGTGTCGCTGCCGGGGCTGCCGTGCCGGGTGACGGCGGCGACGCTGCTCACCGGCGGCACGGTGCGGGTCATTCGCCGGCCGGACCGGCTCGTGCTGCGGCTGAAGCCCGCGCAGCCCGATGCGATTGACACGCTGGTGAAGCTGGAGCTGGCCGGGGACGTCATGGGCCTCGCCCCGATCACCGTGCCCACGGACGAGCAGATCACGGCCTCCAACACCTATCACCAGATGGATGAGTACGCACCGGAGCGCGCACTGGACGGCGACGAGCACACGCGCTGGGCGACCGACAGCGGTACGCACCAGGCGTGGCTGGAGGTGGACCTACGCTGGCCGCGGATCGTGACGGGTTTCCGGCTGATGGAAGCCTGCGGCAGTCGCGTCCAGAAGTTCCAGCTCGAGGTGGAGGAGGGCGGGAAGCGGCGGCCGTTCTACACGGGGACGACCGTGGGGGAGAAGCTTCAGGCGAGCTTCGAGCCGCTCGTCGTGCGGCGGGTGCGGCTGAACATCCTGCAGGCGACCGAGGGGCCGACGATCTGGGAGTTTGCGTTGCTGCCGGAGGCAAAGTAGGTGGGTTTGTCCTCGAACCCACATTTCAAGCCACACGACCTGCGGGTTCGGGGACGAACCCGCCTACGCGGCACTAAGGCTGCAGC
>CAZZDO010000300.1:0-6638 GCA_964653205.1 uncultured Armatimonadia bacterium | reverse complement strand
CCTGTTCCCCGAGTGCTTGTGGCGTTTGGCGACTCTGCGCGCCCGCACCCCGGAGCTGCCGCCATGGGCGGCAGCCGGTTAGCGGGCGCTCACGGTCCGGGCCTTGCGGGCCCGAGTATTTCCATGGGGATGGCTGACATGTGGCTTCCGAACCCTCCAACCCTATCCTGGCTTCCCGACCACGTATTCGTGATCGCGGAGGCGGGAGTCAATCATAATGGTGACATCGCCGTCGCACAGCGGCAGGTAGACGCGGCCGCGGACGCGGGGGCCGATGCCATCAAGTTCCAGACGTTCAAGACCGAGCGGCTGGTCACGCGGTCGGCGCCGAAGGCGGAGTACCAGGCCACAGCAACCGGCTCGGGTGAGTCGCAGTTCGAGATGCTGCACAAGCTGGAGTTGTCCGCGGCGCACCACCGGGAGTTGATGGACCACTGCCGGGATCGGGGGATCATGTTCCTGTCCACGCCCTTCGACGAAGAGAGCGCGGACATGCTCGACGGCCTGGATATTGCCATCTTCAAGGTCCCGTCGGGCGAGGTGACTAACCTGCCGTACCTGGCGCACCTGGCGCGCAAGCAGCGGCCGATCATCATGTCCACGGGGATGAGCACGTTGTCGGAGGTGGAGGCCGCGGTCAAGACGATCGAGGACTGCGGCAACCGCGAGCTGGTGCTGCTGCACTGCACGAGCTGCTACCCGACGGCGCCGGAGTTGGCCAACCTGCGGGCCATCCAGACGCTGGCCCACGCCTTCGGCCTGCCGGTGGGGTATTCGGACCACACGGCGGGGTTGAGCGTGGCCATGGCGGCGGTGGCGTTGGGAGCACGGATCATCGAGAAGCATTTCACGGTGGATCGGCACCTGCCGGGGCCCGACCAGTCGGCGTCGCTGGAGCCGGGGGAGTTGGCGACGTTGATCCGCGGCATCCGGGAAGTGGAGCAGGCGCTGGGGGACGGGCGCAAGGTACCTGTCGCGGCGGAGCGAGATACGGCGGCCGCGGCCCGCAAGAGCCTGGTTGTGGGCTCCGATCAGGCCGCGGGGACGCAGTTGACGGCCGAGATGCTGGCCATCATTCGCCCGGGCACGGGCCTGCCGCCGGCGATGCTGGAGGAGATCATCGGCCGCACGCTGAGCACGGACGTGGTGGCCGGGACGGTGCTGCAGCGCGACATGCTCGTGTAGGCACAATCGTCGTCGGAACGTGCGGCGCCTGCTTCCCCCGGGAAGCAGGCGCCGTTGTGTTTGTGGTCGCGTGGCGGCGGTTAGTCAGGGGTGTGCAGGGCCGCCTTGAGGCGTTCGGCCAGTAGCCGGCTGCGGCGTAAGGCGCCCTCACGCGTGAGGTGATAGGCCGTGTCAAAGAAGTCCGTGTCCGGGTGCACCGCCTCCGCAGGGGTGTTCAGCAGGGGTATCCGCAGCGTGGTCATCACCTGCCGGTGCAGGAACTCAAGGCGCTCGCGGTCGGGTGGGTACAGCGAGGCCGGTACGGCCGGATAGGCAAGGAAAACCCGGGCGCCGCGACGACGGCAGTCATCCGCAAACGAGTTGAGCGCCTTGACCGCGGACGCCAGGCGCCAGGGGGGCGGTGCAAGCAGGTGCTGCGGCGGGAAGGCCTTGCGCTTCATGGTGTAGTGCGCCACGACATCACCGTATTCGTTGAAGGAGTCCAGCGTGTAGGGCGGGGCCACCCAGGCGCGGGAGAGGCCCAGGGTCTGCAGTTGCCGCATCACCAGCGAGTGGACGATGCCGACCGAGTCATCCATCATCTGCCCGACTTGATGGGGCGTGATGAGCCGGAGCAGGCGCGGGTTGGCTTCGACTGCGAAGGCTACGGTCATGCCGGTGGGGGCGCCGCCGGCGGCCAACAGGTGGTACTCCGGGGAAATGACCACGACGTCGCCCTTCTGCACAAGCGAGCGCAGTTCGTTAAGCCACAACTCGAGGCCTTCGCCCCGGGTGGTGCCGAGGTTGATGGTGGGGAGACCGACCATCCGCTGGAATTCCGGCGAGACTGTACCGAAGGCGACACTCGAGCCGCCGTGGAGCATCAGGCGCGGGGGTGCGAACTGCTCGACGCGGTTCATCTTGGCCGTGATGGCCCGCAGGAAGGCATTGGGGTCGAGCTGGCAGTGCGGTAGTTGCACGAGCAGCAGCGCCGCTTGCAGGGCGATGAACAGACTGATGTGCCATACGAAAGCGCGCATGACGTGCCTCAGAACCGGAAGTAGAAGAAGGGCCCCGAAACGACCGCCGCCGTGAAGATCGCTCCCCACAGCAGGAGCGTGTAGACGCCCCAGCGCACCGCCCGCGGGCAGCGGTCGAGCAGTTGCAGCGGATGGGTGTGGCTGCGTACGAACCATTCGAGGAGCAGGAAGCCGCCCGCCATCCCCACGTTGACCACGAGCGAACCCAGGTGGGTGCGCAGGGCCGCGGGGGCCCAGCCCGTAGGCAGGGCGCCCAGAAGGTGCAGGGCATCGGGCACGCTGGCCGCCCGGAAGAACACCCACGCCAGCAAGGTCCACAGGAAGGTCGCGAGCATCCGGGCCGCCACCGCAGGCCTGGGCACGAAGCCCGGGCCGCCGGCCACCTGGGTGGCGCGCAGCACCCGTGGCTTGCGCGCCAGCAGCGTCGGGACCATCCCCAGGCCCTGCAACCCGCCCCAGATCACGTACGTCCAGGCCGGGCCGTGCCACAGGCCGCTGATCAGGAAGGTGATCAGGGTGTTGGTCACCAGGCGCCAGCGCAAGGGCAGGCGCCGCCCCAGGCCGGCGCCGTCCAGCGGCGTGTAGACGTAATCGCGCAGCCAGAGCGATAGGGAGATGTGCCAGCGGCGCCAGAACTCCACCATGTTCTGCGAGAAGTACGGCGCTGCGAAGTTGCGCATCGTGTCGAAGCCGAAGAGCCGCGCCACGCCGATGGCGATGTCGGAGTAGGCGGAGAAGTCGCAGTAGAGCTGGATGGCGAAGCAGAAGGTGGCGGCGAGTACCTGGGGGCCGGTGCTGGCGTGCGGGGTGGAGTAGGTGACTTCCACGAAGCTGGCCAGCCGGTCGGCGATGACGATCTTCTTGGCGAAGCCCCAGAGAATCTGGCGGCACCCGTCCACGGCCTGGGCCCGGTCGAAGACCCGTAGCTCGCGCAACTGCGGCAACAGGCGCGCAGCGCGCTCGATGGGACCGGCGGAGAGCTGGGGGAAGAAGGACACAAAGGCCGCGTATTCGACCAGGCTGGCCGTCGGCTGCATTTGCCCCCGGTAGACGTCAATGGTGTAGCTGAGGGTCTTGAGCGTGTAGAAGCTGATGCCCAGCGGCAGCAGCAGGCGGAGGGTCAGCGGGGGCGCCGCCAGGCCCAGTAGGTTGAGCAGGGCGGTGAGGTTGTCGGCGAAGAAGCCGAAGTACTTGAAGACGAGCAGTAGCCCCAACTGCGTGACCAGCGAGGTAACGAGGAGCAAGCGGCGGCGACGCGGGGCAGTGGCGCGGCCGAGCCCGAGACCGACCGCATAGTCCACGAGCGTCGAGAAGGCCAGCAGCGCACAGAACCGGTAATCCCACCAGGCGTAGAAGGCATAGCTGGCAAGGACCAGCACGACGTTGCGCGCCCGCGGCGTGTGGAGCCGCCAATAGACGGCGAAGACGACCGCCACCAGCAACGCGAACGTTAGAGAGGTGAAGTTCATGGGGGTGGGGCGGGCGGCACCTAGCCGGTGTCCGCGGCGCCTTTCTCCCCGTACCGGTTGATGGCGTCCACCATGCCGTCGAGGGTATCGAAGTTGGCCACCGTCATGAACTCATCGGGCACACGGAGACCCCATTCCTCGTCCAAGAAGGCCTGAAGTTCTACCAAAGACAGACTGTCGAGCAGACCGCTGGTGATGAGCGGCTGCGCTCCACCCTCAATCTGGTCCGGGTCCTCGGCCAGGTACTCCTTGATGTACTGGATGAGCGAGTCGCGTAGCTCCACAGGCGGCCTTCTCTCTGTCAGTCGTTGTCCCGGCCGGACAGGTCGCCCACCGGCAGTCCGAGGTACTCGGCGCGCACGACGCGGCGCATGATCTTGCCGCTGCGGGTCCTGGGCAGCCGCGGGGCGATGATGATCTCGCGGGGCACCGCATAGGCCCCCACCTGGCGGCGCACCAGCGTCTTGAGGTCGCGCGGCAACTCCCGAGCGACGTCGTGCCCAGCCCGGAGCACTACACTGACGGCCACCGCTTCACCCACGTCGTCGGCCGGAATGCCGAACGCCGCCGCCTCGATGACGGCAGGATGGTGCAGCAGGGCGCTCTCAATCTCGAACGGTCCCACGAGATGGCCGGAGGTGTTGATGACCTCGTCGTCGCGCCCGAGGTACCAGAAGTAGCCATCCTCATCCACATAGGCCCGGTCGCCGCTGAGATACCAGCCATTGCGGAACTTGGAGGCGGTAGTGGCCTCGTTGCGCCAGTACCCGCGGAAGAGCGCCGGCGAGTCGGGCCGCAAGGCCAGGAGACCCTCGGTCTGCGGGGGCTGCGGTTCAAAGGTGTCCGGCGCGATGATGGCGGCGGTCACCCCGGCGACGGGGCGCCCCATGCTGCCGGGGCGGACGGGCATGAAGGGCGTGTTGACGATCTGCATGCAGCCGGTCTCGGTCTGCCACCAGGTATCGCGGATCGTGTGGCCGTAGGTCTCCTCCCCCCAGCGAATCACCTCGGGGTTGAGCGGCTCGCCGACACTGCAGATGTGCCGGATGCTGCTGAGGTCGTAGCGGGCGGCGGCCTCCGCCCCGTCGCGCTTGAGCATGCGCAAGGCGGTGGGGGCCGTGTACCAGACCGTGACGTGCTCTTCCTGTAGGACCTGGTACCACAGGTCGGAAGAGAAGCCGGCAGCCAGGGTGACCTGGGTGACGCCGTTGGCCCACGGGCCGAAGATGCCGTACGAGGTGCCGGTCACCCACCCGGGGTCAGCCGTGCACCAGTAGCAGTCATCGGGCCTGAGGTCGAGGACATCCCGGGCGGTGATGGCATGCCCGACGAGTGCCTCGTGGGCGTGCACCACACCCTTCGGTTTGCCCGTGGTGCCGCTGGTGTAGTGCAGCAGCATCGGGTCGTCCGCCGTGGTGGCGGTGCAGCTTCGTTCCGGGTCCGCGGCCTCCATCAGGGCCGCGAGATCGAGTTCGCCCGCCGCCGGGTCGGCCTCCCCCACGACCAGGAGGGCCTCCACGCTGGGCACGTTGGCCACGGCCTGCCGGGCTTTGTGCAAGTGCCGGGCGTTAGTGACCAGCACGCGGGCCTCGGCGTTGCCGAGGCGTTCAGTGACAGCCTCGACGCCGAAGGCAGGGAACAACGGTCCGGCCACGGCCCCGGCGCGGATGGCGCCCAGAATGGCGAAGTACAGTTCCGGCACGGGTTCGAGGAGGGTGAAGACCCGGTCCCCCTTCCGGACACCCAGCGTATCTAGGACGCTGGCGAAGCGGCCGACGCCGACACGCAACTGGGCGAAGTCCACAACGCGGCGGCCGCCCTGGTGGTCACGGGCGATCAGGGCAGTCTGCGTTGGGGCGCGCTCGCAGTTCCGCTCGACGAGGAGTTCGCACACGTTGAAGCAGGTGCGGCCAGCCAGGCCCAGCAGCCGCCGCCCTTCCTCCCAGCCGCTCTGTTGCGCGTACTCGGCGTAGCTGGTGAACACCGGGGCCTCGATCTCTGGCGATGGTCGGCCGGGGTGTCAGACCGCACCCGGCCCGGGGGGCGTGTGAACGAAGTATAAGGGGCGGTTCGGGGAGTGTCAACCGACGGGCGGGGCCAGCCCCAGCAAGCCTTCGCACCAGGCGCGGAAGTCGGCGCTGGCCTGCGCCGCCTGGAAGTCCGCTGCCACGCGGGCCCGTCCGGCCGCTCCCATTCGCTTGCGCAGGTCAGGATCGCGCAGCAGACGGGCCAGAGCGCCGCGTAGCGCAGCGAGATCGTCAGCCGGCACCATGAGGCCGGTCACGTCCTGCACGATGGCGTCGGCCACGCCCCCGGCATCCCCGCCCACGACGGCCAGGCCGAAGACTGCAGCCTCAAGGAAGACGGTCCCGAAGCCTTCAGTATCGCCGTCAGACAGCTCCAGGTGGGGCATGGTGAAGAGATCGGCGTCAGCATAGTGGGCGGCCAACTCGCCTTCGCTGACTGGCCCGGCGAAGTAGACGGCATCCTGCAGGCCCAGGTCGGCCACCTGTCGGCGGAGCGCGTCCTGCTCCTCGCCCCGGCCGACGATGGCATAGCCGAGGTCGGGGAACTCCCGCAGCAGCTCAGGCAGGCAGGCCAGCACGAGATGGTGCCCCTTGCGGCGGGTCAGTCGGCCGGTCTGGAGCAGGATGAGGGACTTCCGGGCGCGCCAGGCGCGGAACTCGGGGCTCAGTTCGGTAGGCTGAGCGAAGTCCTCGCCCACCGGCGGCGGAATCTTGAACAGCGCCTGCGGGCGCGCCCCGTAATAGCGCGCCAGGTCGAGCGTGAAGTCCGAGATGCCCAGCACGCCGCGCGCGCGGCGGAGGATCAGGCGGATGAACAGATGCTTGAGCCAGCGCTTGAGCGGGTTCCGGTAGCACCGCGAAGCGGACAGTTCCTCCCCGTAGACGACCGCCAGCAGAGGGATGCCCGTACAGACCGAGACCATCCAGGCGGCCAGGCC